>NZ_JBWKXF010000028.1:0-75233 GCF_059422645.1 Pseudomonas sp. GW821-FHT01C01 | reverse complement strand
CGCGAAAGCGGTGTGTCAGTCGACGCAGAAGTTAACTGACACACCGCTTTCGCGAGCAAGCCCGCTCCCACAGGGTTGGCGGTGAGTTAAAGGTCGCCGAGGCCGTCGATCAGCGCCTGATTCTGCTCGGGCGTGCCGATGGAGATCCGCAGGAACTGGGCAATCCGCTCCTGCTTGAAGTGCCGGACAATCACGCCCTGCTCACGCAACTTCGCAGCCAACCCAGCCGCATCGTGCCTGGGGTGACGGGCGAAAATGAAATTCGCCGCTGACGGCAGCACTTCAAAGCCCTTCCCTTCCAGCTGCGCAATCACCCACTCACGGTGCTCGATGACCAGACGGCAGGTCTTGTCGAAGTACTCGCGATCTTCGAATGCGGCGGCTGCACCGACATTGGCCATACGATCCAGCGGATAAGAGTTGAAGCTGTTCTTGATCCGCTCCAGCGCCTCGATCAGGTCCGGATGCCCGACCGCCAGGCCAACCCGCAGACCGGCCAGGGAGCGAGACTTGGACAGGGTCTGGGTCACCAGCAGGTTTGGATAGCGGTCCACCAGCGTGATCGCCGTTTCACCGCCGAAATCGATGTAGGCCTCGTCCACCACGACCACGGAATCCGGGCTGGCCTTGAGGATCTGCTCGACCGCGTCCAGCGCCAACAGGCAACCGGTGGGTGCGTTCGGGTTAGGGAAGATGATCCCGCCATTCGGTCTGGCATAGTCCGCCGGGTTGATCTGGAATTGCTCGTCCAGCGGCACCGCGTCGAAGGTGATGCCGTACAAACCGCAGTAGACCGGGTAGAAGCTGTAGCTGATGTCCGGGAACAACAGCGGCTGATCGTGCTGCAGCAAACCGTGGAAGATGTGCGCCAGCACTTCATCGGAACCGTTGCCGAGGAACACCTGATTGCCTTGCACGCCGTAGTACCTGGCGACGGCTTGCTTGAGCAAATCGCTGTTCGGGTCCGGGTACAGACGCAGGTTGTCATTCAGTTCGGTTTGCATCGCCGCGAGGGCTTTCGGCGATGGGCCGTACGGGTTTTCGTTGGTGTTGAGCTTGACCAGTTTGGTCAGCTTAGGCTGCTCGCCCGGTACGTAAGGCACCAGATCCTTGACGAATGGACTCCAGAATTTACTCATATTCATTTCACCTGCTTGTCGTCAACGATACGGTATTCGGCGCTACGCGCGTGGGCGGTCAACGATTCGCCACGGGCCAGCACGGAAGCGGTTTTGCCCAATTCCGACGCGCCCTGCTCGGAGCAGAAGATGATCGACGAACGTTTCTGGAAGTCATACACGCCCAGTGGCGAAGAGAACCGTGCAGTGCCGGAAGTCGGCAACACGTGGTTCGGGCCGGCGCAGTAATCGCCCAGGGCTTCGGACGTGTGACGGCCCATGAAGATTGCACCGGCGTGGCGGATGTGCGGCAACCAGGCTTGTGGATCGGCAACGGACAACTCGAGGTGTTCCGGCGCGATGCGGTTGGCCACTTCGATGGCTTGCTCCATGTCGCGAACCTTGATCAGTGCACCACGGCCATTGATCGAAGTTTCGATGATCGCGGCACGCTCCATGGTCGGCATCAGCTTGGCGATGCTGGCGGCGACCTTGTCGAGGAATTCGGCGTCGGGGCTGACCAGAATGGCCTGGGCGTCTTCGTCGTGCTCGGCCTGCGAGAACAGGTCCATGGCGATCCAGTCCGGATCGGTCTGGCCGTCGCACACCACGAGGATTTCCGAAGGGCCGGCGATCATGTCGATACCAACCTGACCAAACACGTGGCGCTTGGCGGTAGCCACATAGATGTTGCCCGGGCCGACCACCTTGTCGACCTTCGGCACGCTTTCAGTGCCGTAAGCCAGCGCTGCAACGGCCTGGGCGCCACCGATGGTGAACACGCGGTCGACACCGGCGATGCAGGCCGCAGCCAGTACCAGCTCGTTGATTTCACCGCGCGGGGTCGGTACGACCATCACCACTTCGGTAACGCCGGCAACCTTGGCCGGAATCGCGTTCATCAACACCGACGATGGGTACGACGCCTTGCCGCCCGGCACGTACAGACCAGCGCGGTCCAGTGGCGTGACTTTCTGGCCCAGTACTGTGCCGTCGGCCTCGGTATAGCTCCAGGAGTCCTGCTTCTGTTTTTCGTGGTAGCTGCGCACACGGGCGGCGGCGACTTCCAGGGCGTCACGCTGGGCCACGGAGATGCGGGTGAGCGCCAGTTCCAGACGCTCGCGCGGCAGGATCAGGTCGGCCATGGACGCCACGTCCAGGCCGTCGAACTGCCGGGTGAATTCCACCAGAGCTGCGTCGCCACGCTCGCGCACGGCCTTGATGATGTCCAGCACCCGCTGATTGACCGAGTCGTCAGACACACTTTCCCAGCTCAGCAGATGATCCAGATGATGTGCGAAATCCGGGTCAGCAGCGTTGAGTCGGCGAATTGCAGTCAGTGCGGTCATAGCGAGAGCCTCATAGGAATGGCAAAAACTCAGGCGCCCTAACTTAGCAGTCGTTTCCGCTTGGGCACCTGAGAATTCTGGCTATGAGGCGGATAGACGGGCGCGCCTTGCGGTCGCGCAGGTGAATCAGCCGCGGTGTCGAGACTCCACTGCCTTGCGCAGGGTGTCGATCAACGCCTGGATACGGGCGTGCTGCATTTTCATCGAAGCTTTGTTGACGATCAGCCGGGAGCTGATGGCCGCAATGAAATCCTGTGGCTCCAGGCCGTTGGCCCGCAGCGTGTTACCGGTGTCGACCACGTCGATGATCTTGTCGGCCAGACCGATCAGCGGCGCCAGTTCCATCGAACCGTAGAGCTTGATGATGTCGACCTGACGACCCTGTTCGGCGTAGTAGCGCTTGGCAACGTTGACGAACTTGGTGGCGATACGCAGACGGCCCTTGGGCTCGACCGCGCCGACTTTACCGGCGGTCATCAGCTTGCACTGGGCAATTTGCAGGTCCAGCGGCTCGTACAGGCCCTGGCCGCCGTATTCCATCAGCACATCTTTACCGGCGACGCCGAGGTCGGCGGCACCATGTTCGACATAGGTCGGCACATCGGTGGCACGCACGATCAGCAGACGGACATCGTCCTGGGTCGTGGGGATGATCAGCTTGCGGCTCTTGTCCGGATTCTCGGTCGGCACGATGCCCGCTTCAGCCAGAAGCGGCAGGGTGTCGTCAAGGATGCGGCCCTTGGACAGTGCGATAGTCAGCATGGGAAACGTCAGCCCTTAATCAGGAATCTTATGCCCGGTCGCAATCGGCGCCGGACACGCATCGAGCCGGAAACCGGCTCGACTTGAAAACCAATGGGCACGTCCCTGTGCCCCATCTGCAACAACTAGCCCGGAACGCGACGGATCTTGGCGCCCAGCATCTGCAGTTTCTCTTCGATGCACTCGTAGCCACGGTCGATGTGGTAGATGCGATCGATCAAGGTGTCGCCTTCGGCGATCAGCGCCGAGATCACCAGACTGGCCGAAGCACGCAGGTCGGTGGCCATGACAGGCGCGCCCTTGAGCTTTTCGGTGCCGGTCACGATGGCGGTGTTGCCTTCGACCTGGATCTTGGCGCCCATGCGATGCAGCTCGTAGACGTGCATGAAGCGGTTTTCGAAGATCGTCTCGATCACAGCGCCAGTGCCTTCGGCAATGGCGTTGAGGGAGATGAACTGCGCCTGCATGTCGGTCGGGAACGCCGGGTACGGAGCGGTCCGCACGTTGACGGCTTTCGGCCGCTTGCCGTGCATGTTCAGCTCGATCCAGTCTTCACCGCAGGTGATTTCGGCACCCGACTCGCGGAGTTTTTCCAGAACGGCTTCGAGGATGGTCGGATCCGTATCCTTGACCTTCACGCGACCACCGGTTACCGCCGCCGCCACCAGATAGGTGCCGGTTTCGATACGGTCGGGCATCACTTTATAAGTGGTGGGGTGCAGACGCTCGACACCATCGATGGTGATGGTATCGGTGCCAGCCCCGGAAACCTTGGCGCCCATGGCGTTCAGGAAGTTCGCCAGGTCGACCACTTCAGGTTCGCGCGCGGCGTTTGCCAGTACGCTGCGACCCTTGGCCAGAGCGGCGGCCATCATGATGTTCTCGGTACCGGTCACACTGACGGTATCGAAGAAGAAGTGCGCGCCGCGCAGGCCGCCTTCAGGCGCCTTGGCCTTGATGTAGCCGCCTTCGACGTCGATGACCGCGCCCATGGCTTCCAGGCCACGGATGTGCAGGTCAACCGGACGCGAACCGATGGCGCAACCGCCAGGCAAGGCGACTTCGGCTTCACCGAAACGGGCAACCATCGGGCCCAGCACCAGAATCGACGCACGCATGGTTTTAACCAGTTCGTACGGTGCGATCAGGGTCTTGATGGTGCGCGGGTCGATTTCAACGGCGAGTTTCTCGTCGATCACCGGCTCGATGCCCATGCGGCCGAACAGCTCGATCATGGTGGTGATGTCGTGCAGGTGCGGCAGGTTGGCCACGGTCACCGGGCCATCGCACAGCAAGGTGGCAGCCAGGATCGGCAGGGCAGAGTTCTTTGCCCCGGAGATGCGGATTTCGCCGTCAAGACGAGCACCGCCAGTAATAATCAATTTATCCATAAGAATCTCGACGCCCTTGGGCTCAGGTGCGCTCGGCCCAGGCCGCGCTGCTGAAAAATTTCATAGTGACCGCATGGATGCTGCCATCGGTGATCCATGGGTTCAAATGGGCATAGATCTGCTGCTGACGCTTGACCGGGCTCAACGCCGCCAGTTCATCGCTAATCACGTTCAGCTGAAAATTGCAGCCTTCGCCTTCAACTTCTACCAACGTTCCGGGCAGCTTTCCTTCAAGGAAGCTCTTCACTTCTACGGCCTGCATGCTCAACCTCAATCGGCGCCCTGTGCGCGCGGGTCGGACATCATACAAAAAAGCCCCGCGCCTGCGAACCCCGCATTCACAGGACTCTGACGGGGGGCTTCTTTATAGATGCGGTTCAGGGATGCGCCAACAGCTCGGTCATCTCGCTGACCTGAGCGATTTCACGCATGTCTTCCGGCATCCCACGGATGCTCAGGGCCTTGCCGGCCGCCTGCGCATCGCGGATGAAGCACAGCAGCAACGACAAACCGACACTGCTGGACTTGGTCACCGCCGAGCAATCGACCACCAGCGTCGCGGCCTTGCTGGCCTTGATCAACGCTTTGCCCTGCTCGCGCAGGCCAGGGCCGGTGCGGTAATCCAGCACGCCGCTGAGTCGCAGCTCGCCCGCTTCGTCCATCTGGACTGCCGACTCACTCATTGGGCTGGCTGCCCTGGTTTCTTGTCGGTGGCTTCCTTGGCCTTGGCGACTTCCCCGGCCCAGCCATTGATGGTCTTGTCCAGGTCGTTGCCATTGCGCTGCATCGCATCGGCGAAC
This sequence comes from Pseudomonas sp. GW821-FHT01C01, assembly GCF_059422645.1. Lineage (NCBI taxonomy): Bacteria > Pseudomonadati > Pseudomonadota > Gammaproteobacteria > Pseudomonadales > Pseudomonadaceae > Pseudomonas > Pseudomonas sp. GW821-FHT01C01. Next base: position 69,813 of record NZ_JBWKXF010000028.1, on the reverse strand, counting down.
TGATCTCGGAACAGCTTGCCGATGTTGATGCCGTTGATGATGACGTTACGCAGCTTCCACTCGCCATTGATCTTTTCCAGCGTGTAGGAGACAGGATAGATCGCGCCACTGCTGCCCTTGACGGTCATGCCAACGCTGGTACGGTCGCCCGACTCGTCTTTGGCCGGCTCAACGGTGATGCCCTGGTTGTTGTACTCGAGCAAAGCATTGCCATAGAACTGGAACAGACCCTTCTTGAAGTTTTCTTCGAAGGTTTTCATCTGCGCAGGCGTAGCTTTCTTCGAGTACTTGACCGTCATGATGCTTTTGGAGATGCCCTCGGCATCCACGACCGGCCCGACGATGTCGTTCAGCGCGGTATAAAAGTCTTGCGGATCCTGCTTGTACTTTTCTTTGTTGGCCGCCAGATCGGCCAGCATCCGATTAGTGGTGTCCTGTACCAGATCGTGCGCGGAAGGTGACGCCACGGCGTTGGCCACCAGCGGCAGCGCCGCGAGCAGTACCAGCAGACCACGTCGCAAGGTAGAGATCATTTAACAGTTCCTCATTTAGCTTCTTTGCTAACGGTATTGAGCAGGAATTTACCGATCAGGTCTTCGAGCACCAGCGATGACTGCGTGTCATGGATGGTTCCACCATCCTTGAGCAGGGTGTCTTCCCCGCCCACGCTGATACCGATGTACTTCTCACCCAACAGTCCAGCGGTCAGGATAGATGCAGTAGAGTCCGCAGGCAGATTATCGATGCGTTTTTCCAGCTGCATGGTCACCCGACCGGTAAAACTGTCGCGATCCAGATCGATGGCCGTGACCTTGCCGATGGTCACACCGGCCATGGTCACCTTAGCTCTGACCGTCAAACCGGCGATATTGTCGAAGTAAGCGTAAAGTTTATACGTGTCGGTGCTCGGAGTCGGGGACAGGCCACTGACCCGCAACGCCAACAAGAGCAAAGCCAGGATGCCAGCCAGCAAGAAAAGGCCGACACCGATTTCCAGGGTGCGGTTTTGCATCAGAAATCTCCAAACATCAAGGCGGTCAGAATAAAGTCCAGGCCGAGTACTGCCAACGAGGCATACACAACGGTCTTGGTAGTGGCACGACTGATCCCCTCGGAAGTGGGTTCGCAGTCATAGCCTTGGAATACGGCAATCCAGGTCACGACAAAGGCAAAGACGATACTTTTGATGATCCCGTTGAGCACATCGTCGGAGAACGTCACGCTGTTCTGCATGTTCGACCAGTAGGAGCCTTCATAGACTCCCAGCCAGTCGACAGCTACCCACGAGCCGCCCCAGATACCCACCACGCTGAAAATCATCGCCAGCACCGGCAGGGAAATGAAACCGGCCCACAGGCGCGGCGCGATGATGTACTTGAGCGGGTCGACCCCGATCATTTCCAGGCTGGACAACTGCTCGGTGGACTTCATGTTGCCGATTTCGGCGGTCAACGCGGAACCTGCGCGCCCGGCGAACAGCAAGGCGGTCACCACCGGCCCCAGCTCACGCAGCAGCGTCAGCGCCACCATCTGCCCGACGGCCTGCTCTGAACCATAGCTGGAAAGTATGTTGAAGCCCTGCAGCGCCAGCACCATGCCGATGAATACCCCGGAGACCACGATGATCACCAGGGACATCACGCCCACCGAATGCAACTGCTTGACCAGCAGCCCGAAACCGCCGCCGATACCGCCCCGGCCGAGCAAGGCATGGAACAGGAACAAGGTCGAACGCCCGAACACCGCCAGCGCATCGATGCCGGCCTGGCCGAAGCGGCGCACGCGCTCTATTAATGAAATTCTGCGCATCAGCGCTTCCCCAGAAGATCTGCGCGGTAATCCGTCGCTGGAAAGTGGTACGGGACCGGGCCGTCGGGTTCACCGGTCATGAATTGACGGATACGCGGCTCATCCGAATTCATCAGTTCGTCCGGCGTGCCCTGCCCCAATACCTGGCCATCGCCCACCACATAAATGTAATCGGCAATGCTCGCGGTCTCGGCCAGGTCGTGGGATACCACGATGCTGGTGATGCCCAGCGCATCGTTGAGCAAACGAATCAGGCGCACCAGAACGCCCATTGCGATTGGGTCCTGGCCGACAAAGGGCTCGTCGTACATGAGGATCTGTGGATCGAGAGCAATCGCCCGGGCCAGCGCAACACGGCGCTTCATGCCGCCGGAAAGCTCGTCGGGCATCAGTTCGATGGCACCACGCAAGCCCACGGCCTGCAACTTGAGCAGGACGATGTCGCGGATCATTTCTTCCGGCAGTTGGGTGTGAACCCGCAGCGGAAAAGCGACGTTCTCGAAGACATCGAGGTCGGTAAACAGTGCGCCGCTCTGAAACAGCACGCCCATATGCTTGCGCGCATCGAACAGGTCGCTGCGCGACAGTTTTGGCAGGTTCTGACCGTTGACCCAGACTTCACCCTTGGTGGGCCGCAACTGGGCGCCCATCAGACGCAGAAGCGTGGTCTTGCCACACCCGGAAGGCCCCATGATGCCGGTGACCTTGCCGCGCGGGATACGGATATCGACATTGTTGAAAATGCTGCGCGCACCGCGCTTGAAGGACAGTCCCTTCAGCTCGACCGCGTAGGCGTTATCGGCACTCATCTAAACTCCTTGCGATGCAGCCTCTCACTCGGACGCCTGGCTTTCTGACAAAAGCACATACCTCCCGGGCAGGCCGAACTGGCGGCGAACTATATCACTGCAAAGGCTGCGCGCCCAAGGCCAAAGCCGGGTCATGTTCAACTGCATGACAGGTTGAAAGCCCCATTTAGAAGCTTTCCGGTAACTGAAAATAACAATGCGCGACGAACTTGCGTGAGGGATTCGATCATAACCGCTATAATCGCCGCCTTTTCATCAGGCTATACGATTTCCGACATGAGCCAATCCAGCGACCTGATTCGATCAGCACAACGCACCATCCGCCTCGAAGTAGAAGCCGTGCAAGGCCTGCTACCCCATATCGACGCAGATTTCGTACGCGCTTGCGAGATGATTCTGGCCAGCAAAGGCCGCGTGGTCGTGGTCGGCATGGGCAAGTCGGGGCACATCGGCAACAAGATTGCCGCGACCCTGGCCAGCACCGGCACCACGGCATTTTTTGTGCACCCGGCCGAAGCCAGCCACGGTGACATGGGCATGATCACCCGCGACGACATCATTCTGGCGCTCTCGAACTCCGGCTCCACCAATGAAATCGTTACCCTGCTGCCACTGATCAAGCGCCTGGGCATTCAGTTGATCAGCCTGACCGGCAACCCTGACTCGCCGCTGGCCAAGGCCGCCGAGGTCAACCTGAATGTCCACGTCGAGCACGAAGCCTGCCCGTTGAACCTGGCGCCGACCTCGTCGACCACGGCCGCGCTGGTCATGGGCGACGCCCTGTCAGTCGCGCTTTTGGAAGCCCGTGGTTTTACCGCCGAAGACTTCGCCTTTTCCCATCCCGGCGGCGCCCTGGGCCGACGCCTGCTGCTGAAAGTGGAAAATGTCATGCACGCAGGCCAGGAACTGCCGCAGGTCCAGCGCGGCACCCTGCTCAAGGATGCCCTGATGGAAATGACCCGCAAGGGCCTGGGCATGACCGTCATTCTGGAAGCCGACGGCAAACTGGCCGGAATCTTCACCGACGGTGACTTGCGCCGCACACTGGACCGCAGCATCGACATCCACAGCGCCATCATCGACCAGGTCATGACGGCCCATGGCAAGACCGCACGCGCCGAGATGCTCGCCGCCGAAGCACTGAAAATCATGGAAGACCACAAAATCAACGCGCTGGTCGTGGTCGACAGCGAAGACCGCCCGGTTGGCGCATTGAACATGCACGACTTGCTGCGTGCAGGAGTAATGTAATGAGTGCGGACCTGCTGCAACGCGGCAAACAGATCAAACTGGCGGTGTTCGATGTCGATGGCGTGCTGACCGACGGACGCTTGTACTTCCTCGAAGACGGCAGCGAATTCAAGACGTTCAACACACTCGACGGCCAGGGCATCAAGATGTTGATGGCCGCTGGCGTGCAGACAGCCATCATCAGTGGCCGCAAGACCCCGGTGGTCGAACGGCGAGCCAGGAATCTCGGTATCCCGCACCTGTATCAGGGGCGTGAAGACAAACTGGTGGTACTCGACGAGCTACTGGCCCAACTCAATCTGAGCTATGAACAGGTTGCCTACCTCGGCGATGACCTGCCGGACCTTCCGGTGATTCGCCGCGTCGGCCTGGGCATGGCGGTGGCCAATGCCGCCAGTTTCGTGCGTGAACACGCTCACGGCATCACCCTCGCCCGTGGCGGCGAAGGTGCCGCTCGCGAATTCTGCGAATTGATCCTGCGCGCCCAGGACCGCCTCGATGCGGCCAATGCGGCGTACCTGTGAGCCCACTATGCTGAGCAAAAAGTTTCGCAACACTCTGATGTTCAGTTGCATCGCGGCGATTTTCGCCGCGGTTGGCTACTGGAACATCAGCCCGGAACGCTTCCTCGACAAGCCGGCAACGCCGGTCGACGAAAGCGCGATCGACTATTACGCCATCAACGCCCACAGCGTGCAGTACCTGCCAGATGGCAAGCTGCAATATGATCTGGTGTCCGACAAGGTCGAGCACCTGAAAGCGACCGAGGTGACATTGCTGACCAACCCCGACCTGAACGTGTTCCGCGGCACCGAATTCCCGTGGCACGTCCAGAGCCTGCACGGCGAGGTCAACCCTGACGGCACACAGGTCGAATTGATCGATGACGTGCGTATCACTCGCTTCGACGAGAAAAACCGCAAGACTCTGATCACCAGCACCCGCATGACCGTGTTCCCGCAGCAGCAATATGCGCAGACCGAGCAAGACGTTAGAATCGACGGCGCTGGCGGTGTATCGACTGGCAAGGGAATGAAAGCGTATTTGAAAGAAAGCAGGATACACCTGCTATCGAACGTAAGAGGACAGTATGAGGCTCGTTAAAACCCTCCCGATTTTGCTCAGTCTGGGCGCAGCACTGGGAAGCGTGAGCGCCTGGGCTCTGCCGGAAGATCAACAGCAGCCTATCCGCATTCAGGCCGACGATGCCCAACTGGACGACAAACAAGGTATTGCTACCTATAAGGGTGACGTGATCATCACCCAAGGCTCGATGAAGGTGACCGGCAACACCGTGACCATCACCCGCACCCCGACTGGCGACATCGACGTGGTGACCTCGGTGGGCAACCTGGCGTACTTCGAGCAATTGCAAACGGCTGGCGATACCAAGCCTGTTCAGGGCTGGGGCGTGACCATCCAGTATCACGCCGCGCAAAACCGCGTCGTACTGATCGACAAGGCCAAAGTTGTCGACAAGGACAACAACGTCACCCAAGGCGAAAAAATCGTCTACGACACGGTCAAGAAGCTCGCCAGCGCCGGTCGCGCAACCGGCAGCAAGGTGACCGAGTCGCGCCCGCGCATCGATATGGTGATCCAGCCGAAAAAGAAAACCGACGAGCAAAAGGCCCAGTAATGGCAACTCTGAAAGCTCAGCATCTGGCCAAGAGCTACAAGAGCCGCCAGGTCGTGCGTGATGTCAGCCTGTCCATCGACAGCGGTCAGATCGTCGGCCTGCTTGGCCCCAACGGCGCCGGCAAGACTACCTGCTTCTACATGATCGTCGGCCTGGTACAGGCCGACCAGGGCCGCGTCCTGATCGATGACCTGGACGTCAGCCACCAGCCGATGCACGGTCGCGCGAACGCCGGTATCGGCTACTTGCCGCAAGAAGCATCGATCTTCCGCAAACTGTCGGTGGCCGACAACATCATGGCCATCCTCGAGACCCGCAAGGAACTCGACAAGGCCGGTCGTCGCAAGGAACTGGAAAGCCTGTTGCAGGAATTCCACATCAGCCACATCCGCGACAACCTCGGCATGAGCCTGTCCGGTGGTGAGCGCCGTCGCGTGGAAATCGCCCGCGCCCTGGCCACCAACCCGAAATTCATCCTCCTCGACGAACCTTTCGCCGGCGTGGACCCGATTTCGGTCGGCGACATCAAACAGATCATTTACCACCTCAAGGCCAAAGGCATTGGCGTGCTGATCACGGACCACAACGTTCGTGAAACCCTGGATATCTGCGAAACGGCCTATATCGTCAACGACGGCCAGTTGATCGCCGAAGGTGACGCCGAAACCATCCTGGCCAACGACCTGGTCAAGGAAGTGTACCTGGGCCATGAGTTCCGCCTGTAAGCGCTGAAGCAGTCATGGCGAATGCCAGACCGCTGTAGCGATAAAAATCAACAGGTTTTTATTGTTACAGCGCTCTAGGCAAACACTTCAGTTTCGGGCATATAATTTGCTTATGTTTGGCGCTCCGGCGCCCTGTAGTGGATGGCGCATGCGCGCCGGCGAATAAGGTGTTAAGCCCCTGCCATGAAACCATCGCTAGTCTTGAGAATGGGCCAGCAGCTGACGATGACACCGCAGCTGCAACAGGCCATCCGCCTGCTCCAATTGTCGACCCTGGACCTGCAACAGGAAATCCAGGAGGCCCTGGAGTCCAATCCGATGCTCGAACGCCAGGAAGAAGGCGACGACTTCGACAATTCCGACCCCTTGGCCGACAACACCGAACAAAAGCCCAACACTGACATCCAGGAACCCTCCTACCAGGAAAGCGCCCCGACGGTTGACAACCTCGATGAGGGCGACTGGAACGAGCGCATTCCCAACGAACTCCCCGTCGACACCGCGTGGGAAGACGTTTACCAGACCAGCGCCAGCAGCCTGCCCAGCAATGATGATGACGAGTGGGACTTCACCACCCGCACCTCGGCCGGCGAAAGCCTGCAAAGCCACTTGCTGTGGCAACTGAACCTGGCTCCGATGTCCGACACCGATCGCCTGATCGCCGTGACCCTGATCGACTGCATCAACAATCAGGGCTACCTGGATGAAACCCTCGAGGAGATCCTCGAAGCCTTCGATCCGGAACTGGACATCGAACTGGACGAAATCGAAGCGGTCCTGCACCGCATCCAGCAATTCGAGCCCGCCGGCATCGGCGCCCGCAACCTGGGCGAATGCCTGCTGCTGCAGTTGCGTCAGCTGCCCGCCAAGACCCCTTGGCTGGCCGAGGCAAAGCGCCTGGTCACCGATTACATCGACCTGCTTGGCAGCCGCGACTACAGCCAGTTGATGCGCCGCATGAAGCTCAAGGAAGATGAACTGCGCCAGGTCATCGAGCTGGTCCAGAGCCTCAACCCGCGTCCTGGCTCGCAGATCGAGTCCACCGAAGCCGAGTACGTCGTTCCTGACGTTATCGTGCGCAAGGACAACGAGCGCTGGCTGGTGGAGCTGAATCAGGAGTCGGTGCCACGGCTGCGGGTCAACGCCCAGTACGCCGGTTTCGTGCGCCGCGCCGACACCAGCGCCGACAACACATTCATGCGCAATCAGTTGCAGGAGGCCCGCTGGTTCATCAAGAGCCTGCAAAGCCGTAATGAAACCCTGATGAAAGTGGCCACCCAGATCGTCGAGCATCAGCGCGGCTTCCTCGAATATGGCGACGAAGCCATGAAGCCGCTGGTCCTGCATGACATCGCCGAAGCGGTCGGCATGCATGAGTCGACGATTTCACGGGTGACCACCCAGAAGTTCATGCACACCCCCCGGGGCATTTATGAACTCAAATACTTTTTCTCCAGTCATGTAAGCACCTCCGAAGGCGGCGAATGCTCGTCCACAGCGATCCGCGCGATCATCAAAAAACTGGTTGCCGCGGAAAATCAGAAAAAGCCGTTGAGTGACAGCAAGATCGCTGGTTTACTGGAGGCACAAGGCATTCAGGTGGCCCGCCGCACCGTCGCCAAGTACCGCGAATCCCTCGGGATCGCGCCTTCGAGCGAACGCAAGCGGTTGATGTAGGGCCACGCCACAGCGTTCCAGTGGTAGATCATCTGATCTACCGCTTTATGCACTGGCAACGAAGGAGAAGCTGTATGCAAGTCAACATCAGTGGACACCAACTGGAAGTGACCGAACCTCTTCGCACCTACATCGGCGAAAAACTCGAACGATTGGAGCGACATTTCGACAAGATCACTAATGTGCAGGTCACGATGACCGTCGAAAAACTGAAGCAGAAAATCGAAGCCACGCTGCATATTCCCGGAAATGAAGTGGTCGCAAACGCGGAACATACCGATATGTACGCCGCGATCGACGCACTCACCGACAAGCTGGATAAACAACTCAAAAAGCATAAGGAAAAGACCCAGAGCCTCCTTCAGGGCGCAACCGGTCGTTAACACTCCCAACCCATGATCCGACTTGAAAGTATCCTGACCCCCGGCCGTTCCCTCGTGAACGTGCCGGGCGGCAGTAAAAAGAAAGCCCTCGAACAAATTGCCAATCTGATCGCCCGCGAAGTGCCGGCTCTGGAGATGCAAGATGTCTTCGAGGCGCTGATTGCCCGTGAAAAACTCGGTTCCACCGGTTTTGGCAACGGCATCGCTATTCCACATTGCCGCCTCAAGGGCTGTGTTTCGCCCATCAGTGCATTGATGCACCTCGACGCCCCTATCGATTTCGACGCCATCGACGGCGCGCCGGTTGACCTGTTGTTCGTACTGCTGGTCCCGGAAGCAGCTACCGATGCGCACCTTGAACTGCTGCGACAGATCGCCAGCATGCTCGACCGCAAGGATGTCCGCGAAAAACTGCGTCATGCTGCAAGCAACGAAGCCCTGTATCAGGTTGTCCTGGATGAGCAAAACGGTCAGTAATCATGCGCTTGATCATCGTCAGTGGCCGTTCCGGCTCAGGTAAAAGTACCGCCCTCAACGTTCTTGAGGACAACGGCTACTACTGCATCGACAATCTGCCTGCCGGTCTGCTGCCGGAACTGGCCGAACGAGCATTGATTCATACCGAGCTAATGCAGCCGCTGGTCGCCGTTTCCATCGACGCTCGCAACCTGCCCAGCCACCTGTCACGCTTTCCCGACCTGCTCGAAGAAGTCCGCAGCCGCCACATCCAGTGCGATGTCCTGTACCTGGACGCCGATGAAGAAACCCTGCTCAAGCGCTTCTCGGAAACCCGCCGACGTCACCCCCTGACCAACGCCAACCGCTCGCTGGCCGAAGCCATCAACGTTGAAAGTGTCCTGCTCGGGCCGATTGCCGACCTCGCCGATCTCAAGATCAACACCACCAGCCTGAACCTGTATCAACTGCGCGATACCATCAAACTGCGCCTGTTGAATCAGCCCGAGCCGGGCACTGCGTTCCTGGTGGAGTCCTTCGGGTTCAAGCGTGGCATGCCGGTGGACGCCGACCTGGTGTTCGATGTGCGTTGCCTGCCCAACCCTTACTGGAAACCGGAATTGCGCGAGCAGTCCGGGCTCGATCAACCGGTTGCCGATTACCTGGCGGCACAGCCGGATGTGGAGGAGATGTTCCAGGACATTTCCACATACCTGCTAAAGTGGCTGCCTCGTTTTGCCGCCAGCAACCGCGCCTACGTCACCATTGCCATTGGGTGCACTGGCGGACATCACCGCTCCGTCTACCTGACCGAGCGTTTGGGGCAGGCGCTGCAAAAAACCCTGAAGAACGTCCAGGTTCGCCACCGCGACCTCAGCTAAAGGATTCACATCGCGATGCCTGCTCTGGAAATCGAAATCATCAACAAGCTGGGTCTGCATGCCCGGGCGTCTGCAAAATTCGTCGGAGTCGCCGGCCAGTTCAAGGACTGCACGATCAGGGTAGGACGCACACCTGAATCCACAGTCGATGGCAAAAGCATCATGGCCATGATGATGCTCGCTGCCGGTAAGGGCACCAAAATCCATCTGAGCACGGAAGGCGAGCAGGAACAGGAAGCGATGGACGCACTGGTAGCCCTGATCAACAACTACTTCGACGAAGGCGAGTAACCGCTACGGAATCCTTTCCCGGTGATTTTGTGGCGAGGGAGCGTGCTCCCGCTGGGGCGCGAAGCGGCCCCAACTCCTATCATCGCAATGCATCAGATACACCGCGTTTGCCAATAAAAAAGGCGCGCCCCCCCATTGGGTGGCGCGCCTTTTTTGTACAGCGGCGCTGGCTTAGCTACCCGCCACCGTCATCCGCTCGATCAGCACCGAACCCGTACGGATGTTGCTGCGCAGTTCCAGGTCGTTCCCCACGGCCAGAATCTGTTTGAACATGTCGCGCATGTTGCCGGCGATGGTCACTTCCTGGACCGCGAACTGGATTTCGCCGTTCTCGACCCAGTAACCCGCCGCGCCCCGGGAATAATCACCGGTGACCATGTTCAGCCCCTGGCCCATTAACTCGGTGACCAACAGCCCGCGCCCCATACGCCGCAGCAAGGCCGCCTGGTCTTCATCGCCATGGGTGACGAACAGGTTGTGCACGCCGCCGGCGTTGGCCGTGCTTGGCATTCCAAGCTTGCGGCCGGAGTAGGTGCCGAGGATATAGGACACCAGCTCGCCTTTTTCGACGAACGGTTTGGCGTAGGTGGCCAAACCATCACCGTCGAACGCCGCGCTGCCCATGGCACGCATCAAGTGTGGGCGCTCGTCGATGGTCAGCCACTCCGGAAACAGCTTCTGTCCCAAAGTACCTTCAAGGAACGATGACTTGCGGTACAGGCTGCCGCCGGAAATCGCCGACAGGAAACTGCCGAACAGGCCCCCAGCCAACTCGGCGGAAAACAGCACCGGCACCTCGCAAGTCGGCACCGGACGCGCGCCCAGACGGCTCGCCGCCCGTTGCGCAGCGCGCTGGCCGATACTGACCGGGTCGGCCAGCAGATTGCCCTGGCGGTTCACGTCGTACCAGTAATCACGCTGCATCTGGCCGTCCGCTTCGGCGATCATCACGCAGCTCAAGCTGTGACGAGTCGATGCGTAGCCGCCGATGAAGCCGTGGCTGTTGCCATAAACGCGGCAACCCTGATGGGTGCTGAGGGTGGTGCCGTCAGCGTTCTTGATCCGGCTGTCGGCGGCAAACGCCGCGGCTTCACAGGCCAGGGCCTGCTCGATGGCCTGCTCCGGCGTGATGTCCCATTGGTGAAACAGGTCGAAATCCTGCACATCCCTGGCCATCAACGCTGCATCCGCCAGGCCCGAGGCTTCGTCTTCCGAGGTGTGTTTGGCGATAGCCAGTGCAGCGGCAACCGTTTCGCGAATCGCCTCCGGACCGCTGGCCGAGGTGCTGGCCGAGCCTTTGCGCTGGCCGACGTACAAGGTGATGCCAAAACCCTGATCGCGGTTGAATTCGACCGTTTCGACTTCACGCTGGCGCACCGAAGTCGACAAGCCTTGCTCCAGTGACACCGCTACTTCACAGGCGCTGGCCCCCTGGCGCTTGGCTTCAGCGATGATCTGCTCGACTTGTTCCTGCAGTGCCGGCAATGCTTGTGGGCCGACGCTTTCAACTGCACTCATGCTGTTCTCCACTCAAATTCTGCTTTCGGTAACGGTCATCGAGCGACCGGGCCGGACAAGTGGCCCCCGACTGGTTATCATGGCGGCGTTTCTTTGCGGACTGCCACCATGGTTGATTCTTACGACGACTCCCTCGATACGGGAGAAAAAAGCAAATCCCAGGTCAAACGCGAGCTGCATGCTCTGGTTGACCTCGGCGAGCGCCTTACAACGCTCAAGCCTGACTTGCTCAACAAACTGCCATTGACCGACGGATTGCGCCGGGCCCTGGCCGATGCGCCCAAGCACACCGCGAACATCGCGCGTAAACGGCACCTTCAGTTCATCGGCAAACTGATGCGCGATCAGGACACTGACGCGATTCTGGTTCTGCTCGATCAACTCGATGCCTCCACTCGCCAGTACAACGAACGCTTCCATAACCTGGAACGCTGGCGCGATCGTCTGATTGCCGGCGACGACGCCGTACTGGAAAAATTCGTCGTCGAATATCCCGACGCGGATCGCCAGCAATTGCGTTCCCTGATCCGTCAGGCCCAGCATGAGGTTGCGCAAAACAAGCCTCCTGCTGCCAGCCGTAAAATCTTCAAGTACATCCGTGAGCTGGACGAGACTCAACGCGGACTGCGTTAAATCTCGAATCGGGTGAGTCGCGACGCGACTCACCCGAAGCTCGATCCATCAAGCGCCCGTGCCACCCACGGTGATCGCATCAATCTTCAGCGTTGGCTGGCCGACACCCACCGGCACCGACTGCCCATCCTTGCCACACGTGCCCACGCCGCTGTCCAGCGACAGATCATTACCCACCATCGACACTTTGCTCATGGCTTCCGGCCCGTTGCCGATCAGGGTCGCGCCTTTGACCGGAGCGGTGATCTTGCCGTCCTCGATCAGGTACGCCTCGCTGGTGGAGAACACGAACTTGCCGCTGGTGATGTCCACCTGACCGCCACCGAGGTTGGCGCAGTAGATGCCGCGTTTCACCGAAGCGATGATTTCCGCCGGGTCGCTTTCGCCGGCGAGCATGTAGGTGTTGGTCATGCGCGGCATCGGCAGGTGCGCGTAGGATTCGCGACGGCCGTTACCGGTGCGTGCAACGCCCATCAGGCGGGCGTTGAGCTTGTCCTGCATGTAGCCTTTGAGTACGCCGTTTTCGATCAGCGTTGTGCACTCGGTCGGCGTACCTTCGTCATCGACGCTCAATGAGCCACGGCGACCGGCCAGGGTGCCATCATCGACAATGGTGCACAGCTTGGACGCAACCATCTCGCCCATGCGCCCGCTATAAGCCGAGCTGCCCTTGCGATTGAAGTCGCCTTCCAGACCATGACCGACGGCTTCGTGCAGCAGCACGCCCGACCAGCCGGAGCCGAGCACCACCGGCAGCGTACCGGCCGGTGCCGGAATCGCTTCAAGGTTGACCAGTGCCTGACGCAATGCTTCGCGGGCATAGCCCATGGCGCGGTCTTCGCCGAGGAAATAACGGTAATCGGTCCGACCGCCACCACCATGACCGCCGCGCTCGCGGCGACCGTTCTGCTCGACGATCACACTGACGTTGAAACGCACCAACGGCCGCACATCCGCCGCCAGACCGCCGTCGGTGGAAGCCACCAGAATCCGTTCCCAGACACCGGCCATGCTCACGGTGACTTGCTGGATGCGTGGGTCGAGGGCGCGGGTCGCGGCGTCGATTCGCTTGAGCAAATCGACTTTCTCGGCGCGGGTCAGCACTTCCAGCGGATTGTCCGGCGCATACAACTGCGCAACATCCTGGCTGGTAAAAGCCTGGACGGTGCCGTGTTGCCCGGCCCGGGAAATCGAACGGGCGGCACGCGCCGCCGCGCCCAGGGCTTCGAGAGTGATGGCATTGCTGTAGGCAAAACCGGTTTTTTCGCCCGATTGCGCACGCACGCCCACGCCTTGGTCAAGGTTGAAGCTGCCTTCCTTGACGATGCCGTCTTCCAGCGCCCAGGACTCGGAGATCTGTCCCTGGAAATACAGGTCGGCCGCATCGATGCCCGGCCCGGCCAGATCGCCGAGTACGCCTTGCAGGCTCTCGATCGTGACGCCACCGGGCGCCAGCAGGTGTTCACTGACTGAGGACAACAACTCGCTCATATGCTTTACGCCTTAAATTCGTCGTTCTGATGCAGGTCGCTGGGCGCCCTGCGAGAAAAAGCGCCGGTGACTGGACACCGGCATCCGCGCCCGGATGGACGCCTGTTCGCTGCTGTCGCGTTCAGCCAGCAGCACGGCCTCGCCCTGATCCTGTTGCGCCAGCACACGCCCCCACGGGTCGACGATGGCGGCATGACCATAGGTTTCCCTTGGCCCCGGATGCGTCCCGCCCTGGGCTGCCGCGAGTACGTAACATTGCGTCTCGATGGCCCGCGCCCGAATCAGCACATCCCAATGCGCCGCGCCGGTCACCGCCGTGAACGCCGAGGGGGCAGTAATCAGTTCCGCACCGGCAGCGCGCAGTTCACTGTACAGCTCGGGAAAGCGCAGGTCATAGCAGACCGTCAGGCCGACCTGGCCGACCGGTGTGTCCGCCACGACCACACCGCTGCCATAAGCATAGTCATCGGATTCACGATAACGGCCACGATTGTCCGCCACGTCCACGTCGAACAGGTGCAGCTTGTCGTAGCGCGCCACCGTTTCGCCCTGGTCATCGACCAGCAACGAACAGGCATGCGCTTTCGCCGTCGGTTGATCCACCGGCGGCAACGGCAATGTGCCGGCCACAATCCATAACTTGAGGTCGCGTGCGGTCTGTTTCAACCAGGGCAGGATCGGGCCGTCGCCCAGTGCTTCGGCGCGCCCGATGTCGGCAATGTCGCGCCGGCCCATGGCGGCGAAGTTTTCCGGCAATACCGCCAGTTTCGCGCCGCCGGCGGCCGCTTGTTCAAGCAGTCGACGGGCCTGGGCCAGATTGGCCAGCACATCGCTCTGGCTGACCATTTGAATCACCGCTACAGACATGGCCTTTTCCTTATTGAAATCAACACAGACCTTGTAGGAGCGAGCTTGCTCGCGATGGACGTGAACGATGACGCAGGCTGTCTGAAAAACGCGTCGCGTTCAAACTCATCGCGAGCAAGCTCGCTCCTACAGGGGGGCGAGCCGCAATGGTCATGCTACTCCATAGGCCCGAAGGTTGGCTTTTCAAAAAGGCTTGTCGAAGGTGATTTTCGGTTCTTTCCACGGCCCTTTGACGGTGTACTTCACACTGGCGAAACGGGCGACACGGTCACCGATCAGCTTGTCGATCAGGAACAGCGCCCCGCCGACCGCGGGTGCACCGATGATTAGTGCGGCAATCGGCAAGTTATTGGTTACCGGCAAGGTCACCAACAGTTTCGCATCGATCTGGTCGGCCACCAGGTTCAGGGTGCCATCGAGCTCGATGGTGCTCGATGGCCCCGTCAGCCGGATCGGCTCACGGGTGACATACACTCCATTGGTCCCCACCAGCAGCCCCTTGACCTGGTCATAACTCAGACCTTTGCCGAACAGGTCGGAGAAATCCAGGCGCAGACGCCTGCCAATGGAGTTGAAGTTGAGCAATCCAAATACCCGCAACGCCTGAGCACTGCCTTCGACCTCGACGAACTGGCCCTGATTGAGCGTTGCATCAAGCGAGCCGGAGAAACGTTTGGTCGCCACCCAGGCCGGCGAGCCGGGCCAGCGGCCATCGACATCCATGTAAAAGTCCTTGCTGGTGACGCTCGGCGCATACCCCCAGTTCTTGAGCACATCGGCGAGGTTCTTGCCGCTGATGCGTCCCTTGTACCAGCTTGTGCTGGCGCCGGGCGTGCCTTCCCAACCACCGCTGCCCACCAACAGAATGCCCTTGAGGCCCAGGTCCAGCGAGTTGAACACGATACCCTTGGCCGTCGGACGAATCTTCAGCGACCAGCCCCCCACCAGATCCTGGCCCTGGAATAGCTGATTAATGGTGATGTCCATCGCGGGGATTTTCGTCGGGTCCACCGAGGCCAGCGGATCAGGCGAGTTTTCATCGGCCAGCACGGTCGGGTCCGGTGCCGGCAGGCGCACGGTTTGCAGATTGACCGTGATCGGCGCCCCTTTCGCATCGGGAAGGTTGGCGTTGCCCTTGATCTGCTGGCTGTCGAGTTGCAGCGTCCAGGCGGAAGGGTTGCGCGCCAGCTGGATCGAGGCCTGATCGAGCGTGGTGCCAATACCGCTGAGCTTGTCCACCTTGAAATCCGCACCGCTGAGCAATTGCTTGGCGCTGCCTCCGGGATCCTGCCCGGCGTATTTATCCACCAGATCCTTCCACGGGCCAACGTCCAGCTCCGACAGCACGCCCCGT
This sequence comes from Pseudomonas sp. GW821-FHT01C01, assembly GCF_059422645.1. Classification (NCBI taxonomy): domain Bacteria; kingdom Pseudomonadati; phylum Pseudomonadota; class Gammaproteobacteria; order Pseudomonadales; family Pseudomonadaceae; genus Pseudomonas; species Pseudomonas sp. GW821-FHT01C01. Next base: position 54,029 of record NZ_JBWKXF010000028.1, on the reverse strand, counting down.
ATCCGCAGGCCTTTGGTGCCAGGCAACACGGCCTCGCCGCCACCGAGGAACAAGTCCCCGCGACCGTCGGCGAAATTGCTGGCCGGGGCTGCAAACGTGAAACTCGCCAGGTCCCCGTAGTTGACCCAATAACGCCGTTCGTCGCCCTGCAAGGTCATGCGAAACGTCGTGTCGCGCCCGGCATCGGTGGTCATGCCGAACGGTGCAGGCAAATCGACGGCCACGCCCTTGAGGTTGGAGTTGACCATCAATTGGCTGTCGGCGCCGTTCAGGGTCAGTTGCAGTTGATAGGGGATCACGCCACTCACTGGCAGAGGCTGGGTAACCTTCAGCCAGTCGGTCAGTTTCTTGACCTCGACCTGGCCGGACGCGCTGACCCGGGTATTGAGTTTGCCTGCACCGCCATCGGCAAAAATCTGCGCGGTAACCGGCTTGTCGAATGCCCGTGCGCTGATGTTCTGCCCGCTCAGGCCTTTGGCACTGTCGAAACGGAAATCACCTTTGAGCTGAGTCAACTCCAGCACAGGCTCCGCCAGCTTCAAGCGCGCCTTGGCGGTCTTGAAGTCGACGAGGATCTTCGGCTCCTCGTCTTTTGCCAACGGGATATCCAGCTTCAACTTGCCTTGCAGGTCACCCTCGCCTTCCCAGCCGGCGAAAGTAGCTGCGGTGCCGATCGGTGCTTCCTGAAGGATTTTCAGGCCATCGCCCAAACCACCGGCAAATCCGCCATCGAGGAACAAATGAACGTTCTGCCCCGCAGGCACATGGGGAATGTCGACGTAGATATCGCTGACCTGCGTGTCGAGCAACTGGCCCTTGCTGGCCAGAATCCGCACCCCGCTGTCCTCAACAAACACATCACCACTGACCTTGCTGACATGGGGCCAGCCCGGCTGGAATGCCAGTTCGGCATCGTGGACCTTGAAGTACAGGCTGATGCTGCGATCGGCGTCCGCGGCACCGTGGTGGAGCGACCCTTGATACTGGAAGAAGCCTTGATCCACCGCGCCCTTGAGAATCGCGGTGCGCAGCCATTCATCCAGCGCCGGGCTGAGGACTGCCGGCAGGTACTTGGCGGTGTAGCGTCCGTCACCGTCCACCAGGCCAACCCGCAGGTCCATGTAGTCTTCCTGGGTGTGATCGAAATGCAGGCGAATCAGGAAGTCGCCGGCAATCTTGCCTTCCTCGCCCAGTACCTTCAGGTACGGCGCGATCAGGGTGAAGCCTTCTTTATCGAGTTTCCAGGTCAGCCGCGCGTTGGCTTGAATGTACTGCCACGGTTTGGCGAAAATCGGGTCCAGGTGCAGCATGAAATCCTTGCTGTCCATGCGCAGTTCACCATGGCCCAGATCACCGCTGATGCTGCCACTGACATTTCGCGCCGCCGGCGCACCGTGATAAGCGTCGAAGCCGACCTGATCGAGATTGGCGGCAAAGCTGAACTTGCTGTCGTCGGTGGCATTGGGCCGCACGTCGATCAATACATTGCGCAGTTCGCCCGTCACCTTGAGCCGCTCGACAACGGTGGCAAAGCCTTGCGGCAACGGCGCAAGAGCATTGAGCAGCGGCGTGAGCGGGGTCAGGTCGACGCGGTCGGCCTGCAGATGCCAAAGTTCTTCGGTCTTGTTGGTGGCGGCGTTTTGCTTGAGCTGCAAATGCGTTTCCCAGCGGGTGTCGCCGAGGTTCATTGCCAGGGAATCCAGGGTCACCAGCATGCCTTCGGCATTGCGCTGGAAGTAACCGTTGAGCGCCAGGTTGTTGATCTGGATCGGCTGGCGGTCGACGTAGGCGCCCTTGAGTTGTGGCGCGTTCAAGCGCACTGCCGCGCTTTGCAAGGTGCCTTTGCCCCAGGTCGCCCACAGCTCGCCGCCGGCCTTGATCTCGGAGAAATTCCATTGCTGGCTTACACGCTCGGGCAACCACTTCGACCAGTCGCTTTGCGGCAGGCTTAGATAGACTTCGGCTTCACCGTCCTGCCATTCGCTGGCACGAATGCGCGTCCGCAGGCTCATGGCCACCGGCTGCCCGTCAGGCAGGGTCAGCCTCGCGTCGAGCCGTTGCCGCGACGCCCCGGTTTTCAGATTCAGACCGACATAAGTCAGCGTCAGCGGCGACTGTGCAAACGGCTGCAGGGTCACCTGGCTGTCGAGCACCGACAGTTGCTGGATCATTTGCATACGATTGAGCAACTGTTCCGGATCAATGGGTTGATCCTGTTGCACTGGCAAACCTTCCAGAGCCCATTGACCGTCGTCGCCCTCCTTGACGCTGATCTTCAGGCCGCTGACTTCCAGATGCGCGATGCGTACCTGGCGTGCCAGCAGGCTGGCCCAAAGGTCCGGCACTGCGCGCACCTGATCCAGATGCAAGGCATTGGCGCCCTCGCCGACCGTCACGTCGTGAGCCATCAATATGGGGGCAAATCCGCTCCAGTTGCCTTCGAGCTCACCGATCTGCAACGGCATGCCCAAGGCATCGCTGGCTTTGGTTTCGACGTCGGCACGGTACTCGGCCACCAGCGGCGTCAGCTCCCGGCCAAGGCTGACGTAGAGCGCCATCAACACCAAAACCAACGCGCACAGGCCCAGACCCCAGCGGATCAGTGCGGCCAAAATGCGTGTCAGACGGTCCATGTCAGGTGGCCCCCATGGCAAAAGTTTTGCAAAAAGCTGAGGCCAGCCATTCAGAAAAAGTTAAAACGCAGCGATTCAGAGCAACACCACGTCGTATTGTTCCTGGGAATACATGGTTTCTACCTGGAAGCGGATGGTGCGTCCGATAAACCCTTCCAGCTCGGCGACGTTGCCCGACTCTTCGTCAAGCAGGCGGTCCACCACTTTCTGGTTTGCCAATACACGATAGCCTTCCGCCTGATAGGCGCGAGCCTCACGCAGGATTTCACGGAAGATTTCGTAGCAAACGGTTTCCGGGGTCTTGAGCTTGCCGCGTCCCTGACAGGCATTGCACGGCTCGCACAACACTTGTTCAAGGCTTTCACGGGTGCGCTTGCGGGTCATCTGCACCAGGCCCAGCTCGGTGATACCGATGATGTTGGTCTTGGCGTGATCGCGCTCCAGTTGCTTTTCAAGCGTGCGCAGCACCTGGCGCTGGTGTTCTTCATCTTCCATGTCGATGAAGTCGATGATGATGATTCCGCCGAGGTTCCGCAGGCGCAACTGGCGGGCGATGGCCGTCGCAGCTTCGAGGTTGGTCTTGAAGATGGTTTCTTCGAGGTTGCGATGGCCGACGAACGCCCCGGTATTGACGTCGATGGTGCTCATGGCTTCCGCCGGGTCGACCACCAGATAACCGCCGGACTTGAGTGGGACCTTGCGTTCGAGGGCCTTCTGGATTTCGTCTTCGACGCCATACAGGTCGAAAATCGGCCGCTCGCCCGGGTAATGCTCCAGGCGGTCGGCAATCTCGGGCATCAATTCGGCGACGAATTGCGTGGTTTTCTGGAAGGTTTCCCGGGAGTCGATGCGGATCTTCTCGATCTTCGGGCTCACCAGGTCACGCAGGGTGCGCAGCGCCAAACCAAGGTCTTCGTAGATCACGCTGGGCGCGCTGATGGTTTTGATCTGGGCGCTGATCTGATCCCAGAGCCGCCGCAGGTAGCGGATGTCCATGAGAATTTCGTCGGCACCGGCGCCTTCGGCTGCCGTGCGCAGAATGAAACCGCCGGCTTCCTTGATACCTTCCTTGGCCACGCAATCAGTGACCACTTGCTTGAGGCGCTCGCGCTCGGCTTCGTCTTCGATCTTCAGGGAAATGCCGACATGGGCCGTGCGTGGCATGTACACCAGATAACGCGAAGGGATCGACAGCTGGGTGGTCAGGCGCGCGCCTTTGGAGCCGATCGGGTCCTTGGTCACTTGCACCACCAGGCTCTGGCCTTCGTGCACCAGTGCACTGATGCTCTCGACCGCCGGGCCTTCGCGCAGGGAAATTTCCGAAGCATGAATGAACGCGGCACGGTCAAGGCCGATGTCGACGAATGCCGCCTGCATCCCCGGCAATACCCGCACGACTTTGCCTTTATAGATGTTGCCGACGATCCCGCGCTTTTGCGTGCGCTCGACATGGACCTCTTGCAGGACACCGTTTTCGACCACCGCCACGCGCGACTCCATCGGCGTGATGTTGATCAGGATCTCTTCACTCATGGCAGGGTCTCGTTCAGGCATGTTCACGATAATGGCCGCATCTGTTCAGAACGTTGCTTAGTGTGCGTTCCGGGTTTGCCAACAGGGTATGCCGAAATGGCCAAGCAGTTCCGCGGTTTCGCAAAGCGGTAGTCCCACCACCGCCGAATAACTTCCATCGAGCCCGGCGACAAACACCGCACCCAGTCCTTGAATGCCATAACCACCCGCCTTGTCCTTTGGCTCGCCGCTGGCCCAGTAGGCCGCTGCTTCATCACGACTGATATCACGAAAACGCACCCGACTGGTGACAACCCGGGACTCGCAACGTTCGCCATCGAGTACCGCAATCGCGGTGAGGACCTCATGCTCACACCCTGACAACATCATCAGCATGGCGCACGCATCCGCATGATCAACCGGTTTGCCGAGAATTTTTCCGCCCTGTACCACGGCAGTATCGGCACCCAGCACGCAGAACGGTTCGTCAGACACGACTCCACCGCGACCGGCCTCGGCCTTGCCGCGCGCCAGACGCTCGACATAGGCCGATGGGGATTCTTGAGCTAAAGGGGTTTCATCGATGTCCGCACTGACGGCGGAGAACGGTACGCCGATCTGCGTGAGCAATTCACGTCGACGCGGCGAACCAGAGGCAAGATAAAGCTGTTTCATCAAGACATCTCCCTGTCCAGGTGCGGGCAAATGCCTGACCGAATCAATTGATTTTGTAACGTCGACGCAACCCGCGCAAACCGAAACTGATCCAGGGCCAGAGCAATGCACTGACCAGTGCCGGCAGCACCAGCGCCAGGGTTGGCTGACGATTGCCGGTCAGGGCACTGAGCCACAACTGAACCAGTTGGGCGAGGCCGAAGATCACCAGGATCACCAGGCTCTGCTGCCACATCGGGAACATCCGCAGACGTTGCTGCAGCGCCAGTACCAGATAGGTGATGAGGGTCAGGATCAAGGCGTTCTGACCCAGCAACGTGCCATAGAGCACGTCTTCAGCCAGCCCCAGGCAAAACGCCGTCACCATCCCGACGGTCTGCGGCAGGTTCAACGCCCAGAATGCCAGCAACAAGGCCAGCCACAGCGGGCGCAGGATTTCCATGAATTGCGGCAAAGGCGAAACGCTGAGAAGTAGACCGATGGCGAATGTCAGCCAGACTATCCAGCCGTTTCGGGATGCTTTTACACCGCCCATTATTCTCTTCCCACTGGAGTAGCCGGCACGGAGACTGGCGGTTTGGCGGCAGGCTTCGCGGCAGCGGGTTGCGCCGCAGGCGGTTTAGCCGCCGCAGGATGCGTGCTCGCAGGCTTGGCTGGCGTGGTGGTCGGCTTGGCTGGCGCAGTGGCCGCAGGTGCCGCCGCGGCAGGAGTTGCCGGTGCGGCGGCCGGGGCTGCGGGGGCTGCCGGGTTGACCAGTTTCGGCACCGTCGCCGGAATGATCGGTCCACCGCCCTGCGCGTCCAGGTTTTCCTGGGCCTGGGCGGCAGCGTTGGCGCGCTCTTCGGCAGTCCGGTTGTCGCTGAACACCAGCAGCAGGTAACGGCTGCGGTTCAAGGCGGCGGTCGGAATGGCGCGGACAATGGCAAATGGCTGGCCGGAATCGTGAATCACTTCCTTGACCGTCGCCACCGGGTAACCGGCCGGGAAACGTTGGCCAAGGCCGGAGCTGACCAGCAAGTCGCCTTCCTTGATGTCGGCGGTGTCGGCCACATGACGCAACTCGAGACGCTCGGGGTTGCCGGTGCCGCTGGCAATCGCCCGCAAACCGTTACGGTTCACCTGCACTGGAATGCTGTGGGTGGTATCGGTCAGCAGCAAGACGCGGGAGGTATAAGGCATCAGCTCGACCACCTGGCCCATCAGGCCACGGGCATCAAGTACCGGCTGACCGAGGACCACGCCGTCGCGTTCACCCTTGTTGATGATGATGCGATGGGTAAAGGGGTTGGGATCCATGCCGATCAACTCGGCCACTTCGACCTTCTCGTTGACCAGTGCCGAAGAGTTGAGCAACTCGCGCAGCCGAACGTTCTGCTCGGTCAGGGCGGCAAGCTTCTGCATGCGCCCCTGCAGCAGCAGGTTCTCGGTCTTGAGTTTTTCGTTTTCGGCGACGAGTTCGGTCCGGCTGCCAAACTGACTGGCAACGCCTTCCCACAGTCGTCCGGGCAGGTCGGTGATCCAGTAGGCGTCCATCAGCACCAGCGACATCTGGCTGCGTGCTGGCTTGAGCAGACTGAAGCGGGCATCGACCACCATCAGCGCGACCGATAGCACGACCAGCACCAACAGGCGCACGCCCAGCGAAGGACCCTTGGTGAAAAGCGGTTTAATAAGCCGCTCCTCCCAGGCAAATGTTCTGTTTATTCATACGGCAGCAATCCGGCCTGGATGCAGACTGACAGAAGATAAACGCGAACAGGCAGCACCGCAAAGTGCCGCCTGCGCGCTCAACAGCATAGAAGCGATCCGGCGACTTACTCGCTGGAAAGCAGGTCCATGGTGTGTTTATCCATCATTTCCAATGCACGGCCACCGCCGCGAGCAACGCAGGTCAGCGGGTCTTCGGCAACGATCACCGGCAGACCGGTTTCCTGGGCCAGCAACTTGTCCAGGTCACGCAGCAAGGCGCCACCACCGGTCAGTACCAGGCCACGCTCGGCGATGTCGGAAGCCAGTTCCGGAGGCGATTGCTCCAGGGCGCTTTTCACGGCCTGAACGATGGTTGCCAGGGACTCTTGCAGAGCTTCCAGCACTTCGTTGGAGTTCAGGGTGAATGCGCGTGGAACGCCTTCGGCCAGGTTACGGCCACGAACGTCGACTTCGCGAACTTCGCCGCCCGGGTAGGCGGTACCGATTTCCTGCTTGATGCGTTCGGCAGTGGACTCACCGATCAGGCTGCCGTAGTTGCGACGCACGTAGGTGATGATCGCTTCGTCGAAGCGGTCGCCGCCAACACGGACGGATTCGGCGTAAACCACACCGTTCAGGGAGATCAGCGCGATTTCAGTGGTACCGCCACCGATATCCACGACCATCGAACCGCGGGCTTCTTCAACCGGCAGGCCGGCGCCGATCGCAGCGGCCATTGGCTCTTCGATCAGGAACACTTCACGGGCACCGGCGCCGAGGGCCGATTCACGGATGGCACGACGCTCAACCTGGGTGGATTTGCATGGAACGCAGATCAACACGCGAGGGCTAGGCTGCAGGAAGCTGTTTTCGTGAACCTTGTTGATAAAGTACTGCAGCATTTTTTCGCAAACGCTGAAGTCGGCGATCACGCCGTCCTTCATCGGACGAATGGCAGCGATGTTGCCCGGTGTACGGCCGAGCATGCGCTTGGCTTCGGTGCCGACAGCAACGACACTTTTCTGGTTACCGTGTGTCCGAATGGCCACAACGGAGGGCTCATTCAGGACGATACCGCGCTCGCGCACGTAAATAAGGGTGTTGGCAGTGCCCAGGTCAATGGAAAGATCGCTGGAAAACATGCCACGCAGTTTCTTGAACATGGGAAAGGGACCCTAGGCAACGCGTGGGTAAAAAAGTGCGGCAAACTCTAACAACGACAGGGATTTTGGGCAAGGCGCCAATATGTTAAATTGGCCGCTTTTCTGTGCACCAAGCCCCACAATCGCGGCCTTATGACCGTAGAAGTGCGGTAGTGTTCCGACAATCTAACACACGGACGCCGTCCGTTTTGTTTTCCACTGGAGAATCCCAATGGCGCTAGAACGCTCCGATGTGGAAAAAATCGCTCATCTGGCCTGCCTTGGCCTCAATGATGCCGATCTTCCACACATCACTTCGGCCCTCAACAGCATTCTCGGGCTGGTCGACGAAATGCAGGCGGTCGATACCGACGGTATCGAGCCGCTGGCCCACCCTCTGGAGGCCAGCCAGCGCCTGCGTGCAGACGTCGTGACCGAGACCAATAACCGCGAGGCCTACCAGTCCATCGCACCAGCGGTCGAAAACGGCCTGTACCTGGTTCCGAAAGTCATCGACTAAAGGGAAAGAGCCTGCAATGCATCAATTGACTCTGGCCGAGATCGCCCGCGGACTCGCCGATAAAAAGTTTTCCTCCGAAGAGCTGACCAAAGTCCTGCTGGCGCGCATCGTCCAGCTCGATCCACAGCTCAACAGTTTCATCAGCCTCACCGAGGACCTGGCGCTCACGCAGGCGAAAGCCGCTGACGCCCGCCGGGCCAATGGTGAGAGCGGCGCCCTGCTCGGCGCGCCGATCGCCCACAAAGACCTGTTCTGCACCCAGGGCATCCGCACCAGCTGCGGCTCGAAGATGCTCGACAACTTCAAGGCACCGTATGACGCCACCGTCGTCGCCAAGCTGGCCGCTGCCGGGGCCGTGACCCTGGGCAAGACCAACATGGACGAATTCGCCATGGGTTCGGCCAACGAGTCGAGCTACTACGGCGCGGTGAAAAACCCGTGGAACCTGGAACACGTTCCAGGCGGTTCGTCCGGCGGCTCGGCGGCGGCGGTTGCCGCTCGTCTGTTGCCAGCGGCCACCGGCACCGACACCGGTGGTTCGATCCGTCAGCCGGCAGCCCTGACCAACCTCACCGGCCTGAAACCGACCTACGGTCGTGTTTCGCGCTGGGGCATGATTGCCTACGCGTCCAGTCTCGACCAGGGCGGCCCAATGGCACGCACCGCCGAAGACTGCGCGATTTTGTTGCAAGGTATGGCCGGCTTCGATCCGAACGACTCCACCAGCATCGATGAGCCCGTGCCTGACTACAGCGCCAGCCTCAACGGTTCGCTGCAAGGCCTGCGCATCGGCGTGCCGAAAGAGTATTTCAGCGCCGGTCTCGACCCGCGCATCGCCGAACTGATCCACAACAGCGTCAAGGAGCTGCAAAAGCTCGGCGCCGTGATCAAGGAAATCAGCCTGCCGAACATGCAGCACGCGATTCCTGCGTACTACGTGATCGCCCCGGCGGAAGCCTCGTCCAACCTGTCGCGTTTCGACGGCGTGCGCTTCGGCTATCGCTGCGAAGATCCAAAAAACCTGGAAGACCTGTACAAGCGCTCCCGTGGCGAAGGCTTCGGCGCGGAAGTGCAGCGCCGGATCATGGTCGGTGCCTACGCGCTGTCCGCCGGGTACTACGACGCCTACTACCTCAAGGCGCAGAAGATCCGTCGCTTGATCAAGAACGACTTCATGGCGGCCTTCAATGAGGTCGACATCATCCTCGGCCCAACCACGCCAAACCCGGCCTGGAAGCTCGGCGCCAAGAACAGCGACCCGGTCGCTGCGTACCTGGAAGACGTCTACACCATCACCGCCAACCTCGCCGGCCTGCCGGGCCTGTCGATGCCGGCCGGTTTTGTCGACGGTCTGCCGATCGGTGTGCAACTGCTCGCCCCGTATTTCCAGGAAGGCCGTTTGCTCAACGTTGCGCACCAGTATCAGTTGAACACTGACTGGCACACCCGCACCCCAACCGGCTTCTGAGGAGACACACATGCAATGGGAAGTCGTGATCGGGCTGGAGATTCACACCCAGCTCACCACCCGGTCGAAAATCTTTTCCGGTAGTTCCACCACGTTCGGCTCCGAGCCGAACACCCAGGCCAGCCTGATCGACCTGGGTATGCCCGGCGTGCTGCCGGTGCTGAACCAGGAAGCGGTGCGCATGGCGGTGATGTTCGGTCTGGCGATTGACGCCGAGATCGGCCAGCACAACGTGTTCGCCCGTAAAAACTATTTCTACCCGGACCTGCCCAAGGGCTACCAGATCAGCCAGATGGAATTGCCGATCGTCGGCAAGGGTCACCTGGACATCGCTCTCGAAGACGGCACGGTCAAACGCGTCGGCATCACTCGCGCGCACCTTGAAGAAGACGCCGGCAAGAGCCTGCACGAAGAGTTCAGCGGCGCCAGCGGCATCGACCTGAACCGTGCCGGCACCCCGCTGCTGGAAATCGTCTCCGAGCCGGACATGCGCAGCGCCAAGGAAGCCGTGGCCTACGTCAAGGCGATCCACGCGCTGGTGCGTTACCTGGGCATCTGCGACGGCAACATGGCCGAAGGTTCGCTGCGTTGCGACTGCAACGTGTCGATCCGTCCGAAAGGTCAGGTCGAGTTCGGCACCCGCTGCGAGATCAAGAACGTCAACTCGTTCCGTTTCATCGAGAAAGCGATCAACAGCGAAATCCAGCGTCAGATCGAGCTGATCGAAGACGGCGGCAAAGTGATCCAGCAGACCCGCCTGTACGATCCGAACAAGGACGAGACCCGTCCGATGCGCAGCAAAGAGGAAGCCAACGACTACCGTTACTTCCCCGATCCGGACCTGCTGCCGGTGGTCATCGAGAACTCATTCCTCGACGACGTCCGCGCCACGCTGCCCGAGCTGCCACCGCAGAAGCGCGAGCGCTTCCAGGAGCAGTTCGGTCTGTCGGTGTACGACGCCAACGTGCTGGCCACCAGCCGCGAGCAGGCGGATTACTTCGAGAAGGTCGCGAGCATCAGCGGCGACGCCAAGCTGGCGGCGAACTGGGTGATGGTGGAGTTGGGCAGTCTGCTCAACAAGCAAGGCCTGGACATCGAACAGTCGCCGGTTTCCGCAGAGCTTCTGGGTGGCATGCTGTTGCGCATCAAGGACAACACCATCTCCGGCAAGATCGCCAAGGTGGTGTTCGAAGCGATGGCCAACGGCGAAGGCAGCGCGGACGAGATCATCGACAAGCGCGGCCTCAAGCAAGTGACCGACACCGGCGCCATCTCGGCGGTACTGGACGAAATGCTCGCGGCCAACGCCGAGCAGGTCGAACAATACCGTGCGGCAGACGAAGCCAAACGCGGCAAGATGTTCGGCTTCTTCGTCGGCCAGGCCATGAAAGCCTCCAAAGGCAAGGCCAACCCGCAACAGGTCAACGAACTGCTGAAAAGCAAGCTCGAAGGCTGATGAGAATGGAGCCAGCCCGGCAATCTGGCTCCATTCCCCTGTGGGAGCGGGCTTGCTCGCGAATGCGGTTTGGCACTCAATTCAATGTTGACTGTCAGAATGCATTCGCGAGCGAGCCCGCTCCCACATTTGTTTTTTGGAACGCCCAAATGAAACGTCTGCTCGGCGCCTGCGCCCTCCTCTCGCTCCTGGCCGGCTGCGCCAGCACCGACACCGTCGATCCGCATGGCTACGACAAAACCGGCGTGGCTTCGTACTACGGTGCCAAACACCAAGGCAAACGCACCGCCAGTGGCGAGCGTTTCGACAAGAATTCCATGACCGCCGCCCACCGCCAGTTGCCCTTCGGTACGCGGGTGAAGGTCACCAATCTGAATAACGACAAATCCTGCGTGGTGCGTATCAATGATCGCGGGCCGCACACCCGTGGCCGCCTGATTGACCTGTCCCATGAAGCTGCCGAGCGCCTCGGCATGCTCAAAAGCGGCACCGCCCGGGTACGCGTCCAGGCCCTCGACGACTGACCGATGGAGCCCCGACCATTTTCGGATTAGCCGATATACCCCTGATCAGCGTGATCGAATTGCTCAGCGGATTGCTCCTGCTGATTGTCGGTGCCGAATTGATGGTGCGCGCCGCCGTACGCATCGCCGCGCGCTTGCACATACGACCGCTGATCATCGGCCTGACCATCGTCGCCCTCGGCAGCAGCGCCCCGCAGATGGCGGTCAGCCTGCAAGCGACCCTCACGCACAATGCCGACATCGCCGTCGGCAGCGTGATCGGCAGCAGCATTTTCAACATCCTCGTCACCCTCGGGTTGTCCGCGCTGATCATTCCGCTGCGGGTTTCCCGGCAACTGGTGCGCCTGGATATTCCGTTGATGATCGGCGCCAGCCTGTTGGTGTTCGTACTCGCCTGGAATGAAGAGCTGACCCGTGCCGACGGCGTGATGTTGCTGACGGCACTGGCGATTTACCTGGGGTTGTTGCTGCGCCAGTCGCGACACTCGGCACGCCCGGTATCGAGCCATGACCATCATGCGCAAGCGCCATGGTTGAGCAACCTGCTGATGATCGTCGCCGGGCTGGCAATGCTGGTGTACGCCGGGCATTTGCTGCTGGGTGCAGCCGTTGCGGTCGCCACCGATCTTGGGTTGTCGGAGCGGATCATCGGCCTGACCATCGTCGCCGTCAGCACATCACTGCCTGAACTCGCCACTTCGTTGATCGCGGCAACGCGCGGCGAGCGCGATATTGCCGTGGGCAACGTGATTGGCAGCAACCTGTTCAACCTCCTGGGTGTGCTCGGCTTTACCGCGCTGGTGGCGCCATCGCCGCTGTCGGTGTCGCCCAACGCCCTGGATTTCGACCTGCCGGTGATGCTCGGCGTCGCGGCGCTGTGCCTGCCGGTGTTTTACTCCGGCTACCGGGTGACCCGCGCCGAAGGCCTGCTGTTTCTGGGCTTGTACCTGGCCTATGGGCTGCACGTGGTGTCATTCACTACCGGCATGCCACTGGCCGGCAAGCTGGAACACTTGATGCTGTTTTTCGTCCTGCCGGCGCTGGTGGCGTTTTTGCTGTTCACGTCGCTGCGCGCCTGGCATCGCCAACACCATAAGAGGGATGTCCCATGACCGAGAATAAAAAACCCGGCGTTGAAGTCCGCCGCCAAGTGATGGGCGACGCCTTCGTCGACCGCGCACTGGGCAATGCCACCGAATTCACTCAACCGCTGCAGGACTTCGTCAACGAACACGCTTGGGGCGGTGTGTGGAATCGCGAAGGCCTACCGCTGAAAACCCGCAGCCTGATCACCCTCGCCGCGCTGACCGCACTCAAGTGCCCGCAGGAATTGAAAGGTCACGTGCGCGGTGCGCTGAACAACGGCTGCACGGTGGATGAGATTCGCGAGGCGTTGTTGCATTGCGCGGTGTATGCCGGTGTGCCGGCGGCGATTGATGCGTTTCGGGCGGCGCAGGAAGTGATCGACAGTTACCAGAAGCCTGAGTGAGTCATTGAAATCGGGGTGCCCGACATGACGCCTTCGCGAGCAAGCCCGCTCCCACAGAGGAATGCATTCCAAATGTGGGAGCGGGCTTGCTCGCGAATGGCTCGAAAGAACACCGCAAAGCCTGAGGTCAGATCCACCCACCCCACTGCAAAAAGAAGATCCCGATGTTGGTGGTGATCGCCGCCATCAGCGTGGTGATCACGATAATTGCCGCCGCCAATTCATGATTGCCATCGGCCGCCCGGGCCATGACAAAACTGGCCGCGGCGGTCGGGCTGCCGAAGTACAGAAACAGAATCCCCAGCTCCGCACCACGAAAACCCCACAACCACGCCCCCAGCGTCGCCAGCACCGGCAAGCCGATCATCTTCAACAGACTTGAACTCAGCGCCATGTTGCCGCTTTCGCGCAGCGCCGCCAGGGACAGCGTGCCGCCGATGCAGATCAGCGCCAGCGGCAAGGTGGTTTGCGCCAGATACTGGCCGGAGGTTTCCAGCCAACCCGGCAAGCCGATCTTGAAATAGGCGAACGGCGCGGCCGCAATCACACTGATGATCAGCGGATTGCTGAACACGCTTTTGCAGATGCTCCACGGATCAGACTTGATCACCGGGCTGTAGACCGCCAGCACGATGGTCGAGAGTGTGTTGTAAAACAGGATCACCAGCGCCGCGAGGATCGCCCCGAGTGAAATCCCGTAGTCGCCGTACATGCTCGCCGCCAGTGCCAGGCCGATCACGCCGTTGTTACCGCGAAAGGCACCCTGGGTGTAGATCCCCCGATCCTCCCGCGGACACTTCAAGATCGCCCAGCTCCAGGCAATGGCAAAGCACACCAGGGTCGCCATGGAAAAGTAGATCAGCAGCGCCGGCTGCAACGCCGCGTGCAGGTCGGCATGCAGGATGCCCAGAAACAGCAGCGCCGGCATGGTGACGTTGAACACCAGGGCCGACGCGGTGTGGATGAAGTTGTCGTTGATCCAGTCGATGCGCTTGAGCAACACCCCGAGAAACAGCATGGCGAACACCGGTGCGGTGATATTCAGGGTTTCGAGGAAAATTGCCAGCATGCCAGAGAGGACCTTGGGGTGGGCGTCGTTAGGGGGCTAATGATAAGCCACCGGACACTTCGGCGTCTGGTAGATCGCCTTCGCTGGCAAGCCAGCTCCTACAAGGATTGCGCTGACTCTGTAGGAGCTGGCTTGCCAGCGAAGAACGATAACGCGGTCTCAGGTGATCGGCGCCGGGTTGAACAAGGTGATGTCGTTGTGCAACTTGTGCTGCTCGGCCCACGTCTGTTTCTTGCCGCTGGCCACGTCCAGGTAGTAGTGGAATAGCTCCCAGCCCAGCTCCTCGATTGATGCGCGACCAGTGGCAATGCGCCCGGCGTCGATGTCGATCAGGTCCGGCCAGCGCTGTGCCAGTTCGGTCCGGGTCGACACCTTGACGACCGGAGCCATGGCCAACCCGTAAGGCGTGCCACGACCGGTGGTGAACACGTGCAGGTTCATCCCCGCCGCCAGCTGCAACGTGCCGCAGACAAAGTCGCTCGCCGGGGTCGCACAGAAGATCAGGCCTTTGCGCTTGAAACGCTCGCCTGGGCCGAGCACGCCGTTGATTGCGCTGCTGCCGGACTTGACGATCGAGCCCAGGGATTTCTCGACAATGTTCGACAACCCGCCCTTCTTGTTGCCCGGCGTGGTGTTGGCACTGCGATCCGCTTCGCCCTTGGCCAGGTAACGGTCGTACCAGTCCATTTCCCGCACCAGTTCCTGGGCGACTTCCTGGTTTTCCGCACGGGAGGTCAGCAGATAAATGGCATCGCGCACTTCGGTGACTTCGGAAAACATCACCGTCGCACCCGCCCGCAGCAACAGGTCCGAGGCATAACCGAGCGCCGGGTTGGCGGTGATGCCGGAGAACGCATCACTGCCGCCGCATTGCATGCCGAGGATCAGCTCGGACGCCGGCACGGTTTCCCGACGGCGTTGATCAAGCTTCTTCAAGCGCGTCTCGGCCAGTTCCATGATCTGCTCGATCATTTCGGTGAAGCCGTGGCTGGAGTCCTGCAAGCGGTACAGCCATGGCTCGCTCAAATCCACCGAACTATCGTTCTCGTGCATCACCTGCCCGGCCTGCAATTTCTCGCAGCCCAGGCTGATCACCAGCGCTTCGCCGCCCAGGTTCGGGTTGCGCGCCAGGTTGCGCACGGTGCGGATCGGGATGTACGCGTCGGTGGCGGTGATCGCCACGCCACAGCCGTAGCTGTGGGTCAGGGCTACTACGTCATCGACGTGCGGGTACTTGGGCAGCAACTCGGCCTTGATGCGCTTGACCGCATGATCGAGCACGCCGGTCACGCATTGCACGGTGGTGGTGATGCCCAGAATGTTGCGCGTGCCAACGGTACCGTCGGCGTTGCGATAACCCTCGAAGGTGAAGCCTTCCAGCGGTGCTTGCGCGGCCGGCACGTCGGTGGACAGCGGCAGGCTGTCCAGCGGCGGCGCAGTCGGCATGCGCAGTTGATCTTCCTTGACCCAGCTGCCACGAGGGATCGGCTGCAAGGCGTAGCCAATAACCTGACCGTAACGAATCACCTGGCCACCTTCCGGAATGTCTTCCAGGGTGACTTTGTGGCTCTGCGGCACGAAGTCCACGGTGACCAGGCCGTCCGCAAACTCGGTACCGGCCGGTACGCCTTGATCGTTGACCACGATCACGACGTTATCCCGCTCGTGCAGGCGGATATAGCGCGGCGAGTCGGAATGTTCAATCAACTGCATGACGCCGCTCCTCAGGAATGCGCTTGAGACAATTTGTTGTTGGTTTCAGGACCGCTGACCGGTGGTTCTTTGAGCACCACACGCTTGATCGGACCGACGATCACCAGATAGCTGAACACCGCCACCAGTGCGTTGCAGCCGACGAACACCAGCGCCCATTTGAACGAGCCGGTGGAGCTGATGATGTAGCCGATGACGATCGGCGTAGTGATCGAGGCAATGTTGCCGAACATGTTGAACAGGCCGCCACTCAAACCGGCGATCTGCTTCGGCGAAGTGTCGGACACCACCGCCCAGCCCAGCGCGCCCACGCCTTTGCCGAAGAACGCCAGGGCCATGAAGCCCACGACCATCCACTCGATGTCGACATAGTTACAGGCCACGATGCTGCTGGAAACCAAAAGACCGGCAATGATCGGCGCCTTGCGGGCGAAGGTCAGGGAGTGGCCCTTGCGCAGCAGGTAGTCGGAAATCACCCCGCCGAGCACACCGCCGATGAAGCCGCAGATCGCCGGCAACGAAGCGATGAAACCGGCCTTGAGGATGGTCATGCCGCGCTCCTGCACCAGGTACACCGGGAACCAGGTCAGGAAGAAATAAGTGATGGCGTTGATGCAGTACTGGCTCAGGTACACGCCGAGCATCATGCGGTTGGTCAGCAACTGGCGGACGTAGTCCCATTTCGGGCCTTCGACGCGCTTGCCGGGTTCCTGGCCCTTGGCCTTGTCCTGGTCCATGTCGACCATGCCGCCGTTCTCGGCAATGTGCTTGAACTCGCTCTCATTGATCAGCGGATGTTGGCGCGGGCTGTGGATAACCTTCAGCCAGATCAGCGAGAACACAATCCCGATCACGCCCATGACGATAAACACGTGCTGCCAGCCGAATGTGAAGACGATCCAGCCCATCAGCGGTGCAAAGAGCACGGTGGCAAAGTACTGCGCCGAGTTGAAAATCGCCGACGCGGTGCCGCGTTCAGCAGTCGGGAACCAGGCCGCCACGATGCGTGCGTTGCCGGGGAAGGATGGCGCTTCGGCCAGGCCCACCAGGAAACGCAGCATGAACAGCGCAACCACCGCCGTGGACATGCCGAACTCGCCGACATACCCCTGCAGCACGGTGAACAGCGACCAGGTGAAGATGCTCAGTGCGTAGACTTTTTTCGAGCCAAAGCGGTCGAGCAACCAGCCACCGGGGATTTGCCCGGCCACGTAGGCCCAACCGAATGCGGAGAAGATGTAGCCGAGGGTAACGGCGTCGATGCCGAGGTCTTTTTGCAGGCTGGAGCCGGCAATTGCGATGGTAGCGCGGTCGGCGTAGTTGATCGTGGTCACGAGGAAAAGCATGAGCAGAATCAAATAGCGGACGTGAGTCGGCTTCTGGGTCGATTGCATGTAGATGTACTCCCACTGATTATTTTTATGCGCGGGTGAATCTTTGTTTCCCCTGTAGGAGCGAGCTCTGCTCGCGATGGTGGTCAACGATGACGCGGGGTATCAGGTTTACCGCCGCGATCTCACGACCATCGCGAGCAAGCTCGCTCCTACAACAGGGATGTTGCGTTACGAACCGATGTAAGAGGTTTTTACAACCGTGTAGAACTCTTGCGCATAGCGACCTTGCTCACGTGATCCATAGGATGAACCTTTACGCCCACCGAACGGAACGTGGTAATCCACACCGGCGGTCGGCAGGTTGACCATCACCATCCCGGCCTGGGAGTGGCGCTTGAAGTGGTTGGCGTACTTCAGCGAGGTGGTGGCAATGCCCGCCGACAACCCGAACTCGGTGTCGTTGGCCATGGCCAGCGCAGCTTCGTAGTCGGCCACGCGCACCACGTTGGCCACCGGGCCGAAGATCTCTTCGCGGCTGATGCGCATCGACGCTTCACTGTCGGCAAACAGGGTCGGCGCGAGGAAGTAGCCTTCGGTGTCGCAGGTCACCAGACCACCGCCACTGACCAGTCGCGCACCTTCGGACTGGCCGATGTCGATGTACTTCATGTCCTGTTCGAGCTGGGCTTGCGAAACCACCGGACCGATGTCGGTGCCAGCCTTCAATGCGTGGCCGACCTTGATCGACTTCATGCGCGCGGCCATGGCTTCGACGAACCGGTCGTGGATGCCGGCGGTGACAATGAAGCGGCTCGAAGCCGTGCAACGCTGGCCGGTGGAGTAGAACGCGCTCTGCACCGACAGCTCGACCGCTTGCTTGAGGTCGGCGTCATCGAGAATGATCTGCGGGTTCTTGCCGCCCATTTCCAGCTGGACCTTGGCCTGACGCGACACGCAGTTCACAGCGATCTGACGCCCCACGCCCACCGAACCGGTGAAGCTGATGCCATCGACTTTCGGGCTGTTGACCAGTGCATCACCCACCACACGACCGCTGCCCATCACCAGGTTGAACACGCCGGCCGGGAAACCGGCACGGGAGATGATTTCGGCCAGCGCCCAGGCGCAACCCGGAACCAGGTCAGCAGGCTTGAGCACGACGCAGTTGCCGTAGGCCAGGGCCGGGGCGATTTTCCACGCCGGAATGGCGATCGGGAAATTCCACGGGGTGATCAGACCAACCACGCCCAAGGCTTCGCGAGTGACTTCGACGTTGACGCCCGGACGCACCGACGGCAGATAGTCGCCGGACAGCCGCAGACATTCACCGGCGAAGAACTTGAAGATGTTGCCGGCGCGGGTCACTTCGCCGATGGCTTCCGGCAGGGTCTTGCCCTCTTCCCGGGCCAGCAGGGTGCCGAGCTCTTCGCGACGGGCGAGGATTTCAGTACCGACTTTATCCAGGCAATCGTGACGAGCCTGAATGCCCGACACCGACCACGCCGGGAATGCGCCACGGGCAGCGTCGATGGCGGAGTGGACCTGAGCCAGGTCAGCCTTGGCGTAGTCGCCGATGACATCGGTCAGTTCGGACGGGTTGATGTTGGTCGAATAATCGCCGCCGGCAACCCATTCGCCGTTGATGTAGTTATCAAAACGTTTTGAATCAGCCACTGAATCATCTCCTCACGCAAAAAGCCGCTGATTGCTCAGCGGCCCTGGTTTTGTCGAGTGTTACTGCGCGCCCTGCTTGTCGATCAGCGCGGCGAGCATTTCGTACTCTTCGCCGGTCAGATCGGTCAGCGGTGCACGCACAGGACCGGCGTCATAGCCGGCAATTTTTGCCCCGGCCTTGACGATGCTCACGGCGTAACCGGCCTTGCGGTTACGGATATCCAGGTACGGCAGGAAAAAGTCGTCGATGATCTTGCCGACGGTGGCGTGATCTTCGCGAGCGATGGCGTGGTAGAAGTCCATCGCGGTTTTCGGGATAAAGTTGAACACCGCCGAGGAGTAGACCGGCACGCCCAACGCCTTGTAAGCCGCGGCGTAGACTTCGGCGGTCGGCAGACCACCCAGGTAGCTGAAGCGATCACCGAGGCGGCGCCGGATCGACACCATCAACTCGATATCACCCAGGCCATCCTTGTAGCCGATCAGGTTCGGGCAGCGCTCGGCCAGGCGTTCCAGCAGCGGCGCAGTCAGGCGGCAGACGTTGCGGTTGTAGACCACCACGCCGATGTTGACCGACTTGCACACGGCTTCAACGTGAGCGGCAACGCCGTCCTGGCTGGCTTCGGTCAGGTAGTGCGGCAGCAGCAACAAGCCCTTGGCGCCCAGACGCTCGGCTTCCTGTGCATATTCGATGGCCTGGCGAGTGGAACCGCCCACGCCGGCCAGGATCGGCACGCTGGTGGCGCAGGTGTCGACGGCAGTCTTGATGATTTCCGAATATTCACTGGCCGCCAGGGAGAAGAACTCACCGGTGCCGCCCGCGGCGAACAACGCCGAGGCGCCGTATGGGGCCAGCCATTCGAGACGCTTGATGTAGCCCGCACGATTGAAGTCGCCCTGAGCATTGAAATCGGTGACCGGGAAAGACAGCAGACCGGCAGAGAGGATGGACTTCAGTTCTTGTGGATTCATTATTCGAACACCCTGAATAGCGACGTAGTGTGAGATAACCGTTCAGCTCGCGCCGAAGTTGTAGGTCATCGTACAACTTAAAATATAACCGTCAACTGCATTTCATCGCTGCGGGTGAAAATTGTTCGACAGGAGCGAGGAGAAGGCTCGGTTCAGGGACTTCCGGTTCGATGTAGACGAAAGCGAGCGTAGCGTTGACGCGGCGCTATGGAGGTACGTTGTCGGAAGATCGGGGGGGGGGATAAGTAAATGGGCGACTGACTGAAGGTTTGGCGGGATGGCTTACGGCTCTTTCGCGAGCAAGCCCGCTCCCACATTGGATTTTCGGTGTACACAAATTTTGTGTTCGACAACGATCAAATGTGGGAGCGGGCTTGCTCGCGAAGGCAATCTATCAGGCTAATACCGGATCGAAATCAGAACACTCAGCCCCGCTGCGCCTCAGCCTCTTCATGGGCATGACGCAGCCGCTCGCGGCTGTTGGTCAGGTGCAGACGCATGGCTGCCCGCGCCGCATCGGAGTCCTGGCGGGCAATCGCGTCGTAGATCTCTTCGTGCTCACGGCTCAGGCGATTCATGTAGTGCTGCTGATCGTCATGGGCCAGCTTCGCGGAGTTCAACCGTGTGCGCGGAATGATGCTGGTGCCCAGGTGGGTCATGATGTCGGTGAAGTAGCGATTGCCGGTGGCGAGGGCAATCTGCAGATGGAACTGGAAGTCCGAGGCCACGGCATCGCTGGCGTGGGAGACGCTTTCATTCAGCGCATCCAGCGCCGCGCGCATCAGACCAAGCTGCTCGGGACTGCGGCGTTGCGCAGCCAGCCCGGCAGACTCCACTTCCAGACTGATGCGCAGTTCCAGGATCGCCAGCACATCACGCAAGGTCACGACGGTCGCCGGGTCGATGCGGAAACCGCTCGGGCTCGGCGTGTCGAGCACGAAGGTGCCGATGCCGTGGCGGGTTTCCACCTGGCCGGCCGCCTGCAAGCGGGAGATCGCTTCGCGCACCACCGTGCGGCTGACGCCATGGGCATCCATGATGGCCGACTCGGTGGGCAACTTGTCGCCGCGCTTGAGATGGCCGTCACGGATCTGCTCGGACAGCACCGTCACCAGTTCCTGAGCGAGGCTGCGGCGCTTGCGTGGGAGGCGTGGTGCGTCGATCGGGTTTTCCATGGTGTACATCTGTCTCGAAAAGTTCGGCGGCTGAAAGCGCATCATAGCGCAACGCAGTTGTACGATCACCGTCAAGGTGACCACCAAACCCTGTGGGAGCGGGCTTGCTCGCGAAGGCGACGCGTCAGACACCGTCAATATCGAATGTCAGACCGCTTTCGCGAGCAAGCCCGCTCCCACAAGGGGTTTGTGGTGTTTATGCGGTCACGGCCTGGTCCACCAAGTGGCCATTCTCGATACGGATGTGCCGCGGATGGAAGCGCTTGAGGCTGCTGCGATGACCAACGCTGACAATGCTCAGCCCCGGCAACTCATCAATGAGCGCCTGGTACAGCGAAGCCTCGTCCTCTTCGTCCATCGCCGAGGTCGCTTCGTCCATGTACAGCCATTGCGGCGCATAAAGCAGTGCGCGGGCAAAGGCCAGGCGTTGCTGTTCACCCGGCGACAACATGCGTTGCCAGTGGTTGGCTTCGTCGAGACGGGCAATCAGGTGCGGCAAGCGGCAGGTTTCCAGCACCTGCACGTAGCGCTCGTTCGGATAAGTATCGCCGGGCTGTGGATAACTGAGGACATCACGCAGGGTGCCAATTGGCAAATACGGTTTTTGCGGCAGGAACAGGTAGCGCGCCGATGGCAGGCGGATACTGCCGTGACCAGTCGGCCACAGGTGTCCCATCGCCCGCAGCAAGGTCGACTTGCCGCTGCCGGAACGACCGCTGAGCATCACACGCTCGCCCTCATTCACGGTCATGTCGGCATTGGTCAGCAGGTGACGACCTTCAGCCAGGTCGAGGCCGAGGTTGTGCACCTTCAGAACTGAGCCCGAACTCTGTACGTCGATGGCCGGCGCACGCACTTCGTTGTCACGCATGGCCTGGTGGAAGCTCAGCAGACGATCGCAGGTGGCGCGCCATGAGGCGAGGCTCTGGTACGCGCTGATAAACCAGCTGAAGCTTTCCTGCACATTGCCGAATGCCGAGCTGATTTGCATCAGTTCGCCCAGTTCGATCTTGCCGGAGAGGTAACGCGGCGCGGCAACCATGAAGGGGAAGATGATGGCGGCCTGACTGTAACCGGCGGTGAAGAAAGTCAGGCGCTTGGACACCTTCATGATGTCCCAGAAGTTGTGCCAGACCATCCCGAAGCGACCGCTCAACCGACGATTTTCGTTCGGTTCGCCGTTGTACAACGCGATGCTTTCGGCATTCTCGCGAATCCGCACCATGGAGAAACGCAGGTCGGCTTCGAAGCGTTGTTGTTGGTTGTTCAGACCGATCAGGCGACGACCGATCAAGTGCGTCAGCCAACTGCCGACCACGGCGTAAACCAGCACGCACCAGAACATGTAGCCGGGAATGGTGATACCGAATACTTCAATACTGCCCGACACGCCCCACAGAATGATCGAGAACGACACCAGACTGACGATATTGCGCAGCAGCCCGATACCCAGCTCAAGGGTGTTGGAGGTGAAGTTGTTGAGGTCTTCGGAAATCCGCTGGTCCGGGTTATCGGTGTAACCGCCCTGCTCCAGCTGGTAGTAGTTTTTGTCCCCCAGCCAGCGGGTGAAATGCTTTTCGGTGAGCCAGGCCCGCCAGCGGATCGTCAACATCTGCGTCAGATAGAGGCGGTATACCGCGCCGACAATCGCCACCGCGGCAATCGCGCAGAAGTACAGGATCAGTTGCCAGAACGCGGCTTCGTCCTTCTTTTGCAGGGCGTTGTAGAAATCCTTGTACCAGGTGTTGAACCACACCGAGATCCCCACGCTGATCAGCGACAGCGCAATCACTGCGATCAGCAGCGTCCAGGCCTTGACCTTCTCTTCACTGCGCCAGTAAGGCGTGATCATCGCCCACACTTTGCGAAAAAACTGCCCGCGCACGGCGTCGTTGACCGCGGAATACTCAGCGTTCTGATTCATGGATAAGGCTCGATAGAGAAAAGAACACGCACGGACCGATCATAGATGATCGGTCCGGTTTGTCGCGAGATGCGGCCCACATACGTTCAGCGCAGGTTCAGCGGCGAACGGGGCGCTTCTGCAGTTTGCGCTGCAGGGTGCGGCGGTGCATGCCCAAGGCGCGGGCAGTGGCGGAAATGTTGCCTTCGTGCTCGGTCAGCACGCGCTGGATGTGTTCCCACTGCAGGCGGTCCACGGACATCGGGTTTTCCGGCACCAGGCTGTCGAGGTCGGCGTGTTCGGACAGCAGCGCCGCCAGCACGTCGTCGGCGTCCGCCGGTTTGCACAGGTAGTTGCAGGCACCGCGCTTGATCGCCTCGACGGCGGTGGCAATGCTCGAATAACCGGTGAGAATCACCACGCGCATTTCCGGATCCATTTCCAGCAATTTTGGCAGCAGCACCAGGCCCGAATCGCCGTCCATCTTCAGGTCCAGGGCGGCATAATCCGGCAGATCGGCCTTGGCCAGTTCCAGGCCTTCCTCGGCGGAACTGGCGGTGCTGACGCGAAAACCGCGGCGGGCCATGGCGCGGGCCATGACGCGGGTGAACGTGGCGTCGTCATCGACCAGCAGCAAATGCGGCAGTTCTTCGCCTTCGACTTGGATCTCTTCACTCATGTTCGTCTCCTCGGGCGACACGGGGCAGGCGCAGCTCGGTGAGCGTGCCGCCTTCCTCATGACTGTAGAGTTTCACTGAGCCGCCGGCGCGTGTCACGCTGGCCTTGCTCAAAAACAGGCCCAGGCCGAAGCCTTTGCCCTTGGTGGTAAAAAACGGTTTGCCGATTTGTTCGGCGATGGCCAGCGGCACACCGGCGCCATGGTCACGAATGCTGATGGTCAGGTCCTCGGCGTCCCAGTCCAGCGTCACTTGCAACCCCTCGGGGCAGGCATCGGCGGCGTTGTTCAGCAGATTCAGCAACGCCTGGGTCAAGTCCGGCGGCGGCGCCATGCGCGGTACCGCGCCCTGGCCGAGGCGCTGGAAGCGATAACTGGCTTCCGGGCGCATCAGGTGCCAGCGATTGAGGGCTTCATCGAGCCAGTCGGTGACGTCCTGCATCTCCACCGCCAGGCGGCGATTGGCCTCGGCGGCGCGCACCAGTTGCTGCAAGGTCTCTTTGCACAGTTTGACCTGATCCTGCAGCACGCTCAGGTCATCCTGCAACATCGGGTCATGGTGATCCTGACGCATTTCCTTGAGCAGCACGCTCATGGTCGCCAGCGGTGTGCCCAACTCATGGGCCGCACCGGCAGCCTGGGTGGCGACGGCCAGCAATTGCTGATCACGCAGGCCTTCTTCGCGACGAATGGCGCGCAGTTCTTCCTGACGGCGCAGCTCTTCAGCCATGCGCGCGGCGAAGAACGTGATCACTGCGGCGGCGAGAGCAAAGCTCAGCCACATCCCGTACACCTGCAGGTTTTCCCGGGCGATCGGGAAGGTTTGCAACGGATAGAACTGCGCCAGCAACAGCGTGTACATCGTCAGCGCGATACCTGACAGGATCACCGAATAACGCCATGGCAACGTCACCGCAGCGATGGTCAGCGGCACCAGGTAATAAGAAACGAAGGGGTTGGTCGAGCCACCGGAGAAATACAGCAGCGCACTGTGGATAAACAGGTCGCAGGCCAGTTGTACGGCGTATTCGAGCTCGGTCACCGGCCACGAGGTGCGCAGGCGAATCGCCGTGAACACACACAACAGCATCGAGCAACCGAGGGTCGCGGCCAGTTGAAACCAGGGCAGCGGCAGCAATTCGAGCCAGTAGGCCAGGCCCACGGAACCGGCCTGGGCGGCCAGCACCAACGTGCGGATGAACGTCAGCCGCCAGAGGTTCTGGCGAGTGGCGGAAGTGATTTGAACGGGGGCGAGCATGAGCTCTCCTGATGAGCGCTCCAGGCGGATCGCAGGGAGTATAACCAAGCACGGGGGTGGACAGGCAAAAGTGCGGCAAACGGCCACAGCCTATTGGCCAGCACACATCCCTTGTAGCAGCTGCCGAAGGCGGCGTTCGGCTGCGAAGCAGTCGTCAATCAGGCTTCGTGTTTATACAAAGACATCATGCACGCAGGTTTTACGACTGCTGCGCAGCCGAACGCCGCCTTCGGCAGCTGCTACACAGGATCGCGTCGATCTGTATAGAAGTTGTAACTGTGCGAACCGGAGCATAAAAGCTAGAGTCTGATGGTTTCACGCAGGCCCGGACCATACCCCTGCGCACCTTTCAAGGAGCCTTCATGCACACATTCCGCCGCAGCGCCGCCCTCCTCGCCCTGAGCCTTGGCACCGTCGCCAGCCTCCCGGCCCTGGCCGCCGACGAGCTTCATTACAACCAGATTTCCCTGCGCGCCGAAGTCAGTCAGGAAGTGGCCCGCGACCTGATGATCGTGACCCTCTACACCGAAGAACAGAACAGCGACCCGGCCAAACTCGCCGCCGACGTCAGCACCACCATGAACAAGGCACTGGCCCAGGCCAAGCAAGTCAAGGACATCACCCTGCGTCAGGGCAGTCGCAATAGCTATCCGATCTACGACACCAAGGGCCAGAAAATCACCGGCTGGCGCGAGCGTGCCGAATTGCGCCTGGAAAGCCCGGACTTCGCTGCATTGTCGAAGCTGACCGGCGAACTGCTCACCGACCTGAAAATGGGCGGCATGGACTTCGCCATCGCCACCCCGACCCGCAAGGCCAGCGAAGATGCACTGCTCAAGGATGCCGTGAGCGCTTTCAAGGCCCGCGCCCAACTGGCCACCGATGCCCTCGGTGGCAAGAGTTACAAAATCGTCAACCTGAACCTCAACAGCAACGGTTATCCACAGCCTTACCTGCGCGCGCCGATGATGATGAAAGCCGCCGCCATGGACGCCGCACCGGTGACGCCGGATGTCGAAGCCGGCACCAGCCAGGTCGGCATGACCGCGGATGGTTCGATTGAAGTGCTGATGCCTTGACTCGATAGCCCATCCACAAAAAAACGGCGATCACTCACATGATCGCCGTTTTTTTTCGGGCAGTTTTCAGGCTTGAGCTATAACTGGATAGTCAGCCGAGAAAAGCCGGCAGTTGCACTGGG
The DNA here is from genome assembly GCF_059422645.1 of Pseudomonas sp. GW821-FHT01C01. Taxonomy (NCBI): domain Bacteria; kingdom Pseudomonadati; phylum Pseudomonadota; class Gammaproteobacteria; order Pseudomonadales; family Pseudomonadaceae; genus Pseudomonas; species Pseudomonas sp. GW821-FHT01C01. Next base: position 27,946 of record NZ_JBWKXF010000028.1, on the reverse strand, counting down.
TGCAACTGAGATCGATTGGCCACTATCGGTGCAACAATAACCACTCTTATTCACGCCATACCCACCCCACAAAACGGGGGTATAAATAAGTAACACCCCGCCCTGATGGGGAGCATCCAGCGCTCAGGACGCACCGTAAAAGTGCGTCGTTTGCACCCTGAAAATGCCACGCAAACGGTCAAATGCGTCAGGACTTACACAAATGCGACATTAAGGTACGTTCGTGCCACCGTTTAAGGCTTGTAGTCACTCTGGATCTTGCATTGGGTATGGCCCCTGCATAAGTATCCGCAGGCACGACTCACGAGGTCGTCCTCTAATTCCAAAAATGACAACAAATCATGAGGCCACCATGCTTAAACAAGCGGTCATTCCGTTTTTAGTTGGCGCAAGCTTGCTAGCCAGCGCACCGTTCGCCCAAGCAGCGACTAACCTGGTGTTCTGCTCCGAAGGGAGCCCGGCCGGTTTCGATCCAGGTCAATACACCACCGGAACCGACTTCGACGCCTCTGCAGAAACCATGTTCAACCGCCTCACCCAGTTCGAGCGCGGCGGCACCGCCGTTATTCCTGGGCTGGCGACCAAGTGGGACATCTCCGATGACGGCCTGAGCTACACCTTCCACCTGCGTGAAGGCGTCAAGTTCCACACCACCCCGTATTTCAAGCCGACTCGTGAGTTCAACGCCGACGACGTGCTGTTCACCTTTAATCGCATGATTAACAAGGATGACCCGTTCCGCAAAGCGTACCCGACCGAATTCCCGTACTTCACCGACATGGGGATGGATACCAACATCACCAAGATCGATAAAGTCGACGACCACACTGTCAAGTTCACCCTCAAAGACGTCGATGCCGCGTTCATCCAGAACATGGCCATGAGCTTCGCCTCGATCCAGTCCGCCGAGTACGCTGCCCAGCTGCTCAAGGAAGGCAAGGCCGCCGACATCAACCAGAAGCCGGTTGGCACTGGTCCGTTCGTGTTCAAGAGCTACCAGAAAGACTCCAACATCCGCTACACCGGGAACAAGGACTACTGGAAGCCTGACGACGTGAAGATCGACAACCTGATCTTCGCCATCACCACCGACCCGTCGGTTCGTATCCAGAAGCTGAAGAAGAACGAGTGCCAGGTCACCCTGTTCCCTCGTCCGGCCGACCTGAAGGCGCTGAAAGAAGACAAGGACCTGAAACTGCCTGACCAGGCCGGTTTCAACCTGGGTTACATCGCCTACAACGTGATGCCCAAGGTCAAGGGGCAAACCGATGCGAACCCGCTGGCCGAGCTGAAGGTGCGCCAGGCACTGGACATGGCGGTCAACAAGCAACAGATCATCGACTCCGTGTACCAGGGCGCCGGCCAACTGGCCGTCAACGCCATGCCGCCGACCCAGTGGTCCTACGACACCACCATCAAGGATGCGCCGTACAACCCTGAGAAAGCCAAAGAGCTGCTCAAGGAAGCGGGCGTGAAAGATGGCACCGAAATCGTTCTCTGGGCGATGCCGGTACAACGTCCATACAACCCGAACGCCAAACTGATGGCAGAAATGCTGCAGTCCGACTGGTCCAAGATCGGCCTCAAGGTCAAGATCCAGAGCTACGAGTGGGGCGAGTACATCAAGCGCTCCAAAGGTGGCGAAAACCAGGCGATGCTGATTGGCTGGAGCGGCGACAATGGTGATCCGGACAACTGGCTGAACGTGCTGTTCGGTTGCGACTCGCTGGAAGGCAACAACTTCTCCAAGTGGTGCGACAAGAAGTTTGACGACACCGTCAAGCAAGCCAAGCGCACCTCGGACCAGGCCAAGCGCACCGAACTGTACAAGCAGGCGCAACACCTCCTCAAAGATGCTGTACCAATGACACCTATCGCTCACTCGACGGTGTTCCAACCTATGCGCGCCAACGTGCAGGACTTCAAGATCAGCCCATTTGGCTTGAACTCTTTCTACGGCGTCAGCGTCAGCAAATAAGGTTTTGCAACGGCGACGTTTCTGACGTCGCCGTTGCTTTATCTACCGAGAAAGCAGGAATTCGCCTACATCCAAATCCGCAGCTGACTACAGCATCGGGCGAGGACGCGTTGCCATTTCCTACGAGTCTTTAGGACTCTACGCATTTACTGCCGGACCCGTGGCTCATACCGTCGGGATCCGACCAGTGCACGCGTGGGTCATCGGTTACTGCTGCGTGCATGGCTTGAAATCAGTGATGCCTCTACGTCTCCGGACGGGACGACGGCTCATTGACAACACTTTGAGAGAAAAGGAAGCGTTATGCGCCATACCTTGGTTTTATCCGCACTGCTGGGCACCGGCCTGTTGGCCGCCACTTCCATCAGCCAGGCCGCCAACAACAGCCTGGTGTTCTGCTCCGAGGGCAGCCCCGCCGGTTTCGACACGGCGCAGTACACCACTGCGACCGACAACGACGCCGCCGAGCCGCTGTACAACCGACTGGCAGAGTTTGAAAAAGGCGCGACCAACGTCGTACCGGGCCTGGCCACGAGCTGGGATATTTCCGAGGACGGCCTCAAATACACGTTTCACCTGCGCGAAGGGGTGAAGTTTCATACCACCAAATACTTCACGCCGACCCGCGACTTCAATGCCGATGACGTGCTGTTCACGTTCAATCGCATGCTCGATCCGCAACAACCTTTCCGTAAGGCTTATCCGACAGAGTTTCCGTATTTCAACGGCATGAGCCTGAACAAGAACATCGCCAAGGTCGAAAAGACCGGGCCGCTGACCGTGGTCTTTACGCTCAACAGCGTGGACGCCGCGTTCATCCAGAACATTGCCATGAGCTTCGCCGCCATCCTGTCGGCCGAGTACGCCGACAAACTGCTGGCCGAAGGCAAGCCGAGCGACATCAACCAGAAGCCGATCGGCACCGGGCCGTTCGTGTTCAAGAGCTACCAGAAAGACTCGAACATCCGCTACACCGGCAACAAGCATTACTGGGACCCGAGCCGGGTCAAGCTCGACAACCTGATTTTCGCCATCAACACCGACGCTTCGGTGCGCGTGCAGAAACTCAAGGCCGGCGAGTGCCAGATCACACTGCACCCGCGCCCTGCCGATGTGACCGCGCTGAAGAACGACCCGGCGCTGCAACTGATCGAGAAGCCTGGTTTCAACCTCGGCTATATCGCCTACAACGTGCGCCATAAGCCGTTCGACCAGCTCGAAGTGCGTCAGGCGCTGGACATGGCAGTGAACAAGCAAGGCATTCTCAATGCCGTTTACCAGGGCGCGGGGCAACTGGCGGTCAACGCCATGCCGCCGACCCAATGGTCCTACGACGACACCATCAAGGACGCCGCCTACAACCCGGAAAAAGCCAAGGAACTGCTCAAGGCTGCCGGCGTCAAGGAAGGCACCGAAATCACCCTCTGGGCCATGCCGGTCCAGCGTCCGTACAACCCTAACGCCAAGTTGATGGCCGAGATGCTCCAGGCTGACTGGGCGAAGATCGGCCTCAAGGTCAAGATTGTCAGCTATGAGTGGGGCGAGTACATCAAGCGCACCAAGAACGGCGAGCACGACATCAGCCTGATCGGCTGGACCGGTGACAACGGTGATCCGGACAACTGGCTGGGCACGCTGTACAGCTGCAATGCCATTGGCGGTAACAACTACTCGATGTGGTGTGATCCGGCCTACGACAAGCTGATCAAGCAGGCCAAGGTCGTCACCGACCGTGACCAGCGCACCCTGCTCTACAAACAGGCGCAGCAGTTGCTCAAGCAGCAAGTGCCGATCACGCCAGTCGCCCACTCAACGGTCAACCAGCCGCTGAGCGCCAAAATCGAAGGGTTCAAGGTGAGCCCGTTCGGCCGCAACGTTTTCTCGGGTGTCAGCATAGAAAAATAACCGATTAGCCAGAAATGCCGGGGGGCGGATTTTCCGCCCTCACGCAGACGCTTTGCCGTCTTTTGCCAATTTGGCTGACAGCAAACGTTTGCGATGCCGTGAATGAGTTCTAAACCAATAGCCGGATCACAAAAAAAGACCGGTATAAAAAAAGAAAGTAAGGAGCTTTACCCATGAAACTGAGCAGCACCGCGTTACTGGCCTTGGCCATCAGCAGCGTAACCGCCACGGCTTACGCAGAAACCCAAAGCCAGGCTTTCACCCCGGTTACCGTGAACGAGAAAAGCGCCCAAAGCGAAGCCACCGGCTTTGTCGAAGGCCAGTCGATCACTGGCACCACGCGTAACTGGTACGCCAACGAGCAACTGCAACGCGGCGCCAAATTCGCCTACAAGAAAGACGGCGTTTCGACCCCGACCGATCGCCGGATCAACTGGGTCCAGGGCACCATCCTCAAGTACAACTCGGGCTTCACCGAAGGCACTGTCGGTTTCAGCACTGAAGTCGCCGCCTACAACGCCATTGCCCTGGACCGGGACCGCAAAGACCTGGCGTCCAACAACGGTGGCGCACCGGGCTCTCGTCCAGGCGCGGGCAACAACCGTACCCTGACCAAAGAGGGCGGCGACGCTCAAGGCCAGTGGAGCAAAATGGGCCTGGCCAACGTCAAGGCCCGTGTCTCCAACACCACCCTGACCGCCGGCCGCATGAACTTCAGCAGCCCGATGGTCGACGTGATCGGTAACCGTGCATTGCCTTCGAGCTTCGAAGGTGTGGCCATCCACAGCGAAGAGCTGAACAACCTGGCCTTCGACCTGGCCACCTTCGACCGCAACTCTCCGCGTACCGAAGAAAGCCAGCGCAAATTCCGCACTGAATACGCCAACGGCATCGTCGAAACCGACCACGTCTACACCGGCGGTATCACCTACAACCCGCTCGCCAGCCTGACCACCAGCCTCTGGGCGACCCAGGCTGAAGACATCTGGAACCAGTACTACTTCGGCGCCTCTCACGTACTGGGCGACAGCCAGGTACTGAGCCTGACCACCGGCCTGAACTACTACAAAACCAAGGACACCGGTAAAGCCCTGATCGGCGATATCGACAACGACACCTACTCCCTGTCGTTCGGCCTGACCCACCAGGCGCACACCCTGACTTTCTCGTATCAGGAAGTGAACGGTAACGAGTACTTCGACTACCTGCACGAAACCAACGGCATCTACCTGGCCAACTCCCTGCTGTCGGACTTCAACGGCCCGAACGAAAAATCGTTCCAGGTTGCCTACGGTCTGAACATGGCCGAATACGGCGTGCCAGGTCTGAAGTTCAACATCTACCAGGCGCGTGGCTGGGGCATCGACGGTACTCACTACACCGGCAACCAGGGTGTGGCTGGCAAAGGCTACGACGGTATCCAGTCGCAAGATGGCGAACACCATTACGAATACGGCATCGGCGCGACCTACGCCGTGCAGAGCGGCCCACTCAAGGCCACCACGATCCGCGGCACCTACACCGCTCACCGTGCCAGCGAAAACCAGGCTGACGGCAGCATCAACGAGTTCCGTCTCGTGACCACGGTTCCGTTCAACATCCTGTAACGCACCTGCCGGACGGCTGATTCAGTGACGAATCGGCCGTTCGGCTTTTGTCCATTAACTGATTGCAGAGGGTTCTTGATGAAAATGCTTCCCCTACGTGCGGCCATCGCGGCCGCGTTGCTCAGTGTCGCTGTCGGCGTTTCGGCCAAACCCCTGGTGGTTTGCACGGAAGCCAGCCCTGAAGGCTTCGACATGGTCCAGTACACGACTGCAGTCACCGCCGATGCCGTGGCCGAAACCATCTTCAATCGCCTGGCGGACTTCAAGCCCGGCACTACCGAAGTGATTCCGGCGCTGGCCGAATCCTGGGACATCAGCGATGACGGCCTGAGCTACACGTTCCATCTGCGTAAAGGCGTCAAGTTCCACACCACCGAATACTTCAAGCCGACCCGCGACATGAATGCCGACGACGTGGTCTGGAGCTTCCAGCGCCAACTGGACCCGAATCATCCGTGGCACAAGCTGTCGAGCGTAGGCTTCCCGTACTTTGAAAGCATGGGCTTCAAGGAACTGCTGAAAAACGTCGAGAAAGTCGACGACAACACGGTCAAGTTCACCCTGACCCGTCGCGAAGCGCCGTTCCTGGCCGACATTGCCATGGCGTTCTCCTCGATCTACCCGGCCGAGTACGCCGACCAGTTGCTCAAGGCCAACAAGACCGGCGACCTGAACAACAAGCCAGTCGGCACCGGTCCGTTCGTCTTCCAGCGCTACAACAAGGACGCTCAGGTTCGCTTCAAGGCCAACCCGGAGTACTTCCGTGGCAAGCCACCGGCTGATGCGCTGATCCTGGCCATCGCCACCGACAACAACGTGCGCCTGCAGAAGCTCAAGGCCAACGAGTGTCAGGTCGCGCTGTATCCAAAACCGGATGACATTCCGAGCATCAAGAAAGACGACAAGCTGAAAGTCGATGAACTGAATGCAATGACCGTCTCGTACGTCGCCATGAACACCACGCACAAGTACATGAGTGACGTACGGGTGCGCAAAGCCATCGACATCGCCTTCGACAAAGAGGCGTACGTCAATGCGTTGTTCGGCAAGGGCAATGCAACGGCCGGGGTCAACCCGTACCCGGACACCCTGCTGGGCTACAACCACAGCCTGAAGAACCCGGCCCATGACCTGGACAAGGCTCGCGCCCTGCTCAAGGAAGCCGGCGTACCGGAAGGCACCACGTTCACCCTGTTCACCCGCAACGGCGGCGGTCCGACCAACCCGAACCCGATGCTCGGCGCGCAGATGATGCAAGCCGACCTGGCCAAGGTCGGGATCAAGATCGACATCCGCGTGATGGAATGGGGCGAAATGCTCAAACGCGCCAAAAACGGCGAGCACGACATGGTTTCCGCCGGATGGGCGGGCGATAACGGCGACCCGGATAACTTCCTGACGCCTATGCTCAGTTGTGAAGCGGCCAAGAACGGAGAAAACTACGCCCGCTGGTGCAATGACAAGTTCCAGGCGCTGATCGACCAGGCCCGGGAAAAAACCGATCCGGCCGAGCGTGCAGCGCTCTACGAACAGGCCCAGGTTATTTTTAACCAGGACCAGCCATGGATCAGCATGGCGCACACTAGAATGTTTACCGCAATGCGCAACAACGTAGAGGGCTACCAAATTAGCCCCCTCACCACGAATAACTTCGCCACCACCCAGGTGAAGTAGATAAGAAAACTCCCGGCATGCCTGACCCCAGGCCTGCCGGGCACGCCTAACCGGCTGATGAGGTACACCTTACGATGTTTAGTTTTATTGCCCGCCGACTGGGATTACTGATCCCCACGTTTTTCGGCATCACCTTGCTGACATTCGCGTTGATTCGCATGATCCCTGGCGACCCCGTGGAAGTCATGATGGGCGAACGCAGAGTCGACCCGGAAATGCACGCTCAGGCAATGGAACGCCTAGGTCTGAACAAACCCCTGTATGCCCAGTACCTGGATTACATCGGCAAACTGGCCCACGGCGATCTCGGTGAATCCCTGCGAACCCGTGAAAGCGTCTGGTCCGAATTCACTTCCCTGTTCCCCGCGACCCTGGAACTGTCCTCGGCCGCCCTGTTGTTCGCCGGCGTCCTGGGCCTTCTGGCCGGGGTGATCGCGGCACTCAAGCGAGGGTCCCTGTTCGACCATGGGGTGATGGGTGTCTCCCTGGCGGGATACTCGATGCCGATCTTCTGGTGGGGCCTGATCCTGATCATGTTCTTCTCGGTAAGCCTGGGCTGGACCCCGGTATCCGGGCGGATCGACCTGCTCTATGACATCGAGCCACGCACCGGCTTCATGCTGATCGATACCCTGCTGGCCAACGAGCCGGACGCCTTCTTCGACGCCCTGCACCACCTGATCCTGCCGGCCATCGTGCTCGGCACCATTCCGCTGGCAGTGATCGCGCGGATGACCCGTTCGTCGATGCTCGAAGTGCTGCGTGAAGACTACATCCGCACCGCCAAGGCCAAGGGCCTGTCGCCGGCACGCGTGGTGTTCGTGCACGGCCTGCGCAACGCGCTGATTCCGGTACTGACGGTGGTCGGCCTGCAAGTCGGCACCCTGCTGGCCGGTGCGGTCCTGACCGAAACCATTTTCTCCTGGCCCGGCATCGGCAAATGGCTGATCGAAGCCATTGGCGCCCGGGACTATCCCGTCGTGCAAAACGGCATCCTGTTAATCGCCTGCCTGGTGATTGTGGTCAACTTCGTAGTGGACATCCTCTACGGCTTTGCCAACCCACGCATCCGTCATCAGCGCTGAGATCATGACCATGACCACTCCAATTCCATCGGTAGCAGTCGATCAAAGCCTGCTGTACCCGTCTCCGTACAAAGAATTCTGGCAAGCGTTCTCCAAGAACAAAGGTGCCGTCGCCGGCCTGATGTTCATGCTGCTGGTGATTTTCTGCGCCATCTTCGCCCCTTGGGTCGCGCCGCATAACCCGAGCGAGCAGTACCGCGACTTCCTGCTGACACCGCCGGCCTGGCTGGAAAGCGGGCAACTGCAATTCCTGCTGGGGACCGATGAACTCGGTCGCGACCTGCTGTCGCGTCTGATCCACGGTTCGCGCCTGTCCTTGATGATCGGCTTGTCGTCGGTGGTCATGTCGCTGATTCCGGGCATCCTGCTGGGTCTGTTCGCCGGGTTCTTCCCGCGCGTGCTCGGCCCGACCATCATGCGCCTGATGGACATCATGCTGGCCCTGCCGTCCCTGCTGCTGGCCGTGGCGATTGTCGCCATCCTCGGCCCTGGCCTGATCAACACCGTGATCGCCATCGCCGTGGTGTCCCTGCCGTCCTACGTTCGCCTGACCCGCGCGGCGGTGATGGGCGAGTTGAACCGCGACTACGTGACCGCCGCGCGTCTGGCCGGTGCGGGCCTGCCACGCCTGATGTTCGTTACCGTGCTGCCTAACTGCATGGCGCCGCTGATCGTTCAGGCGACCCTGAGCTTCTCGTCGGCGATCCTCGATGCCGCCGCACTGGGCTTCCTCGGCCTTGGCGTACAACCGCCAACCCCTGAGTGGGGCACCATGCTGGCTTCGGCCCGCGACTACATCGAACGCGCCTGGTGGGTGGTGAGCCTGCCTGGTCTGACCATTTTGCTCAGCGTGCTGGCAATCAACTTGATGGGTGACGGCCTGCGCGACGCGCTGGACCCGAAACTCAAGAACGCCGCCTGAGGAGATTCCCATGTCACTGCTAGAAATCAAGAATCTCAATGTTCGCTTCGGCGACAAAAACGCCACGCCAGTGGTCGATGGCCTCGACCTGAAAGTGGACAAGGGCGAAGTATTGGCCATCGTTGGCGAATCGGGTTCCGGCAAGTCCGTGACCATGATGGCGCTGATGGGCCTGATCGAGCATCCGGGGATCGTCACCGCTGACGCCCTGAATTTCGATGGCAAGAACATGCTCAAGCTCAACAATCGCCAGCGTCGGCAGATCGTCGGTAAAGACCTGTCCATGGTCTTCCAGGATCCGATGACCGCGCTGAACCCGAGCTACACCGTCGGTTTCCAGATTGAAGAAGTGCTGCGCCTGCACCTGAAAATGTCCGGCAAGGCTGCCCGCAAGCGCGCCATCGAACTGCTGGAAAAAGTTGAAATCCCGGGTGCCGCCAGCCGTATGGACGCCTACCCGCATCAACTGTCCGGCGGCATGAGCCAGCGCGTCGCGATTGCCATGGCGATTGCCGGCGAGCCGAAACTGCTGATCGCAGATGAACCGACCACGGCGCTGGACGTGACCATTCAGGCGCAGATCATGGACCTGCTGCTGGCGTTGCAGAAAGAGCAGAACATGGGCCTGGTGCTGATTACCCACGACCTCGCCGTCGTGGCCGAAACCGCCCAGCGCGTGTGCGTGATGTACGCCGGCCAAGCGGTTGAAGTGGGCCAGGTGCCGCAACTGTTCGACATCCCGGCGCACCCATACAGCGAAGCGCTGCTCAAGGCGATTCCGGAACACAGCCTGGGTGCCACGCGCCTGTCGACCCTGCCGGGCATCGTTCCCGGTCGTTACGACCGTCCACAGGGTTGCCTGCTGTCGCCGCGCTGCCCGTACGTGAAAGACAACTGCCGCCAGCAACGTCCGGCCCTTGACCAGAAAAGCAACAGCCTCGCTCGCTGCTTCTACCCGCTGAACCAGGAGGTGGCGTAATGGCCGTCGTTCTTACCGCCCGCGACCTGACCCGTCACTACGAGGTGTCCCGAGGCCTGTTCAAGGGTCACGCCACCGTGCGCGCCCTCAACGGCGTGTCGTTCGAACTGGAAGCCGGCAAGACCCTCGCTGTCGTCGGCGAGTCGGGCTGCGGCAAATCCACCCTGGCCCGTGCCCTGACCCTGATCGAAGAGCCGTCCTCCGGCTCCTTGAAAATCGCCGGCCAGGAAGTCGCCGGCGCCGACAAGGCCCAGCGCAAGCAACTGCGCAAAGACGTGCAGATGGTGTTCCAGAGCCCGTACGCTTCGTTGAACCCTCGGCAAAAAGTCGGCGATCAGCTTGCAGAGCCATTATTGATCAACACCAACCTGAGCGCTGCGGAACGTCGCGAGAAAGTCCAGGCGATGATGAAGCAGGTGGGCTTGCGTCCCGAGCACTACCAGCGTTATCCGCACATGTTCTCCGGCGGTCAGCGCCAGCGGATCGCCCTGGCCCGGGCGATGATGCTGCAACCGAAAGTGCTGGTGGCGGACGAACCGACCTCGGCGCTGGACGTATCGATTCAGGCGCAGGTGCTCAACCTGTTCATGGATTTGCAGCAAGAGTTCAACACCGCCTACGTGTTCATCTCCCACAACCTGGCGGTGGTACGCCACGTTGCCGACCATGTGATGGTGATGTACCTCGGTCGCCCGGTGGAAATGGGCACGAAAGAGGACATTTACTCCCGTCCCCTGCACCCCTACACCCAAGCGCTGCTGTCGGCGACGCCGGCCATCCACCCGGATCCGGACAAACCGAAAATCAAGATCGTCGGCGAATTGCCCAACCCGCTGAACCCGCCGTCCGGCTGCGCTTTCCACAAGCGCTGCCCGTACGCCACCGAGCGTTGCAGTACTGAAGAGCCGGCCCTGCGCCTGCTCGACGGCCGCCAGGTGGCGTGCCACTACGCCGAGCAATTCCTCGACGGCGCGGCATAAAAATGTGGGAGTAGGCTTGCTCGCGAAGGCGTCATTCCAGTCAACATCAACGTCGACTGACAGACCGCTTTCGCGAGCAAGCCCGCTCCCACAGGTAACGCGTTAACCAAACCCCTTCTACTTCGATTGCGCATCGGTCTGGTAGAGGGGGTTTTCTTTTGTCTGTGGCTTACGTCTGGCTGTCGCCTTCCTCTTCATCATCGGAGTCCGGCTCGTCGGTGGTCGAGTCATCATCGTTGCCGGCACCACCCTGCCCCTTATCGCCCGGCTCCGATTCGGATTTGGCGAGCATAAACCCCGCGTAACCCGCTTGCCCGCTCGAAGCCTGCTCCCCGTGATCGATACACTCGGCCCACGCCATCGAAGTTCCGAGCGAGAGCATCACCAACACCTTCAACAGCAGTAAAACGCGAAACAACCTGTTCATAGCCGATTCCTTCCTTTCGTAGAGTGCCTGTCTGGTGCTGAGTGAAATCTAGTTCCGATCAGCCGTGTTCTCCAGATTGGACGCTATCGAGCGGGGGGAAATACAGAGGGTTGGGAGACTGGTTTTGAATAGGGATTATTCCCAATTCAACTAACACCGAAGCACCCTGTAGGAGCGAGCTTGCTCGCGATGGCCGTTAACGATGACGCGCACTCTGGATAAACGCGGCGCACTTGAGATCATCGCGAGCAAGCTCGCTCCTACAGGGAATTGCGCCAGGCAACAAAAAGCCCCGAGGCTTTCGCGTCGGGGCTTTTTGATTTTGCAACTCAGCGCTTAATGATGCTCGCGCGTCGCACGGAATTTCACGTCCGGCCAGCGCTCTTCCATCAGTGCCAGGTTGACCCGCGTCGGCGCGAGGTAGGTCAGGTGACCGCCGCCGTCCAGTGCCAGGTTTTCCACAGCCTTGTTGGAGAATTCCTCAAGCTTCTTCTTGTCGCTGCATTCGATCCAGCGTGCGGAGTAAACAGTGATCGGCTCGTAGGAGCACTCGACCTTGTATTCCTCTTTCAAACGGCTGGCGACCACATCGAACTGCAGCACGCCGACGGCGCCGAGGATGATGTCGTTGCTGCGCTCCGGGAAGAACACCTGGGTCGCGCCTTCTTCGGCCAGTTGCTGCAGGCCCTGGCGCAGTTGCTTGGATTTCAGCGGATCTTTCAGACGTACGCGACGGAACAGTTCCGGGGCGAAGTGCGGGATGCCGGTGAAGCCCAGGACTTCGCCTTCGCTGAAGGTGTCGCCGATCTGGATGGTGCCGTGGTTGTGCAGGCCGATGATGTCGCCGGCAAACGCTTCTTCCAGTTGCTCACGCTCGGAGGAGAAGAAGGTCAGCGCGTCGCCGATCCGCACGTCCTTGCCGGTGCGCACGTGACGCATCTTCATGCCTTTTTCGTACTTGCCCGAGCAGATACGCATGAAGGCGATGCGGTCGCGGTGTTTCGGGTCCATGTTTGCCTGGATCTTGAAGATAAAGCCCGAGAACTTCTCTTCCACCGGCTCCACGGTGCGCTCGTTGGCCACCCGAGCCAACGGGCGCGGAGCCCAATCAACGACGGCGTCGAGGACGTGGTCTACACCGAAGTTGCCGAGTGCCGTACCGAAAAACACCGGGGTCAGTTGACCGTCGAGGAATTCCTGCTGGTTGAACTCGTGGCAGGCACCCTGCACCAGCTCAAGCTGTTCGAGGAAACGTTCGTACTCGTCGCCCAGATGCGCACGGGCTTCATCGGAGTCGAGCTTTTCGATGATCTTGGTTTCGGTGCGCTCGTGGCCGTGACCGGCGGTGTACACGATGATGTAGTCATCGGCGAGGTGATACACGCCTTTGAAGTCACGGTAGCAACCGATCGGCCAGGTGATCGGCGCAGCCTTGATCTTCAGGACGGCTTCGATTTCGTCGAGCAGTTCGATCGGGTCGCGGATGTCACGGTCGAGTTTGTTGATGAAGCTGACGATCGGCGTATCACGCAGACGGCAGACGTCCATCAGGGCGATGGTCCGTGGCTCTACACCTTTACCGCCGTCGAGAACCATCAACGCCGAGTCCACCGCCGTCAGGGTACGGTAGGTATCTTCGGAGAAGTCTTCGTGGCCCGGGGTGTCGAGCAGGTTGATCATGTGCTCGCGATACGGGAACTGCATGACCGACGTGGTAATGGAAATACCCCGCTGCTTTTCCATTTCCATCCAGTCGGAGGTGGCATGGCGGTCGGACTTTCGGGATTTCACCGTACCGGCAATAGCAATAGCCTTGCCCATCAGCAAGAGTTTCTCGGTGATGGTGGTTTTACCGGCATCGGGGTGGGAAATAATGGCGAAAGTGCGGCGTTTCGCGACTTCGGCGGCCTGTTTGGTCATGGGAAATCGCCTGGCAGGTGATTCAAAAAAGGGCGGCGAGTATAGCCCAAATCGCGACCTCCGGACCACCGTTCGCCCGTAGCAGCTGCCGAGCCCGCGAGGCTGCGTCCGGCGGCGCAGCCGTCGCAAAACCAGAACTTGCGGTGTATCGGCAGACCTTGTTTGCCGACTCTACGACGGCTGTGCCGCCGGACGCAGCCTCGCGGGCTCGGCAGCTGCTACGGGAGTCGAGGTGCGACGACAGGTGGCCAAATAATGTTGGATTGGGGAACCTTTTAGAACGCGGAGACGTCCACTCCCCCGTTACGACCACTCGTCGGGGGCCTGAAACAGCTGCAATTCAGCCTGACGAGGCTGTGCTCATGGCTCGCTTTCACGCCGCATTGCCGGCCTGAACGAGCTGCTTCTCGCGAACATTTTTTCGGCAGCCACGTAAGGCATTGCCAGTGTTCGCCGACTGAAAAAAGGAGTCCGCCTGTGGCTATCCACTATGGCAAAGGGCTGATAGGAGGCGCGCTGGTAATCGCCCTTCTGGCCCTGCTGGTCCACTGGATCGGCATCAACACGATCGAACATTACCGCGACGATTTGTTGTTTTACCTGCAAGCTCATCTGATTCTCGTCCTCGCTTCCATGCTGGCCGCCCTTGTCGTGGGCATTCCTGCCGGCATCCTCCTCAGCCGCCCGTCCATGGTCGGCCGCGCCGAACGCTTCATGCAGTTCTTCAATATCGGTAACACCGTGCCACCACTGGCCGTGCTCGCGATTGCGCTGGGCATCCTCGGCATCGGCAGTGGCCCGGCGATCTTCGCCTTGTTCCTCGCTTCCTTGTTGCCGATCGTGCGCAACACCTACGAAGGCCTGAAAAACGTCCAGGGTTCCCTGAAAGAAGCGGCGGTCGGCATCGGCATGACCCCGCGCCAGGTGCTGTGGAAAGTCGAACTGCCGAACGCCGTGCCGATCATCATCGGTGGCGTGCGCGTGGCGTTGGCGATCAACGTCGGGACGGCGCCGCTGGCGTTCCTGATCGGCGCCAACAGTCTTGGCAGCCTGATTTTCCCAGGCATTGCCTTGAACAATCAGCCGCAGTTGCTGCTCGGCGCCGCGTGTACCGCGTTGCTGGCCCTGCTGCTCGACGGCCTGGTGACCCTCGCCAGCCGCCTCTGGCTCGAACGCGGCCTGCGCCCGTCTTAAGCCCCGGCAAAGGAATCGTCATGAAAACATCAAGCTTATTACTAGGCTGCGTTCTGCTGTGCGCAGGATTTGCCCAGGCCGCGGAAAAACCGCTTATCCGCATCGGCGCCCGGGTGTTCACCGAACAGACCCTGCTCGCGGAAATCACCGCTCAATACCTGCGCAGCAAAGGTTATGACGCTCAGGTCACCGGCGGCCTCGGTAGCAACCTGGCCCGCAGTGCCCAGGAAAGCGGGCAACTGGACATGGTCTGGGAATACACCGGCGTGTCCCTGGTTTCCTACAACCATGTGACGGAAAAACTCGACAGCCAACAGTCACTGGCGCGGGTCACTGAACTGGACGCGAAGAAAGGCCTGGCCTGGCTCTCGCCGTCGAAATTCAGCAACACCTATGCACTGGCGCTGCCGGCGAACATCGCCGCCGAGTACCCGCAGGTCCACACCATCAGTGACCTCGATCGCACATTGCGCGCCGAGGCCAAGGACAATCCGCTGGTGGCTCTGGACACCGAGTTTGCCAATCGCTCCGACGGTCTGGCCGGCATGGTCGAGCTCTACGGCATGGACCTGACCCGCAAAAACATCCGCCAGATGGACGCCGGTCTGGTCTACACCGCCCTGCGCAACGGCCAGGTGTTTGCCGGTCTGGTCTACACCACCGACGGACGCTTGAGCGCGTTCAAGCTCAAGTTGCTGGCAGACGACAAACACTATTTCCCCGACTACACCGCCGCGCCGGTCGTGCGCCAAACGTACCTCGATGCGCATCCGCAACTGGCAGCCCAGCTCAAGCCGCTGGCGGACCTGTTCGATGACGAAACCATGCGCCAGCTCAACGCCCGGGTCGATGTCGATCATCAAAGCCCTTCATCCGTTGCCGCAGATTTCCTGCGCCAGCATCCCTTGAACTGAGGAGGAGACGACATGGATTTTCTCAACGCCTTTTCCCATCTCGACTGGGCGCAAGTGCTGCACCTGACCTGGCAACACATCACCCTGGTCGGCGTCGCCGTGAGCCTGGCGATTCTGGTCGGCGTGCCGCTGGGCATTCTGATGACGCGGTTCCCGACCCTGGCAGGTCCCCTGCAAGCCAGCGCCACGGTGCTGCTGACCATCCCGTCGATTGCGCTGTTCGGCCTGTTGTTGCCGGTGTACTCGATATTCGGCCAGGGCCTGGGGCCGATGCCGGCGATCACGGCGGTGTTTCTCTATTCGCTGCTGCCGATCATGCGTAACACCTACCTCGCGCTGACCAGCGTCGAACCGGGCATCCGCGAAGCCGCGCGCGGTATTGGCATGACCTTCGGCCAGCGCCTGTGCCGGGTCGAACTGCCCATCGCTGTGCCGGTGATCCTCGCCGGTGTGCGCACCGCCGTGGTCATGAACATCGGCGTCATGACCATCGCCGCCACCATCGGCGCCGGAGGCCTCGGCGTACTCATCCTCGCTTCCATCAGCCGCAGCGACATGTCGATGCTGATCGTCGGCGCCGTGCTGGTCAGTGTGCTGGCGATCATCGCCGACCTCTTTCTGCAAGTGCTGCAACGCTCGTTGACTCCAAAAGGATTACTCAAATGATCGAACTTCAAAACCTCAGCAAGACCTTCCAAAGCAACGGCAAAGATGTGAAAGCCGTGGACTCGGTGAGCCTGACCGTCAATGAAGGCGAAATCTGTGTGTTCCTCGGACCCTCGGGTTGCGGCAAAAGCACCACGCTGAAAATGATCAACCGCCTGATCAAACCGACCTCGGGCAAGATCCTGATCAATGGCGAAGACACCACTGGTCTCGACGCAGTGACGCTGCGCCGCAATATCGGTTACGTGATCCAGCAGATTGGCCTGTTCCCGAACATGACCATCGAAGAGAACATTGTGGTGGTGCCAAAGCTGCTCGGTTGGGACAAGCACAAATGCCACGACCGCGTCCGCGAGTTGATGAGCATGATCAAGCTTGAACCCAAGCAATATTTGCATCGCTATCCGCGGGAATTGTCCGGTGGCCAGCAGCAGCGGATCGGCGTGATTCGCGCACTGGCGGCAGATGCGCCGTTGCTGTTGATGGACGAACCGTTCGGCGCCGTCGATCCGATCAACCGCGAAATGATCCAGAACGAATTCTTCGAGATGCAGCGGGCGCTGAACAAGACCGTGATCATGGTCAGCCATGACATCGACGAGGCGATCAAGCTCGGCGACAAGATCGCGATCTTCCGCGCCGGCAAGCTGCTGCAGATCGATCACCCGGACACCTTGCTCGCGCATCCGGCGGACGAGTTTGTCAGCAACTTCGTCGGCCAGGACAGCACACTCAAGCGTCTGCTGTTGGTAAAAGCCGAAGACGCGGCGGACAACGCGCCCTCCGTCAGCCCGCAAACCCCGGTGGCCGAAGCGCTGGAGTTGATGGACGAGCACGACCGACGCTACGTGGTGGTCACTTGTGCCGAGAACAAAGCCCTGGGTTACGTACGACGTCGCGACCTGCACCGCCAGACCGGCACCTGCGCGCAGTACCAACGCGAGTTCAACGCCACGGCGGCGTACGACGAACATCTGCGCATCCTGCTGTCGCGCATGTACGAGTTCAATCGTGCGTGGTTGCCGGTGATGGATGCCGAGCGGGTGTTTTTGGGTGAGGTGACACAGGAGTCGATTGCGGCGTACCTGAGTTCCGGACGTTCGCGGGGGATGAAAACCAGCATCGTATCGCCAGCCGAAGCAATCGCCGGTTAAGCCCGTAAACCTGTAGGAGCCGGCTTGCCGGCGATGGCGGTGGACCAAACGATATGGATTTCGCCTGCCAGATCGCTTTCGCCGGCAAGCCGGCTCCTACAAAGGTCGATTCCGGCGTTTTTTTTTGCGATGGACAGGTCGGAAAAAAATATCAACACACGCAGGGACAGAAGGCATTCAGAAACGCTTGATGCAAAAGCCCAAACAACTCCCGAAATGACCTTTTCGCAGCCAACTTCGCCGAAGTTGACGCTATCGCACTTCCTGGCGATCTAGCGCACAAAAGCGTCGAACGTGCAGGTATTTTTAACACTTCACAAATCCTGGGGAACATCCGACTGTCATCTGAGTCGGTTACAAAGAGTGATGCTCGTAACGCGCGTCAGAAGAGTGCAAAAACGCGACATTTT
Organism: Pseudomonas sp. GW821-FHT01C01; assembly: GCF_059422645.1. NCBI lineage: Bacteria > Pseudomonadati > Pseudomonadota > Gammaproteobacteria > Pseudomonadales > Pseudomonadaceae > Pseudomonas > Pseudomonas sp. GW821-FHT01C01. The sequence goes on along the minus strand of NZ_JBWKXF010000028.1, from coordinate 10,131 downwards.
TTGTTGATCTCAGGCCCCTCACGCCCTAAAGTTCGCGCCGAACGTCCATGCTGGAAACGATCCATCCGGCTCAAGTACTGACGACGAGACAGCAAGGCCAAGGGCGCAGCGCTCCCATGGCCTTTTTGCTTTCGGCGACATGCCTTGGGAAGTAGGCGAACCAAAGTGGGGATACGGAGGACGTTCATTTGCACCCATTGATTAACAACGTTTGCCTTTAGGAGCTCCCAGGTATGTCGATCCAGGTCGAAGACTATTTCGCGCGCGAAACCTTTCAGAAAATGAAGGCGTTCGCCGACAAACAGGAAACCCCGTTCGTGGTGATCGACACCGCGATGATCGCCCAGGCCTATGACGACCTGCGCGCCGGTTTCGAATTCGCCAAGGTCTACTACGCGGTCAAGGCCAACCCGGCCGTCGAAATCATCGACCTGCTCAAAGAGAAAGGTTCGAGCTTCGACATCGCCTCGATCTACGAGCTGGACAAAGTGCTCGATCGCGGCGTCAGCGCCGACCACATCAGCTACGGCAACACCATCAAGAAATCCAAGGACATCCGCTACTTCTACGAGAAGGGCGTGCGCCTGTTTGCCACCGACTCCGAAGCCGACCTGCGCAACATCGCCAAGGCCGCCCCTGGGGCAAAAGTTTACGTACGCATCCTGACCGAAGGCTCGACCACCGCCGACTGGCCGTTGTCGCGCAAATTCGGCTGCCAGACCGACATGGCCATGGACCTGCTGATCCTTGCTCGCGACCTGGGCCTGGTGCCTTACGGCATCTCGTTCCACGTCGGCTCGCAGCAGCGCGACATCAGTGTCTGGGACGCAGCGATCGCCAAGGTCAAAGTGATCTTCGAACGCCTGAAGGAAGAAGACGGCATTCACCTGAAGCTGATCAACATGGGCGGCGGCTTCCCGGCCAACTACATCACCCGCACCAACAGCCTGGAAACCTACGCGGAAGAAATCATCCGCTTCCTGAAAGAAGACTTCGGTGATGACTTGCCGGAAATCATCCTCGAGCCAGGCCGTTCGCTGATCGCCAACGCCGGCATCCTGGTCAGCGAAGTGGTGCTGGTCGCGCGCAAATCCCGTACCGCGGTAGAGCGTTGGGTGTACACGGATGTGGGCAAGTTCTCCGGCCTGATCGAAACCATGGACGAAGCCATCAAGTTCCCGATCTGGACCGAGAAGAAGGGCGAGATGGAAGAAGTGGTCATCGCCGGCCCGACCTGCGACAGCGCCGACATCATGTACGAGAACTACAAGTACGGCCTGCCGCTGAACCTGGCTATCGGTGATCGCCTGTACTGGCTGTCGACCGGCGCGTACACCACCAGCTACAGCGCCGTCGAGTTCAATGGCTTCCCGCCGCTGAAATCGTTCTACGTGTAAATACATCACGCAGAAATCAAAAAGCCCATGACGCGTCATGGGCTTTTTTGTGCTTGCGATTTGTAGGAGCTGGCTTGCCAGCGAAGGTGGTAAATAATGACGCGTTTCTACAGGCTGAATGCGGTGTTCTTTAGCTCATCGCCGGTAAGCCAGCTCCTACAGAAGGGCTGTGTTCCTGCTCGAGTTGAGCAGTGCGCTCGAGGTATTCGTTCGCCACAGCACGGATTTGCGGATCGATCGCGCTCATCAACGTCTCACTCGCCACCCGCAGGAAACTCAGATTTCCTCCTGTCAGCGCCTTGTGCAGCCACACCAACGCACCATCGACATTTCCTTCATCAGCCAATACCGCCGCATAACTGAACTGCCCGCGAAAATCCCCGCCCTCGGCCGAACGCCGATACCAGTCGCGGGCCCCGCGCAAATCCATGGGGCACACCCGCCCTTCTTCCAGATATCGCCCCAGCAGGTTCATCGACTTGGCATGGCCCAAGTGTGCTGCGCGTTGATAGAAGCTGAACGCCAGCGCTTGATCCTTGTTTACCCCGCGCCCGGTGGCGAGCAGATTGGCGTAGTTGTACATCGCCCAATCCAGTCCGGCCTGCGCCGCGACTCGATAATGCCGCGCCGCAAGCGATGCATCGGCAACACAACCCCAGCCATGTTCGTGACAACGGCCGAGCATGTTGCGCGCCATCAGGTGTCCCTGGCGCGCAGCGATACCGAACCAGCTCAGCGCCAGCGGTTGGTCCTGCGCGATACCCTGGCCGTCGAGCAGAATCTGCCCGAGCAAGGCCTGGGCTTCGACCTCACCCTCACGTGCGGCGATCAGGATGGCCTGGGCCGCGCGGGCCGGACTTTCGTCAAGCATGGAGCGCAGGCGCTCACCGTCGAGCATTTCCTCGCGGCGTAAACGAAAGTCCGCCACTTACACCTCGACCCAGCGACGCAACAGGTTGTGATAGGTGCCGGTCAGGCGGATCAGCGATGGATGATCAGGCACATCGCGGGTCAGTTGCTGGATGGCCCCGTCCATCTCGAACAATAGGGCGCGCTGGCTGTCTTCGCGCACCAGGCTTTGAGTCCAGAAAAACGAGGCGAATCGCGTTCCGCGCGTCACTGCGTTGACCTTGTGCAGGCTGGTGCCGGGGTACAGCACCATGTCGCCGGCAGGCAGCTTCACCCGCTGGGTGCCGAAAGTGTCCTGGATTTCCAGCTCGCCGCCGTCGTAATCCTCGGGCTCGCTGAAGAACAGCGTGGCGGACAAATCCGTGCGCACCCGCTCGATGCCGCCTTTGGGCTGTCGAACTGCGTTGTCGATATGGAAATCGAAACTGCCGCCGGCGGTGTAACAGTTCAGCAGCGGAGGAAAGACTTTGTGCGGTAACGCTGCCGACATGAACAGCGGATTTTTCCACAGCCGTTCCAGCATTGCCGCGCCGATCTCCTTGGCCAGCGGGTGGCCTTCCGGCAGCTGCAAATTGTGCTTGGCCTTTGCCGATTGGTAGCCCGCGGTGATTTTGCCATCGGCCCAATCGGCCTGTTCCAGGGCCTCGCGAATGCGCTGCACCTCGTCTTTTTCGAACAGACCTGGAATGTGCAGCAGCATGACAAAGACACCTGAAAACAAAGGGGCGCCAATGGTATTGATTCTTATTGCCCATGTAAAACCCAACAGACGAACGAGACAGCAAAAACCGTAAGGGTAAATTGTAAAGAATGTAAATTCAGCGCGAATAGTAATATTTCGCAATTGATACAAATACGTGTTTACCCTATATTCCGCCGCCTCAAATCCTTGGGGAGGGGAATTCAAATGTCACGTCAACAACCACAAGTACCGGTCAGCTCACCACGTCTGCTTGCATCGGCCATCGGCATGGCGATTACTGCCGGCTCTGCGGGCCACATGGTTTTCGCGGCGGAAAAAACCGACGGGAAAGCACCGGACAATGTGATTTCGCTGGGCGCCACCGCCATCACCGGCGAAGCCCGGGACGAGACGACCTACAACGTAGAGAAAGCCTCCTCGCCCAAGTACACCGCGCCGCTGATCGACACGCCGCGCTCGGTGACCGTTGTTCCGCAACAAGTCCTGAAAGACACCGGCTCGCTCAACCTGCAGGATGCGCTGCGCACTGTTCCAGGTATCACCTTCGGTGCCGGTGAAGGCGGCAACCCGCAAGGCGATCGCCCTTTCATCCGCGGCTTCGACGCCCAGGGCGACACCTATCTGGACGGCGTGCGCGATACCGGTTCCCAGAGCCGCGAGATCTTCGCCGTTGAATCGATTGAAGTCAGCAAAGGCCCGAACTCTGCGATCGGCGGCCGTGGTGCTGCTGGCGGCAGCATCAACCTGGTCAGCAAAAAGGCTCACTTGGGCAATTCGCTCGATGGTGGTTTCACCTGGGGCTCCGACCAGACCCAGCGCTACACCTTCGATGGCAACTACCAGTTCACCGACACCGCCGCTGGCCGTCTGAACCTGCTGAGCCACGAGAGCAACGTCGCCGGTCGTCAGAGCATCGACTACGACCGTTGGGGTGTTGCACCGTCCCTGGCCTTCGGTCTGGGTACCGATACTCGCGTCAACCTCGACTACTACCATCTCGAAAGCAACGACACGCCGGACTCGGGAATTCCGTACTCCATCCCGGTCGGTGGCTCTACAGCCCGTACCAAGGCCAACCCGGACAAGCCGAATGACGGTGGCAACAGCAGCAACTGGTATGGTCTGAACGACCGCGACTTCCGCAAGACCCGCACCGACACGGCGACCTTCGCCATCGAACACGACCTGAACGACGCGCTGACCATCAAGAACACCCTGCGTCACGGTACCAGCATGCAGGATTACATCCTGACCCAGCCGGACGACAGTAAAGGCAACGTCAACAACGGCAGCGTCTGGCGCCGCGCGAACACTCGCGTGAGCAACACCGAGACCACCACCAACCAGACCGACCTGTTTGGTGATGTCTATATCGCCGGGTTCAAGAACAGCTTCTCCACCGGTGTCGAATACACCCACGAGGAAAGTGAAAAATCCTCGTACAACGTCAACACGGACACCACCCCGGGAACAGCCGCGGTGACCACCAACTGCTCGCCGGCACTGATTGGCGCGCCAAGCGGTTACAACTGCACCTCGCTGTCCAACCCGAATCAGAATGATCCGTGGAGCGGTGCCATCTCGCGCAACTATGCAGGTACCGACACCAAGGCCAACACCTACGCACTGTATGTGTTCGACACCCTGACGTTGTCCGAACAGTGGCTGGTGAACATGGGCCTGCGCTACGACCATTTCGACACCAGCTACAAAACCTTCAACGGCTCCAGCGTGACCACGTCCAAGGGCGATGACACCAGCGAATTCGTTACCGGTCAGTTCGGCGTGGTGTACAAGCCAGCCGAAAACGGCAGCATCTATGCGTCCTACGCGACATCTGCCACGCCACCGGGCAACACCCTGGGCGAAGGTTCGGAAGGCAACCCGTTGGGTGGCACGCCGGATCGCAACGGCAACCTGCTGAAAAGCGACATGGAGCCGGAAACCACCAAGAACTACGAAATCGGTACCAAGTGGGACCTGTTGAACGATCGTCTGTCCGTGACCGCCGATATCTTCCGCACCGAGAAAGACAACGCTCGTGTGCAAACCAACACCACCACGTTTGAAAACGTCGGCAAAACCCGCGTTCAAGGTATCGAACTGTCGGCCAGCGGCAAGCTCACCGACAAGTGGCAAGTGTTCGCCGGTTACGCCTACATGGACAGCGAGCAAGTCGATGGCGGCGACCTGCCGGCAAACAAAGCCAACGATGGCAACGAACTGCCTAATACGCCGAAAAACAGCGCCAGCCTGTGGACGACTTATCAGGTCACGCCAAGGCTGACCATCGGTGGTGGCGCGTTCTATGTCGATGACGTGTTCGGCAACGTAGCCAACACCACCATGGTTGATTCCTACGTTCGTTACGACGCGATGGCGGCCTACAAGCTGAGCAAAAACGTCGACCTGCAACTGAACGTGCAGAACCTGACCGACGAAACCTACTACGACAAGGCGTTCTCGACTCACTTCGCCAACCAGGCGGCCGGTCGTACCGCTTTGCTGAGCACCAACTTCCACTTCTGATAGATGCAAAAACTGTGGGAGCGGGCTTGCTCGCGAAAGCGGTCCGTCAGCAGGCATTGACGTTGACTGACACGACGCCTTCGCGAGCAAGCCCGCTCCCACATGGAATGCGCTCGAAAGACCAGGCCCCGTTCAACTGAACGGGGCCTTTGTGCGTAAAAAAGAATGTTTCTCGACAACGCCACGGCATAATGCGCGGCGTAATGAATCAATTTGAACGAACAAGGCGAGCGACGTGTTGAAGAAAACCCTGTTCCAGTTGCACTGGTTTTTCGGCATCAGCGCCGGGCTGGTCCTGGCCCTGATGGGCATCACCGGGGCGACGGTGTCGTTTCAGGATGAAATCCTGAGCACACTCAACTCTTCTGTGTTGCAGGTCGAAAAACAGGTCGCCGGTGTGCTGCCGCCCGCCGAACTGGTAGAGCACATCGAAGCCGTGTCGGGCAAAAAAGTCTCGATGCTCACGGTGGAAACCGACAGTGGCAACGCCGCCAAAGTGTGGTTCACCCCGCCACCGGGTGAACGCCGTGGCGAGATGCGCTACTTCGATCCGTACACTGCCGAATTCCTCGGCGACGCCACCGGCCAGGACTTTTTCGGCCTGATGCTGCAACTGCACCGCTTCCTCGCCATGGGCGACACGGGTCGGCAGATCACCGGCGCGTGCACATTGATTCTGGTGTTCTTTTGTCTGTCCGGCCTGTACCTGCGCTGGCCTCGCCAGTGGAGAAGCTGGCGTGCCTGGCTGACCCTGGACTGGAAGAAAAAGGGCCGCAGCTTCAACTGGGACCTGCACTCGGTGGCCGGCACCTGGTGCCTGGTGTTTTACCTCCTGGCGGCGCTGACCGGGTTGTCGTGGTCCTACGAGTGGTACAACAAGGGCCTGACCCGGTTGCTCTCTGACTCACCGCAGAACGAACGCGTTCGTGGCGGACGTGGCCCGGCGCCGGAAGGTCCGGCACCGACGGCCGATTACTCGGCGATGTGGAGCAGCATCTACAGCGCGGCCGGTCCGCAACTCAGTTCCTATAACGTGCGCATGCCGCCAGTGGCCGGCCAACCAGCGACCGTTTACTTCCTGCTGAAAACTTCGCCCCACGACCGCGCCCTCAACCAGATCACCCTCGACCCGGCTACCGGCGTGGTCAAACGGGTTGACCGCTACAGCGACAAGAGCCTCAAGGCGCAACTGCTGACCAGCATTTATGCGCTGCACGTCGGCAGTTACTTCGGCATCGTCGGGCGCATCATCCTGACCCTCACCGCGCTGACCATGCCACTGTTTTTCGTCACCGGCTGGTTGCTGTACCTGGATCGTCGCCGCAAAAAAAACCAGGTCAAGGCAGCCCGCAAGGACCTCGTGCAAACCGCCAGCGATGCGCCGGCGTGGCTGATCGGTTTTGCCAGCCAGAGCGGGTTCGCCGAGCAACTGGCCTGGCAGACCGCCGGGCAATTGCAGGCCGCGGGCCTGCCGGTGAAAGTGCAGCCGTTGGCGGACCTCAGCGAGCAGGATTTGCGAGACTCGAACAACGCGCTGTTCGTCGTCAGTACCTTCGGTGACGGCGAAGCGCCGGACAGCGCCAGGGTTTTCGAACGCAAGGTGCTGGGCCGCACGCCAAGCCTGGAGCGCCTGAACTACGCGGTCCTCGGTCTCGGGGACCGGCAGTATCAACACTTCTGCGGATTCGCCAAACGCCTGCACACCTGGCTCGGTGAGCACGGCGGCAAGACCTTGTTCGCGCCGGTGGAAGTCGACAGCGGCGATCCATACGCCTTGCGCCACTGGCAACAGCAACTGGGCCTGCTGACCGGCCACGCGCCCGTCGACACCTGGCAAGCGCCCAGCTACGACAACTGGACACTGGCCCGTCGTGAACTGCTCAACCCGGACAGCAGCGGATCCCCTGTGTATTTGCTCGGCCTCAGCGCTCCGACTACCAGCAGTTGGCTGGCGGGCGACCTGGTGGAAGTGTTGCCGCGCAATTGCCCGTGGGCCATCGAGCATTTCCTCGACGGCCTGGGGATTCACGGTGAAACCAAGGTGCAGCTCAACGGCCTGGAGGAAACCCTCGAACAGGCCCTGGCCAGCCGCCAGTTACCGGAGAACCGCGCCCATCTGGTCGGCCTGCATGCGCAAGCGCTGGCAGAGGCCCTCGTGCCGTTGGCCATGCGCGAATACTCCATTGCGTCGATCCCGGCCGATGGCGTGCTGGAATTGATCGTGCGCCAGGAAGTGCATACCGACGGCAACCTCGGCGTCGGTTCCGGCTGGTTGACCGAACACGCACCTGTGGGCAGTTCCATCAGCCTGCGCGTACGGCGCAACAGCGGTTTCCATCTGCCGGCCCGACCGGTGCCGATGATCCTCTTGGGCAATGGCACTGGGCTGGCCGGGTTGCGCAGCCTGCTCAAGGCACGGATTGCCGACGGCCAGCAACGTCACTGGCTGCTGTTTGGCGAGCGCAATCGCGAGCACGACTACCTGTGCCGTGATGAGTTGGAAGAATGGTTGATTGCCGGCGACATCGAGCGCCTCGACCTGGCGTTTTCCCGGGACCAGGCCGAAAAGATTTACGTACAGGATCGCCTGCGTGAATCGGCGGCCGAGCTCAGGAAATGGTTGGCGGACGGTGCGGTGATCTACATCTGCGGCAGCCTCCAAGGCATGGCTTCGGGTGTGGACCAGGTGCTCAACGAAGTACTGGGCGCCGCCGAAGTGGAGCGCCTGATCGAACAGGGCCGCTACCGCCGCGACGTGTACTGATTCACTGAGTTCCCTGTGGGAGCGGGCTTGCTCGCGAAAGCGGAGTGTCAGCAAAGATGATTTCGACTGACACGACGCCTTCGCGAGCAAGCCCGCTCCCACATGGGTTCATGGGTGAATCAAACCGGCTGCAACTTCTGCTCGAACACAGACACCCCGTCCAGATCGCGCAACACCACACTCAACTCCCCGCTCTGCCCATCGATATTCACCTCGCCAAAAAACTGAAACCCGGCAAACGGCGAGACGTTCTGCGCGGGTGGCGCCTTCTCGAACACCGCTTCAGGGCCAAAGGTTTTATCCAGCGGATTAGGCCCGAAGCTGCCCGCATTCAATGGCCCGGCAACGAACTCCCAGAACGGTTCGAAATCCTGAAACGCCGCCCGATCCGGGTGGTAATGATGGGCCGCGCAGTAATGCACATCCGCGGTCAGGAACAGGAAATTGCGCACCTGCTGCGCCCGCAGAAAACCGAGCAGCTCGGCGACCTCCAGTTCACGCCCCTGGGCTGGACCGGGGTCACCGTTGGCCACCGCTTCCCAGCGCGCGACACCGGGGCTGACTTCACCATCCGGCACGCCGAGGCCAATGGGCATGTCGGCGGCGATCACTTTCCATTGCGCGTTCGAGGCCTGCATTTCGCGCTTGAGCCAGTCCAGTTGCGCACGCCCGAGGAAAGGTTTTTCTGCGCCAAGATTGTCATCGTTGGCGCCGCGATAGCTGCGCATGTCGAGCACAAACACATCGAGCAACGGCCCGTAACCAAGCTTGCGATAGATCCGCCCGCCGCCATCGGCGCTCTGCAAGCGCATCGGCGCGTATTCGAGCCAGGCCTGGCGCGCGCGGTCCACCAGGCTGTGGATATCTTTGTCCTGGTAACGCGCATCCAGCTGCTTGCCCGGCGACCAGTTGTTCACCACTTCGTGGTCGTCCCACTGCCAGATCTGCGGGACCTCGGCATTGAAGCGACGGATGTTTTCGTCCATCAAGTTGTAACGGTAATTACCGCGATACTCATCAAGGGTTTCGGCGACTTTGCTCTTCGCCTCGGTGGTGATGTTGCGCCACACCCGGCCGCCTTCGGTGGTGAGTTGTGCCGGCACGGGGCCATCGGCGTAGATGGTGTCGCCACTGTGGATAAAGAAATCCGGCAGACGCCGGCGCATCGCCTCGTAAATGCGCATGCCACCAATGTCCGGGTTGATACCGAAACCCTGGCCGACCGTGTCGCCACTCCAGACAAAACGGATGTCGCGGCGGGTCTGCGGCACGCTGCGCAAGTGACCGAACCATGGCTCGCTGGAAACGCCGCTCTGGGCGTCTTCGAACTGCACGCGATAGAAAATCGCCTGGTCGGCGGGCAGTCCGGTGAGTTCGACCCGGGCAGTGAAATCGGTGCGCGCATCGGCCAGGGGCGAGACGAATCGCCGAGGGTTGGGAAACAGGCTGCGGGTGTCCCACTCAACCACCATCCGTGCGGGGCGATCGCAGCGGCTCCAGACGATCGCCCGGTCACCCAGCAGGTCGCCGGACTGCACGCCGTCGGTGAGTTGCGGCCGATCCTTGACCGAAGCGATCACCGCCGGCGCCAGCCCCGGCAGCAGCAATCCGGCGCCGACCGCCTGCATGACACGACGGCGCCCGAGGTTGAATTCGCTCATGGTGTTCTCCCTGAAAAAGGAAAAACTTAAGCATGGCCGTGTGACCCACACATGACACACAGAGTCCGCATTTTGTAGCAGCTGGCGAAGCCTGCGTCCGGCTGCGCAGCAGTCGTAAATCCGGCTTGCACGATCTCTCTGACGTACCGCGAACTCTGATTTTACGAC
>NZ_JBWKXF010000027.1:0-76364 GCF_059422645.1 Pseudomonas sp. GW821-FHT01C01 | reverse complement strand
GGAAGGCGGTGTGTCAGTTAACTTCTGCGTCGACTGACACACCGCTTTCGCGAGCAAGCCCGCTCCCACAAGGGTTTGTGTGTTGGCCAGTTACTCTTCTTCTTTCTCTTGGACCGGTGCCGGTGGCGGACGCAAACCGATTTCCGCGGTCAGCTTGAGTTCGTTGCCGTTGCGCATCACCTGGATCGTGACCTTGTCCGTCGGCTTGATCCGCGCCACCTGATTCATCGAGCGACGGCCATCACCGGCCGGTTCGCCATCGATGGCAAGAATCACGTCACCCAGTTGCAGGCCGGCCTTCTGTGCCGGACCATCACGGAAAATCCCCGCCACGACAATGCCCGGACGCCCGGACAAACCGAACGATTCGGCCAGTTCCTGGGTCAGCGGCTGTACTTCGATACCCAGCCAGCCACGAATTACCTGGCCGTGCTCGATGATCGACTTCATCACTTCCATCGCCAGCTTCACCGGAATCGCGAAACCGATGCCCTGGGAGCCGCCTGACTTGGAGAAGATTGCCGTGTTGATGCCGGTCAGGTTGCCGTTGGCATCCACCAGCGCGCCGCCAGAGTTACCCGGGTTGATCGCGGCATCGGTCTGGATGAAGTCTTCGTAGTTGTTCAGGCCCAATTGATTGCGCCCGGTGGCGCTGATGATGCCCATGGTCACGGTCTGGCCGACGCCGAACGGGTTGCCGATGGCCAGCGCGACGTCGCCGATGCGGATGTTGTCGGAGCGACCGACGGTAATCGACGGTAGGGATTTCAGATCGATTTTCAGTACCGCGAGATCGGTTTCCGGGTCGCTGCCGATCACCCTGGCCAGGGTTTCACGACCGTCCTTGAGGGCCACAACGATCTGGTCGGCACCGCTGGTTACGTGGTTGTTGGTCAGGATGTAGCCTTCCGGGCTCATGATCACGCCGGAGCCGAGGCTCGACTCCATGCGCTTCTGCTTGGGCAAGTTGTCGCCAAAGAAGCGGCGGAACTGCGGATCTTCGAACAACGGATGGTTGGGTTTGTTGACGACTTTGGTGGTGTACAGGTTCACCACCGACGGCGCGGCGGTGGTTACCGCGTCGGCGTAGGACACCGGACCCTGCTGCATGCTGGTGGTTTGCGGGGCTTGCTGCAGATTGACATCGAGGCTTGGAAGCCCGACCCACTGCGGGTAACGCTGGATGATTAGCAGAGCGACAAGCACGCCAGCCAACAGCGGCCAGCCGGAAAAACGCAGCGCCTTGAGCATTAAGCACGTCCTGAGAGAGTTGCAGGCGGTATAAGACCGCTCATAATGACGCGCATTATACGAGGCCGCGCGCGCCTCTGAACGGGATATTTAGGAGTCTTTTATGGCCGTCGCCCTGAGCACCCTGGTCGAAGAAGCCGACCGTTACCTCGGCAGTTCGAAAATTGCCGATTATTGCCCCAACGGCCTGCAAGTCGAGGGGCGGCCGCAGGTGATGCGCATCGTTAGTGGCGTGACCGCCAGCCAGGCTTTGCTGGATGCTGCCGTGGAAGCCAATGCCGATCTGGTGCTGGTGCACCACGGCTATTTCTGGAAAGGTGAAAATCCGTGCATCACCGGCATGAAACAGCGTCGCCTGAAGACCTTGCTCAAGCACGATATCAGCCTGTTGTCCTATCACCTGCCGCTGGATCTGCACCCGGACGTCGGCAATAACGTGCAACTCGCGCGTCAGCTAGACATCACCGTCGAAGGGCCGCTGGACCCGGACAATCTGAAGATTGTCGGCCTGGTCGGCTCGCTGAATGACCCGATGACGCCCCGGGATTTCGCCCGCCGCGTCCAGGAAGTGATGGGCCGTGAGCCGCTGTTGATCGAAGGCAGCGCAATGATCCGTCGCGTCGGCTGGTGCACGGGTGGCGGCCAGGGTTACATCGACCAGGCCATTCTGGCAGGCGTCGATCTGTACCTCAGCGGCGAGGCTTCCGAGCAAACCTTCCACAGTGCCCGGGAAAACGACATCAGCTTCATCGCCGCCGGTCACCACGCGACCGAGCGATATGGCGTTCAGGCGCTGGGGGATTACCTGGCGCGGCGCTTTGCGCTGGAGCACATCTTCATCGATTGCCCGAATCCGATTTGATTTCACGCTCTCCTGTAGGAGCTGGCTTGCCAGCGAAGGCGTCCTGTTAATCACCGCAACGTTCTGCGGCCCCTTCGCTGGCAAGCCAGCTCCTACAAGTACCGTGAAACCCAAACGGGCAGGCATATTCATATGCTCTTTCGATCTAGTTGGCGTCCTGATTAGAAGAGGTCGCTGTGCTAGGATCCCCGCTCGAACACGGCCCGCTGGCCGTTCATAAGAAAGCTTTCGTGAGTAGCCATGGTCGACAAACTGACGCATCTGAAACAGCTGGAGGCGGAAAGCATCCACATCATCCGCGAGGTGGCCGCCGAGTTCGACAACCCGGTGATGCTGTACTCCATCGGTAAAGACTCCGCCGTGATGCTGCACCTGGCGCGCAAGGCGTTCTTCCCCGGCAAGCTGCCGTTTCCGGTGATGCACGTCGACACTCGCTGGAAATTCAAGGAGATGTACAGCTTCCGCGACAAGATGGTCGCCGAGCTGGGCCTCGACCTGATCACCCACGTCAACCCGGACGGCGTGGCGCAAGACATCAACCCGTTTACCCACGGCAGCGCCAAGCACACCGACATCATGAAGACCGAGGGCCTGAAGCAGGCACTCGACAAGTATGGTTTCGACGCAGCATTCGGCGGCGCCCGTCGCGATGAAGAGAAATCCCGCGCCAAGGAGCGCGTGTACTCGTTCCGCGACAGCAAGCACCGCTGGGACCCGAAAAACCAGCGCCCCGAGCTGTGGAACGTCTACAACGGCAAGGTCAACAAGGGCGAGTCGATCCGTGTCTTCCCGCTGTCGAACTGGACCGAGCTGGACATCTGGCAGTACATCTACCTTGAAGGCATCCCGATCGTTCCGTTGTATTTCGCCGCCGAGCGCGAAGTCATCGAGAAGAACGGCACGCTGATCATGATCGACGACGAGCGCATCCTCGAGCACCTGAGCGACGAAGACAAAGCCCGCATCGTCAAAAAGAAAGTGCGTTTCCGTACCCTTGGTTGCTACCCGTTGACGGGCGCGGTGGAGTCCGAGGCCGAAAGCCTCACGGACATCATTCAGGAAATGCTCCTGACGCGAACTTCCGAGCGCCAGGGCCGTGTCATCGATCACGATGGCGCCGGCTCGATGGAAGACAAAAAACGTCAAGGTTATTTCTAAGGGGCTGTCATGTCGCATCAATCTGATTTGATCAGCGAGGACATCCTCGCCTACCTGGGCCAGCACGAACGTAAAGAGCTGCTGCGCTTCCTGACCTGCGGTAACGTCGACGACGGCAAGAGCACCCTGATCGGGCGCCTGCTGCACGACTCCAAGATGATCTATGAAGATCACCTGGAAGCGATCACCCGCGACTCGAAAAAAGTCGGCACCACCGGCGAAGACATCGACCTGGCGTTGCTGGTCGACGGCCTGCAGGCCGAGCGTGAACAAGGCATCACCATTGATGTCGCGTACCGCTATTTCTCCACCGCCAAGCGCAAATTCATCATCGCCGACACCCCCGGCCATGAGCAGTACACCCGCAACATGGCCACCGGTGCTTCCACCTGCGACCTGGCGATCATCCTGGTCGACGCCCGTTACGGCGTGCAGACCCAGACCCGTCGCCACAGCTTCATCGCGTCCCTGCTGGGCATCAAGCACATCGTTGTGGCCATCAACAAGATGGACCTCAAGGACTTCGACCAGGGCGTGTTCGAGTCGATCAAGGCCGACTACCTGCAGTTCGCCGAAGGCTTGAAGCTGAAGCCCACCAGCATGCACTTCGTGCCGATGTCGGCATTGAAGGGCGACAACGTGGTGAACAAGTCCGAGCGTTCGCCGTGGTACACCGGTCAGTCGCTGATGGAAATCCTCGAGACCGTGGAAGTGGCGGGCGACCGCAACTTCACCGACCTGCGTTTCCCGGTGCAGTACGTCAACCGTCCGAACCTGAACTTCCGTGGCTTCGCCGGTACGCTGGCCAGCGGCATCGTCAAGAAGGGCGACGAAGTCGTGGTACTGCCGTCGGGCAAGAGCAGCCGCGTGAAATCCATCGTCACCTTCGAAGGTGAGTTGGAGCACGCCGGTCCTGGTCAGGCTGTAACGCTGACCATGGAAGACGAGATCGACATCTCCCGTGGCGACCTGTTGGTTCACGCCGACAACGTGCCGCCGGTGACCGACAGCTTCGAAGCGATGCTGGTGTGGATGGCTGAAGAGCCGATGCTGCCGGGCAAGAAATACGACTTCAAGCGCGCCACCAGTTACGTGCCGGGTTCCATCGCCAGTATCGTCAACAAGGTCGACGTGAACACCCTGGAAGAAGGCCCGGCCAGCGCGTTGCAGCTGAACGAAATCGGCAAGGTCAAGATCGCGCTCGATGCGCCGATTGCCCTCGACGGTTACGACAGCAACCGCACCACTGGCGCGTTCATCATCATCGACCGCTTGACCAACGGCACCGTCGGTGCCGGCATGATCGTTGCCCAACCGTTGGTACATGGCACCAGCACGCACCACGGCAAACTGGCTCATGTCGCCACCGAAGAGCGCGCACAGCGTTTCGGCCAGCAACCGGCCACTGTGTTGTTCAGCGGCTTGTCGGGCGCGGGCAAAAGCACCTTGGCCTATGCCGTCGAGCGCAAGCTGTTCGACCTGGGCCGTGCGGTGTTCGTACTCGATGGCCAGAACCTGCGTCACGACCTGAACAAAGGTCTGCCGCAGGATCGCGCCGGGCGTACCGAGAACTGGCGTCGTGCGGCGCACGTTGCGCGTCAGTTCAACGAAGCCGGCCTGCTGACCCTGGCGGCGTTCGTTGCGCCGAGTGCCGAAGGTCGTGAACAGGCCCGGGAGCTGATCGGCAAGGAGCGTCTATTGACAGTCTACGTCCAGGCTTCGCCGACGGTTTGCGCCGAGCGTGATCCGCAAGGCCTGTACGCGGCGGCCGGGGATAACATCCCGGGCGAATCCTTCCCGTACGACGTGCCGCTGGATGCCGACCTGGTGATCGACACCCAGTCCGTGTCGCTGGAAGAAGGCGTCAAGCAAGTGCTGGCTCTGCTGCGTGAGCGTGGGGCGATTTAAGCCTCAGTCGAAGTGAAAAGCCCGCCGATGAGTGATCATCGGCGGGCTTTTTTATTTGAGATCGACTCGATCAAATGTGGGAGCGGGCTTGCTCGCGAATGCGGTGTGCCATTCAACATTGAAGCTGGCTGATCCACCGCTTTCGCGAGCAAGCCCGCTCCCACAGGGTGTCAGTGTTGCTTTGGATATTCGCGATGCATCTGCTCCAGCAACGCATCCTTGTCCTGCCACAACTGATTGATCCAGCCCTGAAACTGCAGGCGGTATTCGCCGTCCTGGTCATAGTTCTTGCCGATGAACTGCGGCGGAATCCTCAGCTCTTCAAAGTGCACCACCACGTCCGCAACGTTCCCGCACAACAAATCCCAAAAACCGGGACGCCCGGCGGGGTAGTGGATGGTCACGTTGACCAGGGATTCAAGCTGTTCGCCCATCGCATCCAGCACAAAGGCAATGCCACCGGCCTTGGGCTTGAGCAGGTACTTGAAGGGTGATTGCTGTTGCTTGTGCTTGCCCTCGGTGAAGCGCGTGCCTTCGACGAAGTTGAAAATGCCTACCGGGTTGTCGCGGAACCTCGCACAGGTCTTGCGGGTGGTTTCCAGGTCCTTGCCTTTTTTCTCCGGATGCTTCTCCAGATAGGCCTTGGAGTAGCGCTTCATGAACGGAAAGCCCAGCGCCCACCAGGCCAGGCCGATCACCGGGACCCAGATCAGCTCCTGTTTGAGAAAGAACTTCAGCGGTTGAATGCGCCGGTTGAGCACGTATTGCAGTACCAGGATGTCGACCCAGCTCTGGTGGTTGCTGGTGATCAGGTACGAGTGCTGATAGTCGAGGCCCTGCAGACCGCTGATGTGCCAGCGGGTGCGGCGCACCAGGTTCATCCAGCCTTTGTTGATGCTGATCCAGGCTTCGTGGGTATGGCTCATCAGCCAGCCCGCGATGCGCTGGGTGAAGGCGAACGGCAATACCTTGACGAGTGCCACGCAGAACAGGAACGAGCAGAGCAAAATCGTATTCAGTGCCAACAGCAGCGAGGCGATCACGCCCCGCAGCGGAGCAGGTAGGAAGTCCAGCATTTACACATCCATAGGTCGATTGGCGGCTTGAATCGCGGTCAGGGCGATGGTGTAGACGATGTCATCGACCTGCGCGCCGCGCGGCAAATCGTTCACCGGTTTGCGCAGGCCCTGCAGCATCGGCCCGAGGCTGACGCAGTCGGCGCTGCGCTGCACGGCTTTGTGCGTGGTGTTGCCGGTGTTGAGGTCGGGGAACACGTACACCGTGGCACGACCGGCCACCTGACTGTTCGGCGCCAATTGCCGGGCCACGCTTTCGTTGGCGGCGGCGTCGTACTGCAAGGGGCCGTCGATCAGCAGCGAGTGCTGTTGTTCGTGCGCCAGCAAGGTCGCCTCGCGGACCTTCTCGACCTCTTCGCCGCTGGCCGAGTCGCCACTGGAGTAGCTGATCATCGCCACCCGTGGCGTGATGCCGAATGCGGCGGCCGAGTCAGCGCTTTGCAGGGCGATCTCGGCCAGTTCGCTGGCGCTCGGGTGCGGGTTCATCACGCAGTCGCCGTAGACCAGCACTTCTTCCGGGAACAGCATGAAGAACACCGACGACACCAGGGTGCAGCCCGGCGCCGTTTTAATCAGCTGCAGGGCCGGGCGGATGGTGTTGGCGGTGGTGTTGATCACGCCCGACACGAGGCCGTCGACTTCATCCAGGGCCAGCATCATGGTGCCGATGACCACGGTGTCTTCCAGTTGTTGCTCGGCCATCGGCGCATTGAGGCTTTTGCTTTTGCGCAGCGCGACCATCGGCTCGACATAACGCTCGCGGATCGAGTCCGGATCGATGATTTCCAGTCCCGGTGGCAATTCGATGCCCTGGGCGCGGGCGACGGCTTGCACGTCCTCGGGCTTGGCCAGCAACACGCAGCGTGCAATGCCACGGGCCTGGCAGATCGCGGCGGCCTGTACGGTCAGCGGCTCGCTGCCTTCGGGCAGCACGATGCGTTTGTTGGCCGCCTGGGCACGCTGGATCAATTGATAGCGGAAAACCGCTGGCGACAGGCGCATCTCCCGAGGTGTACCGCAGCGCTGATGCAACCAGTCGGCATCGAGATGACCAGCGATGAAATCGGTGATGATTTCGGCGCGTTCGCGGTCGTCGATGGGGATTTCCTTGTTCAGGCCATTGAGCAGGTTGGCGGTGTCATAGGAACCGGTACTCACCGACAGTACCGGCAACCCGGCCTGCAGGGCGCCCCGGCACAGGTCCATGATGCGTGGGTCGGGCAGGGTGTCGCTGGTCAGCAGCAGGCCGGCGAGCGGCACGCCGTTCAAGGCCGCGAGGCTGACGGCGAGGATGATGTCGTCGCGGTCGCCGGGGGTCACCACCAGCACGCCGGGCTTGAGCAGCTCCACGGTGTTGCGCATGGTGCGGGCGCAAATGATGATTTTGGTCATGCGCCGGGTTTCATAGTCACCGGCGTTGAGTACTTGCGCGCCCATCAGGTCGGCGACGTCGCGGGTGCGCGGGGCGTTCAGTTCCGGCTGGAACGGAATGCAGCCGAGCAAGCGGAAATCACCACTGCGCAGCAACGGCGAATGCTCTTTCAGGCGCGTGGCGAAGGCGTCCATGCTTTCGTCGGTCTTGACCTTGTTGAGGATCACACCGAGGACTTTCGGGTCTTTCGGGCCACCGAACAATTGCGCCTGCAACTCGACGCGGCCGGAGAGCTCGGTCAGCACTTCGTTTTCCGGTGCAGAGACCAGGATCACCTCGGCGTCGAGGCTCTTGGCCAGATGCAGATTGACCCGCGCGGCATAGCTGGCGCTGCGGGTCGGCACCATGCCTTCGACGATCAGCACGTCCTTGCCGATGGCTGCTTGCTGATAAAGGGCGATGATTTCTTCGAGCAATTCATCGAGCTGGCCGTCGCCGAGCATGCGCTCGACATGCGCCAGGCCCAGTGGCTGAGGCGGTTTCAAGCCGTGGGTACGCGCCACCAGTTCGGTGGAACGTTCCGGGCCCGTGTCGCCCGGATGCGGCTGGGCAATCGGTTTGAAAAAGCCGACCTTGAGGCCGGCGCGCTCAAGGGTACGCACCAGCCCGAGGCTGATGGAGGTCAGACCCACACCAAAATCGGTGGGCGCGATAAAAAAAGTTTGCATGCGGATTCTCTGGAAGGTGCATGGCAATGGTCACGACCTATGGCTGGTCGATTACCGAAATTCAGTCGCCAAGGTTATCGCTAACCGAGCCTTGTGCGCACCAACCGCAGGCAAAGGGTTGGCCTATTTTTTCGCAGCGCTGCGCAGGGTCCATGACCCAGGCCCGGGATTGCCATGGCGGCTGGTGCCGCAGGTGTTGGGTGTGGCCGCAGGAAAGCTCGGCCACCCAGTGTCCGTCCTCGTCCTGATGGAAGCCAGTGATCGTCGAATCCCGTCTGTCCGGGTTGTGTTCGCTTTCGGACGATTGCTTCGCTAAACTTGGCCTTTCAATCTTCTTATGCAAAAGGTCTCGCCCCATGCTGATCGCCGCCAATAAGGCTGTCTCCATCGACTATACCCTGACCAACGACGCTGGTGAGGTCATCGACAGCTCCGCCGGCGGCGCGCCGCTGGTCTACCTGCAAGGCGCAGGCAACATCATCCCGGGCCTGGAAAAGGCTCTGGAAGGCAAGGCTGTCGGCGACGAGCTGACCGTAGCCGTTGAACCTGAAGACGCTTACGGCGAATACGCGGCCGAACTGGTCAGCACCCTGAGCCGCAGCATGTTCGAAGGCGTCGACGAACTGGAAGTGGGCATGCAGTTCCATGCTTCCGCTCCGGACGGCCAGATGCAGATCGTGACCATCCGTGATCTGGACGGCGACGACGTCACCGTTGACGGCAACCACCCGTTGGCCGGCCAGCGCCTGAATTTCCAGGTCAAGATCGTTGCTATCCGTGACGCCAGCCAGGAAGAAATCGCTCATGGCCACGTCCATGGCGAAGGTGGCCATCACCACTGATTTCTGCGCTAAGCTCAGAGATGACTGGAGAGGCGCCCCGAGGGCGCCTTTTTAGTCTGCGGCTGTCCCTGACGACACCGCCAAGTGGCTGTTTCGAGAAGAACACGGGAATCTGGAGTACGTCATGAGTGCTTTTCACGACCTTAAATTGACAGCCCTGGATGGTCAGGAGCTACCTCTGGCGCCTTTCAAAGGCCAAGTCGTGCTGGTGGTCAATGTGGCCTCCAAATGCGGCTTGACCCCGCAGTACGCGGCGCTGGAAAACCTCTATCAGCAATACAAGGGCAAAGGCTTCAGCGTGCTGGGCCTGCCGTGCAACCAGTTTGCCGGGCAGGAGCCGGGAAGCGAGCAGGAGATCAAGGACTTCTGCAGCCTCAACTATGGCGTGACCTTTCCGTTGTCCAGCAAGCTTGAAGTCAACGGGCATGACCGTCATCAGTTGTACCGCTTGCTGGCGGGCGAGGGCGCGGAGTTTCCCGGTGACATCACCTGGAACTTCGAGAAGTTCCTGCTGGGCAAGGACGGCCGCGTACTGGCGCGGTTCTCGCCACGCACGGCACCGGATGATCCGACCATCGTTCACGCGATTGAAAAAGCGCTGAGCTGATTTCCCCCTGTAGGAGCGAGCTTGCTCGCGATGGTCGTCAACGATAACGCTGCAAGTCTGATACCCCGCAGCGTTCTCAAGCCCATCGCGAGCGAGCTCGCTCCTACAGTACTCCCTGCCTTTTGACCCTTAATCACGCTGATCAATAATGCTGTTCAATGCGTTGGACTCTCAATATTATCGCCGTCATAAAATTACTTCCCGTGGAGCGTCCCATGCCCGTCAAAGCCCTGTTCAAACCGTTCCACCTCGGCACCCTCGAACTGCCGACCCGCGTCGTCATGGCGCCGATGACCCGCTCCTTTTCACCGGGTGGCGTGCCGAACTCCAAAGTGATCGAGTACTACCGTCGTCGTGCCTCGGCGGGCGTCGGCCTGATCGTCACCGAAGGCACCACCGTCGGTCACAAGGCTTCCAACGGCTACCCGAACGTTCCGCATTTCTATGGTGAAGCGGCACTGGCCGGCTGGAAAAAAGTCGTCGACGCCGTGCACGCCGAAGGCGGCAAGATCGTTCCGCAGTTGTGGCATGTGGGCAGCGTACGCCGTATCGGCACCGAGCCGGACGCCAGCGTGCCGGGTTATGGCCCGTCGGAAAAAGTGAAGGACGGTCAGGTCGTGGTGCACGGCATGACCCAACAAGACATCCAGGATGTAATCGCAGCGTTCGCCCAGGCCGCCAAGGATGCCCAGAGCATTGGCATGGACGGCGTGGAAATCCACGGTGCCCACGGTTACCTGATTGACCAGTTTTTCTGGGAAGGCAGCAACCAGCGCACCGACGAATACGGCGGCAGCCTGGCCAACCGTTCGCGGTTCGCCATTGAATTGATTCAGGCCGTGCGTGCCGCGGTCGGTGAAGGTTTCCCGATCATCTTCCGTTTCTCGCAGTGGAAGCAGCAGGATTACACCGCACGTCTGGTGCAAACCCCGGAGGCCCTGGGCGAGTTCCTCAAGCCGTTGGCCGATGCGGGCGTGGATATTTTCCACTGCTCGACCCGCCGCTTCTGGGAGCCGGAGTTCGACGGCTCCGAACTGAACCTGGCCGGCTGGACCCGCAAACTGACCGGCAAGCCGACCATCACCGTGGGCAGTGTCGGCCTGGATGGCGAATTCCTGCAGTTCATGGTCAACACCGACAAGGTCGCACAACCGGCCAGTCTGGAAAAACTGCTGGAGCGCCTGAACAACGATGAGTTCGACCTGGTGGCGGTCGGTCGTGCGTTGCTGGTGGACCCGGACTGGGCGCAGAAAGTGCGTGACGGCCGTGAAGAGGACATTCTGCCGTTCAGCCGTGAGGCGTTGATGACGCTGGTTTAAGCGGCGTCCGGACTTACGCTTTCGCGAGCAAGCCCGCTCCCACATGGGATTTGTGTACGACACGGAACCAATGTGGGAGCGGGCTTGCTCGCGAAGACTGACTAAAGAGCACTACAAAATCAGGGAACAATCGGTGCATTCGGCACCACCATCTCCCCGGCACACGCCCCCCGCAACTGTCCCTCGAACTGCTCGATGATCGTCGCCCAACCCTGACGACTGGCATGCTGGCGCGCGTTGAGGCGCACATTGCGCAAGGTTTCCCTGTCCTCCAGCAGCCATGCCGCTGCATCGCAGAACGCTTCTTCGTCCCCCGGCATCGCCAATACGCCGTTGTAGCCATGACGAATATGCTGGGCGGCTGCCGCCTGGTCGTAGGCCACCACGCCGAGCCCCGAGGCGAGTGCTTCAAGCACCACATTGCCGAACGTTTCGGTCAGGCTCGGAAACAGAAACACGTCTCCCGAGGCATAGTGACAAGCCAGGGTTTCACCCCGTTGGGTGCCGCAGAAAATCGCCTCGGGCATTGCGTTTTCCAGTTCCTGGCGCTGGGGGCCGTCGCCGACCACGATCAGTTTCAGCGTGCGTTGGGGATAACTCGCCTTGAGGGTATTGAAGGTGCGTTTGAGCAGGCCAAGGTTTTTTTCCGGGGCCAGACGCCCGACATGAATGACGGCGATGTCCTCCTCGGTCAGTCCCCATTGCTCGCGCAGGGCATTCAAGCGTTTGGCCGGGTGAAACAATTCGCTGTCGACCCCTCGGGACAGCAACGCCAGTCGCTCGAAATGACGTCGCTCCAGTTCCATGCGCTGGCTGACGCTGGGCACCAGGGTCATGGTCGAGCGATTGTGGAACCAGCGCAGGTAGTGAGTCAGCAGGCGCGTGAGCAAACCAAGCCCGTACTGGTTGGAGTACTGCTGGAAATTGGTGTGAAAACCGCTGACCACGGAAATCCCCAGTCGCCGTGCCGCACGCAAGGCCGACAGGCCCAGCGGACCCTCGGTGGCGATGTAGAGCACGTCCGGGCGGTGACGCGTCCAGCGCCGCAGCAGTTTGTGCATCGACGACTGACCCCATTGCAAGCCGGGGTAACCCGGAAGCGGCCAGCCTCGGCACAGCAACAACCCATCGTCGCTGCCCGATTGCTGGTCGCAGCCCTGGCGCGGCCGCACCAATTCCACCTGATGCCCGCGCGCGCGCAAGCCGTCGCACAAGCGACCAAGGGTATTGGCCACGCCGTTGATTTCCGGAGGGAAGGTTTCGGTGATCAGGGTGATATGCAGAGCTGTCGTCATGACCCCAGTGTCGGCTGGGGCCATGTCGTCAGTGTGACGTCAGGATGATGGATTTGTGACCGAGGTGCCGTGTTGATGGCTCAGCGCTGGGTCACCAGGTTTTCCGCGCCGCGCTCACGCACCCAGAACAGCGTCGCACCCGCCACGGCGGCCGGCATCATCAGGATGTTGACCACCGGGATCAGCAGCACCAGATAGACGCTGCCGCCAAAACCCATGCTCTGCCAGCGCTTCTGCCGCAGCCAGGCGAGCATCTCGTTCCAGCCCAGCTTGTGGTTGTCCGCCGGGTAGTCGATGTACTGGATCGCCATCATCCACACCCCGAACAACAGCCACAGCGGCGCGGCGATGATGTTCACCACCGGGATGAACGAGAGGATGAACAGCCCGATCGCCCGGGGCAGAAAGTAGCCGAGCTTGCGCATTTCCCGGGCCAGGGTGCGCGGGATCATCGCAATCAGTTCGCCCCAGCTGAACGCCGGAAAGTCATCGGTGCCGCGCACCACCACTTCGACTTTCTCCGCGAGGAAGCCGTTGAACGGCGCGGCAATGACGTTGGCGAGCATGGTGAAGGTGAAAAACACCATCAGCACGACGAGCACCACGAACAGCGGCCAGAGGATGTAGCTGAGAAAACTCAGCCAGTCGGGCAGGGACGGCATCAGCGTATCGACCCACAGGCTGAATTGGTGGCCGGCCAGATAGATCAATCCGACGAACAGCACCAGGTTGATTGCCAACGGCAACAGCACAAACAAACGCAGGCTTGGGCTCAATACCAGCTTGAGGCCTTCGCGCAGGTATTGCGGGCCGGACAGAACAGGGGCGGGCATAACGGGCTCCGAGCAGAGGGAAAACGCGCCGACCTTACCGGCTTTGCCTGACGGACGAAAGCGCGGTAACGGCATCGACATTAACTGTAACAAAGGCGTCCTGATAATCACGGTTACGGGATAGAGACCACCTATGAGCTGGATTGTTAAACCGTATTTCCTTAATCTTCGCCCCCTCGATACGCTGCACCCAATCTTTTTACAGGACGGTCGTGTTCAAGCCTTCCCCAAGTGCTTTCAACCGTTCTTTTTTATTCCCGCCGGCAATCCGGCGTTCCGCGCCAGGTGTTCCGGGCCGGTCAACAGGAGCAGGTCATGTCTGAAGTCCGTCATTCGCGAGTGATTATTCTCGGTTCCGGCCCTGCCGGTTACAGCGCCGCGGTCTATGCCGCCCGTGCCAACCTCAAGCCGCTGCTGATCACCGGCATGCAGGCCGGCGGTCAACTGACCACCACCACTGAAGTCGACAACTGGCCGGGCGACGTCCACGGTCTGACCGGTCCGGCGCTGATGGAGCGGATGCGCGAGCACGCCGAGCGCTTTGAAACCGAGATCGTTTTCGATCACATCAATGCCGTCGACTTCGCTGCCAAGCCGTACACCCTGACCGGCGACAGCGCGACTTACACCTGCGACGCCCTGATCATCGCCACCGGCGCCAGCGCCCGTTACCTGGGCCTGCCATCGGAAGAAGCGTTCATGGGCAAAGGCGTCTCCGCCTGCGCAACCTGCGACGGTTTCTTCTATCGCAACAAGCCAGTGGCTGTGGTCGGTGGTGGCAACACCGCTGTTGAAGAAGCCCTGTACCTGGCCAACATCGCCAGCAAAGTCACCCTGATCCACCGTCGCGAAACTTTCCGCGCCGAGAAGATCCTGATCGACAAGCTGAACGCCCGTGTAGCCGAAGGCAAGATCGAGCTGAAGCTGAACGCGACCCTGGACGAAGTGCTGGGCGACAACATGGGTGTGACCGGTGCTCGCCTGAAGAACAACGACGGCAGCTTCGACGAAGTGAAAGTCGATGGCGTGTTCATCGCCATCGGCCACACCCCGAACACTTCGCTGTTCGAAGGTCAGCTGACGCTGAAAGACGGTTACCTGGTCGTGCAGGGCGGCCGTGACGGCAACGCCACTGCCACCAACCTCGAAGGTATCTTCGCCGCCGGTGACGTGGCTGACCATGTATACCGTCAGGCCATCACCTCGGCCGGCGCCGGTTGCATGGCGGCACTGGATGCCGAGCGTTACCTCGACAATCTGCAGAACGCTTGATTCTGCTTTCGTTGAAATGAAAAAACCGGCTTCGGCCGGTTTTTTCATGCCCAAAAAAATGCGATCACCCCCTGCAGGAGCTGGCTTGCCAGCGAAGGCGGTATTTCAGTTGACATCAATGTTGAATGATAAATCGCTTTCGCGAGCAAGCTCGCTCCTACAGGACCTCAGCGCTCAGGGCAGCTTGGCCAAACACGCCTCTAAAATATCCAGTCCTTCCTCCAGCACTGTCGCCTCGATGGTCAACGGTGCCAGCAAGCGAATGATGTGCCGCGATTTGCCACTGGGCATCAGCAGCAGGCCCGCGTCCCGGGCCAGGGCCAGCAGTTGGCTCAATTGAGCCGGTGCAGGCGAGCCATCGGCATTGATCAGCTCGATACCACGCATCGCGCCGACACCGGTCAGGCGGCCCAGGTATGGTGTCAGGTTGTTCGCGCGCCAGGTTTCATGGCGGCCGACAATCGCTTCTTCCTGTTGTGTACCCCAGGCATGCAGATTGGCATCGGTCATTTCATCGAGGGTTGCCAGTGCCGCTGCACAGGCGATGGGATTGCCGGAATAGGTGCCACCCAGTCCGCCCTTGGGCAGGTTATCCAGCAGCGATTTGCGCCCGACCACCGCCCCCAGCGGCACGCCGCCGGCGATGCTTTTGCCGAGCAGGATCAGGTCCGGTTCGATGCCCAGCCGCGAGAACGCGAAGCGCTGGCCGGTACGGCCGAAGCCGGACTGGATTTCATCGGCGATCAGCACAATGCCCTTGTCGTCGCAGAACTTGCGCAGCGCCTGGGCGAATTCGACTTCCATGGCCAGGAAGCCCGCTTCGCCCTGCACCGGTTCAACGATAAAGCAGGCGACGTCTTCAACATCAATCTCGACGCTGAACAGGCGCTCCATGGCTTTGAGGGCTTCGGCGCAGGTGACGCCGTTGTCCTGGCTGGGGAAGGGCAGGTGATACACCGGCCCCGGCAGCACGCCGATTTTCTGTTTGTAGGGCGCCACTTTGCCATTGAGGTTGAGCGTGGCCAGTGTGCGGCCGTGGAATGCGCCGTCGAAGGCGATGACCGCGCTGCGGCCGGTGGCGCCACGGACAATCTTCAGGGCGTTTTCCGCCGCTTCCGCGCCGCTGTTGGTGAGCATGCCGCTGACTGGGTAACCCACCGGCATGAACGCACTCAGGCGATCCATCAGTTCGAGGTAAGGCACATGGGGCGCGGCATTGAACGCGTAGTGGGTCAGTCGGGTGGCTTGTTCGCGAATGGCCTCGACGATGCGCGGATGGCAATGGCCGAGGTTCAACACACCGATGCCGCCGACAAAGTCGATGTAGCGTTTGCCATCGGTGTCCCAGACCTCGGCATTTTTGCCGTGGCTGAGGGTGACAGGATGAACGATGTTGATCGACTGGCTGATGGTTTCGCTGCGCATGAATGACCGGCTCGGAAGAAGGAGGACTTCTTTTTATATAAGCCGGGAGCAGCAGTGACCGGCAAACGAAATAAAGTCACCGGGTCAATCTTAAAAGTCGGGTTGTGGTTTCAAACACAGCTGAACCTGTAGGAGCTGGCTTGCCAGCGAAGACGTCCGCAAGAGTGATGCAAGATTCAATGGACCCTTCGCCGGCAAGCCGGCTCCTACAGGTGTGCGGTTAGCGGCGAGTCAGTGGCTGTTGGGTGAACTTCACGCCGGCCAGACCGTGGGCCATCAACGCGCGGATATTGCCGTGGTCGCTGCCCTCAGGCGTGGCAACAACCGAGCGGTAATGCTCGCCGAACGCCAACAGGGCTTCTTCATCGCTCAAGCCTTCGAGCAACGCCAGACCCAAGGTCTTGCACGAGCCTTCGTTCTGCCCGGCCGCGTTTTCCACGCCGCCATTGTTGAAGGCCTGAGGCTGATAGTCGTAACCGGCAGCGATGAAGGCCAGGGTGTCGGCGAAGGCATGTTCGCCGCTGTTGAGGCTGGCGCGCAGGGTGTTCAAATCACTCATTGGGTTTTCCTTTGGCGAACGCCGCTTGCTGTTCGGCGTTGGCTTCTTGCTGATATTGGGCTTTCCATTCGGCGTACGGCATGCCGTAAACCACTTCGCGGGCTTCATCTAGGCTGACCTCGATCTGGCGCTCGTCGGCCGCCGCCTTGTACCACTTGGACAGGCAGTTGCGGCAGAAACCCGAGAGGTTCATCAGGTCGATGTTCTGAACATCCTTGCGGCTGTCCAGGTGGGCCACCAGCCGGCGAAAGGCGGCAGCTTCGAGTTCCAGGCGTTGTTGATCGTTCATGGCGGTCTCTGCGAGACAGCTTCAAGCGGCAGGCTTCAAGCTGCAAGATGGTTTACGGTGGCTGCAAGTTTACAGCTTGGCGCTTGTAGCTTGTAGCTAGCGGCTCGCTGCAAGCGTAATCGACACCGATTCGGCGAATCGCAGCGCATGGGGCTTGTCGACCTCGACCTCGGCATACAGCACCGATGCGTTGGCCATCACCAGGTCGAGAATTTCCTGGGTCAAGCGTTCGAGCAGCGCAAAGCGGTTGCCTTCCACGTGGGCGATGATCGCCTTGGTGATCGTGCGGTAGTTCAGCGCGTGGTCGATGTCGTTGTCACGCACCGCTTCCTGGGCCGCGTACAGAATGGTCAGGTTGATCAACACATCCTGCTTGTTGAGGATTTCATCCTCATTGATGCCGATGAAGGTACGCAGGCACAGGTCTTTGACCCGGATGCGTGCCATGCCTGGTTGAAGTTGTGGCATTGCTACTTGCTCCGTCCAATCAATTGCAGGAACTCCTGGCGGGTGTTGCTCGACTCGCGGAAGGCGCCGAGCATCACCGAGGTGTTCATGGTCGAATTCTGCTTCTCGACGCCGCGCATCATCATGCACATGTGCTTGGCCTCGATGACCACTGCGACGCCGGCCGCGCCGGTCACCTGTTGCACCGCGTCGGCGATTTGCCGGGTGAGGTTTTCCTGGATTTGCAGGCGCCGGGCGAACATGTCCACCAGCCGCGCAATCTTCGACAGCCCCAGCACTTTACCGGTGGGAATATAAGCCACATGCGCCTTGCCAATGAAGGGCAGCATGTGGTGTTCGCAAAGCGAGTACAGCTCGATGTTGTCGACGATCACCATTTCATCGTTGTCTGAGGCGAACAGTGCGCCATTGACGATCTCTTCGACACTTTGCTCGTAACCATGGCAAAGGTACTGCATGGCTTTGGCCGCCCGTATCGGCGTATCGAGCAAACCTTCGCGGTCGGGGTTTTCGCCGAGTCCGATGAGGATTTCACGGTAATTTTGGGGCAGGGATAACGTCATGGAAAATCCTCGCGGGACACTTATTTGATGTGCCTTCCGCCGTTGACGGTCAGGGTGGTGCCGGTGACATAAGGGTTGTCGAGCAAATAACGCAGGCTCTGGTAGATCACTTCGCTGCCGGGCTCGATACCCAGTGCGGATTTGGCCAGCGTCTTGGCGCGGTAGGCCGCGTCGTCTTCAGGGTTGAACATTAGCAGGGCTGGCGCGATCCCGTTGACCTTGATGGCCGGCGCATACCTGGCGGCGAAGGACAGGGTCAGGCTGTCGAGCCCGGCTTTGCTGGCGCAATAGCCGATGTGCTTGCTGCTGCCCTTGCGGGTCACGTCATCGCTGATGTGCACGATGTCGGCAGGGCTTGAGCGTTGCAGCAGGTCGGCGCAATGCAGGTTGATCAGGTAAGGCGCCAGCATGTGCACGCTGAACATGCGGGAGAATGCTGCGGCGTCGGTGTCCGGTGTTTCGGCCAGCCATTCGGAGGCGTTGTGGATAATCGCGCGCAAACAGTCGGTGTGGGTTTTCAGTTCGCTGATGAAGGCGAGGATCCCGGACTCGGTGGCGAAGTCGGCGAACACCGCCGTCGCACCCAGATCGCGCAGGGCTTGTACGCCGGGCCGCTCGCTGCGGTAGCTGAAAATCACGCGATGGCCATCTTCCAGCATTCGCCGGGCGCAGTGCAGGCCGACACGCTGGCCGGCGCCGGTAATGAGGATTGGGGCTGCGGAAGAAGTCATGAATGGCTCGCGTCGCGGTGAGAGCAAAACTATACCAGCGACGGGAGCGCTCTACCTATTGTGGGTATCGACTGTGGGAGGAACTTCGCCAGACACAGCGCCGGGGTGGTGACTGCGGCTTGAAACAGACAAGGATAATTCCTGATTCTGCCTGCGGTGTCTGTGACGTTTATTCGCTCATTCGTGGCATCGAATTTTTACGGAAACTTTACGGGACAGGGGAGCTAGAATAAGGCTCGGACGATACAGGGATGTTTCAACAGGATGCCCGTACTTAATGACGTCGCTTCAGGCTCCGTGCAGGCCGTCTCTCTCGAACAGGAAGAACTCTTTCCCATTCGCGAGGTAGCGCGCCTGACAGGCGTCAACCCGGTCACGCTTCGAGCCTGGGAACGACGCCATGGCCTGATTGTTCCAACACGAACCGAAAGTGGGCATCGCCTGTACTCGATGTCCGATATCGAGCGTGTCCGCAGCATTCTCGGCTGGATCGAGCGTGGTGTTGCCGTCAGCAAGATTGGCAAGATCCTGGCCAAGGCCGAGCAGCTCCAGGCGTTATCGCACATCATCCCCAACAACCTCGTGGAAGCCGATTACGCGCAATGGCAGCAGCAGGTTCTTGCTGCGGTCAACGGGTTTGACGACATTCGGCTGGAACAGGTCTACGGGCAAATCTTTTCCAGTTACTCTCTGCCGGTGGTGTTTCAGGACATTCTGATCCCCGTCTGGAAGCAATTGTTGCAACGCCAGGACCCATTCGGTGGGACCAGCGAGTGGCTGTTCCTGGACGGTTTTTTGCGTTCTCGAGTAGTGCAGCGTCTGTTGTTGCTACGCAACAAACAGCTGCGTCGAGTGGTCATCTGTGCCCTGGCTGGTCATTGCCGCGAGCTGGAGCTGCTGGTCGCCGCCCTGTTCCTGAGTACCGGGCAAATGACCGTTCGCGTGTTGAACATTGGTCAGCCGTTCGATGAGTTGACCCTGGTCTGTGAACGGATCAAACCCCAGGCGCTGGTGCTGTTTTCCAATCAAGTACCGACGGCCGCATTGCCCCGGCGTTTAAATCGCCTGGCCTTAAGCCTCAATTGTCAGTTGTTGCTGGCCGGTGATGCTTCTGATCTGGCACAGGAGAGCCTGGCCGGGTCATCGATCGGATGCCTGGGCAATGAAGGGGATGTCATGAGCCAGCGTCTGAAGCAGTTCCTGGCGGGCAGTCTGGATACTTGAGGTTCAGAGATGCAGTGCGGGATGCGTCAACCGATGCTGTTGCAGGATGAATTGGCGCAGGCGTTCGGTTTCGTCCATATCGCTCTGGCTCAGTTGATAGGCGTAGAAGCCCTGTTCGTTTTCTTTCTCGAAAGTGCCGCGCAAGGCAATCCGCTCATAGCCTGAAGGGCTGAACCACAAGGCGAAATGCTTCGGCGGCTTGGTCTTGTTGCGTACCTCCAGCAAGACCCCCTTGCACGAAACTTCGTGTACCCACAGGGTGCCGGGTTGACCCTTGGCGTTCTCCAGCGCCACCGGCTCGTCCAGAACCAGGCGCCAAGGCCGGACCATCGGCCCGTCTTCATAGATGCTGGGCACGCCGAGACGCAAATGCAGCGCATGGAACTCGTCTTCCACCAGGTGCAGCGGGAAGGTCAATTGCTGGTTTTCGAAACTGGCTTGAATGGTGACCTGCTCATGGGCCGCCAGGCGGGTGAGCAGGTCGCGGATTTGCGACCCGCCGTTGACGAGCAGGCTCGACGTTGCATCCCGCACATTGAGCTGCGGGTTGTGTTGCATGGTCTGGATGAAATCCAGCTCATCCTGGGTCAGGAGTGCGTCACGTTGCATGGCCAGCTCGAAAGATATAGTTACAAAGTCATTGGTGATTGTAGTTAATGACCATTAATTCAGGATTTGGTTTATGCCGTTCGTCGCCTTGAGCGCAGCAAGCTCGGACTGGAGTTCAGCCAACTGCACCTCAAGCTGTGCCACGCGTTGTTGCGTCTTGACCTGCACGGTGACGTCTTTCTGCACACCGACAAAATAAGTTTGCCCGTCCGCCGGATTTTTCACCGTTGAAAGGGACAGTTCGTTCCAGAACGGTGTGCCGTCCTTGCGGTAGTTTCGCAATATTTCCCGGCAGGATCCTTCACTGTTCAAGGCATCGCGAATCAACGGCAGGGCTTCCTGGTCGCGGTCCCCTGACTGCAGGAAGCGGCAATCCTGATAGAGTATTTCTTCGCTGGTGTAACCCGTCAGGCGTTCGAACGCGGGGTTGACGTAGATGAGGATTTTGTCTTGATCGCCTTCCTTTTCGGCAATCACGATGCCGTCGTTCGAGGCATTGATCACCATTTGCAGCAGTTGCGCATTAATCATCGGAGTATCCTTTCCTGATTGATTGTCGATTGCATTCTAAAAGAACAATCACGACCGTGCTGTTAATATCCGGGACTTTTACTCGGATTCAGGATCAGATTGATGAAAGTCGCCATCATTTCCGGCTCGGTGTACGGCACGGCCGAAGAAGTTGCCCGCCACGCCGCCAGCCTGTTGAAAGCCGCCGGTTTCGAAACCTGGCACAACCCGCGCGCGACCCTCGCCGATGTCCAGGCGTTTGGCCCCGAAGCCTTTCTGGCAGTGACCTCGACCACCGGCATGGGCGAGTTGCCGGACAACCTGCAACCGCTGTATTCGACCATTCGTGACCAATTGCCAGCGGCCTGGCGCGGTTTGCCGGGTGCGGTGATCGGATTGGGCGATGCGAGTTATGGCGATACTTTTTGTGGCGGCGGCGAGCAGATGCGCGAATTGTTTGGTGAACTGGGCATTCGCGAAGTCCTGCCAATGCTGCGCCTGGATGCCAGCGAAACCGTGACCCCCGAGACGGATGCCGAGCCTTGGCTGGCGGACCTGATCAACGCGCTGCGCGCCTGACCGTTACCCCGCCATCCATGCCAGCCAGGGTTCTGACAGTGCGGTAAAACCTGCCTGTCAGACCCTTGCTGGCGCCGGTCATTTGACATGGATCCAGGGTGGCAGGGCGACTGACTCGGTGGGCCATCAAGCTGGCTGCCAATGCAACTACACGAACCTCAAGGGGTGACTAGACTCGGTAAACATTGGAAACACTCCATCATAAAAACACCGAGGCTCCTTGCCGTGACTGTCGCTCCCGTCCAATCGCCACACAGTGTCAAAGACCAGGTCAGTGCTGCCGAGTGGCAGACTCGCGTCGACCTGGCGGCCTGTTATCGCCTGGTCGCTCAACAGGGTTGGGATGACCTGATCTTCACCCATATCTCTGCCAAGGTGCCCGGCACCGAAGATTTCCTGATCAACCCGTTCGGGTTGATGTTTCACGAAATGACCGCGTCGAGCCTGGTCAAGGTGGATCAGGCCGGCAACAAGCTGATGGACAGCCCTTACGAGATCAATCCGGCGGGTTACACCATCCACAGCGCCGTGCATGAAGTCCGTCACGATGTCGTCTGCGTGCTCCACACCCACACGGCCTCGGGGGTTGCGGTGTCGGCGCAGAAGCAGGGTGTTTTGCCGATCAGCCAACAGTCGTTGTTCGTGCTTTCCAGCCTGGCCTACCACGCCTATGAAGGCGTGGCGCTCAACCATGAAGAGAAAGTGCGGCTGCAAGCCGACCTCGGTGAAAACAACTTCCTGATGCTGCATAACCACGGTCTGCTGACTTGCGGCAGCACCATTGCCGATACGTTCCTGATGATGTTTACCTTTCAGCGTGCCTGCGACATTCAGGTCATGGCGCAGAACGGTGCCGCTGAACTGATCGCCATCGAACCGCAGATTCTGGCCGGCGCCAAAGCCATGATCGCGGGTGTTACCAGAAGTGCTCAAGGAATGGGCGGAGCGCTGGCCTGGCCGGCGCTGCTGCGTAAACTCGATAAACTGGACCCGGGTTATAAACTCTAATGGTACTCGCCGAGATTCCCCTGTGTGTCTGGCGCAAACGCAGCCAGACGTTCGAATTCCATGGCCAGAGCATCCGTTACTGGACAGCGGGGCAGGGTGAGCCGCTGTTGCTCATTCACGGCTTTCCGTCCGCCAGTTGGGACTGGCATTACCTGTGGCAGCCATTGACCCAGCGTTTTCGCGTGATCGCTTGCGACATGCTGGGCTTCGGCGATTCGGCCAAACCGGCGAATCATGAGTACAGCCTGCTGGAGCAAGCGGATCTGCAACAGGCATTGCTTGAACACCTGAATGTCGAGCAGCCGGTGCACCTGTTTGCCCACGATTACGGCGACAGCGTGGCACAGGAGCTGCTGGCCCGGCATTACGAATCGCGGGTTGCGCTGGCCAGTTGTGTGTTTCTCAACGGCGGGTTGTTTCCGGAAACCCACCGCCCGGTACTGATGCAAAAACTCTTGCTCAGCCCTTTGGGCTGGATGATTGGCCGCGCCTTCAGTCGTGATGGCCTGGTGAGAAGCTTTCGGCAGATTTTCGGTCCGCAAACCCGTCCCAGTGAAAGCCAGATGGATGATTTCTGGAGCTTGATCGAAAGCCATCGCGGGCCACGGATCATGCACAAATTGATCACATATATCCCGGAGCGACGAGTCTGGCGCAATCGCTGGGTGAGCGCGATGCAACGCGGTGAAGTGCCGCTGCGGGTGATCGATGGCGGGGTCGATCCGATCTCCGGCGTGCACATGGTCGAGCGTTACCGGGAGCTGATCCCGGAGGCGGACACGGTTGTGTTGCCTGACATCGGCCACTACCCGCAGATCGAGGCTCCCTGCGAGGTGCTCAAGCACTACCTGGCGTTTCGCGATCAGTTGCTTTCCCCGCCGCGCAAAGTCGCCTGCTCCTGAACCCTGTAGGAGCGAGCTTGCTCGCGATGGTCGTTAATGATACCGCGTGTTTACTGACTAAACGCAGCGCTCTTGAGTCCATCGCGAGCAAGCTCGCTCCTACAGAACCCTTAACTGAACCGTGTTCCCCCCCGCCACAGGGTTCGTGTCCATTTCTCTATCAATCATCCCCCTGCCTTATCGCGCACCATTCAGCCTCCCCCGTGTTCATTGTGACCCGCTGCGCCGTGCCTGAAACTCGGACTCATTGTCCCTTGGTCTGCTGGAGTCCCCCCATGAATGAGTCTGTGCGCTTCGAAGATAAAGTCGTGATCATCACCGGTGCCGGTGGCGGCCTGGGACGGGCGCATGCACTGCTGTTCGCCAAACAGGGCGCCAAGGTGCTGGTCAACGATCTGGGCGGCTCGACCCAGGGCGAAGGCGCCAACGCCTCGGCCGCCGACCGCGTGGTTGCGGAAATTCGCGAGGCCGGCGGTATCGCCGAGGCCAACCACGACTCGGTCACTGACGGTGACAAACTGGTCCAGCACGCCCTGGACGTCTTCGGTCGCGTCGATGTGGTGGTCAACAACGCCGGGATCCTGCGTGACAAGACCTTCCACAAAATGGATGACGCCGACTGGGACCTGGTTTACCGCGTCCATGTCGAAGGAGCCTACAAAGTCACCCGCGCTGCCTGGCCACATATGCGCGAACAGAACTACGGCCGGGTGATTTTCACTGCGTCGACCTCGGGCATCTATGGCAACTTCGGCCAGTCCAACTACGGCATGGCCAAGCTCGGCCTCTATGGCCTGACCCGCACCCTGGCCATCGAAGGTCGCAAGAACAACATCCTCGTCAACGCCATTGCCCCCACCGGCGGCACGCGCATGACCGAAGGCCTGATCCCGCCGCAAGTCTTCGAACAGCTCAAACCGGAACTGGTCAGCCCGCTGGTGGTGTACCTGGCCAGCGAGAACTGTCAGGAAACCTCCGGCCTGTTCGAGGTCGGCGGCGGTTGGATGGGCAAGGTCCGCTGGGAGCGTAGCCTCGGTGCCGGGTTCGATCCACGGGCGGGTTTCTCCCCGGAAGACGTGGCCGCCCACTGGCAGCAGATATGCGACTTCGAAGGCGCCGCGCATCCGAAGGACAACATCGAGGCGCTGAAGGAAATGATGGGCAATTTGCACAAGTATTCGCTTTGATTTCACTGGCAAGGTCACAGTACTTGACCTTGCCAACCCTGGAGCTTCAACTCGAAGAGGAATTACTCAATGGTCATCAAGGAAAGTACTTGGCGACCAGTGCAGCCAGGTTTGCCGCTGTTTGCACATCCATTACCCCGTCAAAATTGTCCGGGCGAAAGTGCATTTGAAATGCCCGGACAAGTTGTTTGAAGCCGTCTTCCGTTGAGGCTCCCGCAACGTCGTACCCGTAGGATTTGAATAGTCTTAACAATTCGCTCCGTGCAGGAATACCGCAGGTGCCGTATTGCCGCAGATAGTCGTCTCGGGTGGTCTCATCGAACCAGGCACCGATACCTTTCAAGTAAAGCGTGTGCCAGGGAAACATCGGCCCCGGATCGCTTTTACGGCCAATCGAGATATCGGAGTGGCCTAATACCTGAGTCGGGCTGATGTCCGGGTAGCGCTTCAGGATGTTCAGTGCCAGTTCTACAGTGGCATCAACCTGCTCGGTATGATACGGCGGGAAGGTAAACACTCCTTCGCTGAACGTCGCAAGGTTGACGATTTCAACGCCGATCGACATATCGTTCAGATTGCTGCGATTACCCCACTGACTGGTTCCAGCGTGCCATGCACGATGGGTTTCATCCACCAGGTTAAAAACCTCCTGCCTGATATAGCCTGCTTTCAAGTAACTGGGGTCAGTGATGTCCGGCACCAGATAATGTGCGCTGACATTCGGACCGGTGAGTGTAGTGATGGAACTCGCGAAGTTACCGGCCGTGTAGTGGAAAATCAGAAACCGTACTCGACTGTTGAAGCTTCGGCTTGAGCGATACGGGTTGTAATTGATGGGCTGCATGATGGCACTCTCAATGAATAAATATGAAGTCGGCCGTAGGTGGAAAGTAATTGGCTGACTGGTTGTTAATTTATTTCCCTGAGTGCGTGTGGTGTTTACCTATGCATGTAGTCGCCTTCTGAAATTGATGTAGGTGCGCAGTCACGGACTATCGACAGGTAGCATTTGCTCATCAAAAACCACCGCCCATAAAAAAGGCCGCTGCAAACGCAGCGGCCAAATAAGACGTTGGATCCAGGAGCTACAAATCAACGTCGGTGTACCCGGGGCGACGAACTGAAATGTTCAATTCATCTGAAGTCTGTCAGCAATGGCGCGGGCCATTTCTGAGGGGCTTTCAGGCTTTTGCGTGAAAGCCAGACAAGAATAAGCCCCTGGTGTCGTAGGAAAAATACCAATTCCGGACATGCACTGTTGCAGTCCGGACAACAGTCAGGATTCGTCTGCTTGTCGTCTGGATGATGCCCCGGTGCCAGTCATCCTTTAGAGGTACACCACGAATACCTCCTTGGTGCGCTTATCGACCCCGATGCCGGGCAGTAGGGTGAGGTCTTCTGTCACTCACCGGGGAAGACGCATGAC
Organism: Pseudomonas sp. GW821-FHT01C01; assembly: GCF_059422645.1. Lineage (NCBI taxonomy): Bacteria > Pseudomonadati > Pseudomonadota > Gammaproteobacteria > Pseudomonadales > Pseudomonadaceae > Pseudomonas > Pseudomonas sp. GW821-FHT01C01. Next base: position 50,361 of record NZ_JBWKXF010000027.1, on the reverse strand, counting down.
AAAAACAACAATGCGCGCCATCTTCAAACCGCAGGCGCTGGCGGCTGCGGTCGCCTTGGGGTGCTGTGCCCAGGCGCAGGCCATTTCGTTCAACATCGGGGAAATCGAGGGGACGTTCGATTCCTCGTTGTCGGTCGGCGCGAGCTGGGGCATGCGTGATGCGGATAACGCCCTGGTGGGCATCGTCAATGGCGGTTCCGGCCAGTCTTCGACCGGTGACGACGGGCGACTGAACTTCAAGAAGGGCGAAACCTTTTCGAAGATCTTCAAGGGGATTCATGACCTCGAGCTGAAGTACGGCGACACCGGTGTGTTCGTACGTGGCAAGTACTGGTACGACTTCGAGTTGAAGGATGAAGACCGCGAGTTCAAGCCCATCAGCGATCACAACCGCAAAGAGGGCGCCAAGTCTTCAGGCGGGCAAATCCTCGACGCCTTTGTTTATCACAACTATTCCATCGCCGATCTGCCCGGTACGGTCCGTGCGGGCAAGCAGGTGGTCAGTTGGGGGGAGAGCACCTTCATCGGCAACTCGATCAACAGCATCAACCCGGTGGACGTGTCCGCGTTCCGTCGTCCTGGCGCCGAGATCAAGGAAGGCCTGATTCCGGTCAACATGCTGTTTGCCTCCCAGGGCCTGACAGACAAGCTGACCGTGGAAGGCTTCTATCAACTGGAATGGGACCAGACGGTCGTCGATAACTGCGGCACTTTCTTTGGTGTCGATGTGGTAGCGGACGGCTGCAACAAGGGTTACACCGTCGCCAGTCCGGCCATTGCACCGTTGCAGCCGATTGCTGCTGCATTTGGCCAGGGCTTCGAAGTCAGCAAGGAGGGCGTGATCGTTCCCCGTGGCGGTGACCGCGATGCCCGGGATTCCGGGCAGTGGGGTACGGCGTTGCGCTGGCTGGGGGACGACACCGAGTACGGCCTGTATTTCTTGAATTACCACAGCCGCACGCCGAACGTCGGGACCACCACCGCCGGCCTCAGTACACTGGCGAGCATTCCAGGGATTGTCGCCACCGCCAACCGCATCGCCCCCGGCAGCGGGTCAGGCCTCGCCCAAAGTGTAATGCTCGGTCGCGGCCAGTATTACCTCGAATACCCGGAGGACATCCGCCTCTACGGTGCAAGCTTCTCCACCACGTTATCCACCGGCACCGCGTGGACCGGCGAAATCAGCTACCGCCCCAACGCGCCGGTGCAGGTCAACACCAACGACCTGACCCTGGCCATGCTCAACCCGATCGCCGGAGGCGCGGCATCGCCGATTGCGACATCGCCTGGGGCCGACAACAAAGGCTACCGCCGCAAGGAAGTGACGCAGGTGCAGAGCACCCTGACGCACTTCATCGATCAGGTCGCGGGTGCGGATCGCCTGACCCTGGTGGGCGAGGCGGCAGTGGTCCGGGTCGGCGGTCTGGAGTCGCGTACCAAACTGCGCTACGGCCGTGACTCGGTGTATGGCCAGTATGGTTTCGGCGGTGATACCGATGGCTTCGTGACCTCGACTTCATGGGGTTATCGCGCCAGGGCCATCCTCGACTACAACAACCTGATCGCCGGGATCAATTTCAGACCCAACCTCTCGTGGTCCCACGATGTCTCCGGCTTTGGCCCCAACGGCCTGTTCAACGAAGGCGCCAAGGCCGTCAGCCTCGGTGTCGATGCGGACTATCGCAACACCTACACCGCGAGCCTCAGTTACACCGACTTTTTCGGTGGGGACTTCAACGTCCTCACCGACCGTGACTTCGTGGCGTTGAGTTTTGGTGTGAACTTCTGATCTGGCTGAAAAGGATGATTTCAATGCGCAAGATGATTCTGCAATTGGGCGCGCTGACCCTCGGGTTGCTGGCCGCCAACGTGATGGCGGCGGTGTCGCCGGAAGAAGCTGGCAAACTCGGCACCAGCCTTACTCCGCTCGGTGCGGAAAAGGCCGGCAATGCCGATGGCTCGATTCCGGCCTGGACCGGTGGCATCCCGAAAAACGCAGGGGCGGTGGACAGCAAAGGTTTCCTCGCCGACCCGTTCGCCAAGGAAAAGCCGCTGTTCGTAATCACCGCTGCGACCGTCGACCAGTACAAGGACAAGCTTTCCGACGGCCAGATCGCGATGTTCAAGCGCTATCCGCAGACTTACAAAATTCCGGTCTACCCGAGCCACCGCACCGTGGCTTTGCCCGCGGAAATCTATGAGTCGGCCAAACGCAGCGCACTGAACGTAACACCGATCAACGACGGTAACGGTCTGGCCAACTTCACCGGCAATCGTTACTACGCGTTCCCGATTCCAAAGAATGGCGTGGAAGTGATCTGGAACCATGTCACTCGTTACCACGGCGGCAATCTGCGCCGCACCATCACCCAGGCAACCCCGCAGTCCAATGGCGATTTCACCGTGATCCGCTTCAAGGACGAAGTCGCCGTGCCGTCGTTGCTCGGTGATCTGAAACCGGGCAGTGACGACAACGTCCTCAACTACTTCAAGCAGGAAGTGACTGCGCCGGCGCGGCTGGCGGGCAACGTGTTGCTGGTTCACGAGACGCTCGACCAGGTCAAGGAACCGCGCAAGGCCTGGATCTATAACGCTGGCCAGCGCCGGGTACGGCGTGCGCCACAGGTGGCTTATGACGGCGTAGGTACCTCGTCCGACGGCCTGCGCACCACCGACAACTTCGACATGTTTTCCGGCGCACCGGATCGCTACGACTGGAAACTGGTCGGCAAGAAGGAGATGTACATTCCCTACAACAGCTACAAGCTCGATTCACCCGAGCTCAAGTACACCGATGTGATCAAGGCCGGGCACATCAATCAGGACCTGACTCGCTATGAGTTGCACCGGGTCTGGGAAGTCGTCGCCACGGTCAAGCCGAACGAGCGGCACGTGTACGCCAAGCGCCACATGTACATCGATGAAGACAGCTGGCAAGTGGCGCTGGCCGACCACTACGACGGGCGTGGCCAGCTCTGGCGCGTCGCCGAGGGGCATGCCCAGTTCTACTACGATCACCAGGTGCCGGCCTACACCGTCGAAGCGCTGTATGACCTGATTGCCGGTCGTTATATCGCTCTGGGGATGAAGAACGAAGAGAAGCGCAGCTTCGAATTCAACATCGATGCAAAAGCGGGGGACTACACGCCGGCAGCCTTGCGTAGCACGGGGGTGCGGTAGGTTTCCTACAGGCTCCTACACAAAAGGGTGACTTTGCGGTCACCTTTTTTATAGCGGTCGATCAGCGTGTTGAATACTTCTTCAACAAGCGCTCGGGAGGGGTCTAGGGTGGCGCCAGAATTATAAAAAAGGCGCACCACTATGACTGCAATGACGCACTGTCTGGACCGGCCTGGCTTCCTGCCCCGACTGTCGTCCCATCATCTGTCCCGCGAGCGGCTGATAGAGCCCCTGCTGGTCTCGACTGCACGGGTGAGGTTGCTTTGCGCACCGGCCGGTAGTGGCAAGAGCGCGTTGCTCACCGAATGCCTGCTGCGGGCACCGGAGCAGTATCGGGTCTGTTGGCTACCGCTGGCGGGGAAGTCGTTGAGTGCGGCCGACTTTCTGTTGCGCCTGGCGCAAGCGCTGGGTCTGCCCTCGGCGGATGAACCCGGGTTGCTGGCACACCTGGCCCGATTACAGACGCCGACCTGGCTGTTTCTCGATGATTATTGCCGCGTACCCAACCCGGAACTCGATCGGATGCTCGATCGCCTGTTGGCCGTTGCCTGTCCCGCACTGACCTGGTGGCTGGGCTCCCGGCGACGACCACCTTGCAACTGGCCACGGCTGCTGCTGGATGATGATTTGTACGAGTGCGAAGGTCGGGCACTGGCGTTCACCGAGGCTGAAGTCGTGCAGTTGCTCGCTCATGTCGAGCCGACCCTGGCTGCACAAACCGCCACAAGGGTGGTTGAGCGCAGCGGTGGCTGGTGCGCTGGCGTGCGGATCGCGTTACTCAATGGTTGTCCGTGGTCGGGTGAGCAGGGGCGTTCGGCGACGCTGCTCGATTATCTGCAACACGAGTTGTTCAACACCTTGCCGCCGGAGTTGGTTGAGGTCTGGCAGGTGTTGGTTCATCTGCCACGCTTCAACGCCAGCTTGTGCGAGCATCTTTTCGGAACGGGTGAGGGTGCGCAGTGGTTGCACGCGTTGCAGGAAATGGGTTGCTTCATTGAACCTTGGGAGGAATCCGTTGAATGGTTGCGGATCTTCGAGCCACTGGCCCGGGCGATGCGTGAAGAACCGATCTCGGCCGGACGATCCTGGCATCGCCGCGCCTGCCAATGGTTCAGCGCCAAAGAGGACTGGCAGGGTGCGTTCGAGCAGGCGTTGCTGGCACAAGAGCACGAGGTCGCGGTCAGCCTGTTGCAGCACTTCAGCTTTGAGCATTTGTTCAAGCGTCAGAATGTCAGCCTGTTGCTCAAGCTGCATGAGCGCCTGGGTGAGCAATTGACCCTGGGGACACCGCAACGGGTGGGGTTGATTACCGCCGCCCTGCTATTTGCCGGGCGCTTCGAGCAGGCGGCCGCGTGCATTGGGCAGTTGGCGCGGTTCACCCCGCAGCCGACGGCATTCTTGCAACGGCAACTGCTGGCGCGCTGGCAGGCGCAACAAGGTTGGTTACTGCATTTGCAGGGGCGCATGCCGGCCGCACGGGCACATTTTATCGAGGCGCTGGACGAACTGGCGGCCGAGGCGTGGCCTGCGCGATTGTTGTGCCTGTCCGGGTTGACCCAGCAGGCATTGCTCAATGCCGACCTCGACGCCGCCCAGGCCTTCAATCGTGAGGCGCTGTGCCTGGCGCGGGCTCAAGGCTCGTTGTTGTTTGAGGGTTTGCTGGAACTCGATCATGCGCAGTTGCTGGAGCAGCGTGGTGCACCCCGGCGAGCCGGGCAGTTGTTGGCCGACATTAATGAAATGCTCAGTCGGCAGGCGGATCGACCGACGCCGCTGCTGGGGCGAATCGCTTTGCGGCGTGGGCGGTTGGCCCTGTGCATGGGGCAAGACGAACTGGCCGGCGAGTGTTTCCAGGCTGGCCTTGATGATTGCCTGCACAGTCAGGACAAACACGTGTTGTACGGCTTTCTCGGGCAGGCGCAGATGGCGGCCAATCAACGCGACTATGCCCTTGCGTTTGATCGTCTGCGCGAGGCCGAGCGGTTGATGCAGCAGCGACAGATTCCCGACACGGTTTATCGCGGCGTGCTGCTGCAAATCAGCAGTCATTTCTGGTTGCAACAAGGGCGCCCGGAGTTGGCGCGGGAGGCGCTGACCCGGGTCTTGCGGCATTACCGTGGGCCCCATGCGCGCCAGGCCCCTCCGGCCACGCTGCAATTGATTTCCCGAATCGAATACCAACTGGTGCTCGCGCAAACTCATCTGCATCAAGCGCAGGACCCGCTGGATCAACTCAAGGAATTGCTCGAAGACGCGCAACGGCATGCGATGCTGGCGTTGGAAGCGGAGTTGCAATTGGTGATCTGCGAAGTGGCCGACCTGATTGGCGAGCCAGCGTTGGCCAGGACAGCACTCGAGGCGGGCCTGGCGCTGGTGAATCGCTGTAACGGGCAGCAGGCATTGCGCGAGTTATGTTTGCGCCAGCCGGATTTGCTCGGCCGTGTGCGCGAAGAAGTACCGCAGGCCATACTGGCGACTGATGCAGGCTTGTTGAGTTCACGAGAACTTGAAGTGCTCGGTCTTATTGCACAAGGCAACTCCAATCAACAAATCGCCGAGCAACTGTTCATTTCATTGCATACGGTTAAAACTCATGCTCGACGAATTCACAGCAAGTTGGGTGTAGAACGACGTACACAAGCAGTAGCCAAGGCCAAGGCAATAGGAATTGTTGGCTGATTAAATATCCTGAATCTTTGCTTAACGATTGCATACATGTGCGTTGTGTTGTTTGGTAGGCTTTCTGCTGTAGATTTGCGCTCAGTGAGTAGCGCAAATCAGATGCAAGTAACTAACGGGTCGGCAGGACGCTCGATCCAAATAACATGACAGGAAGTTTTTATGAATAAAAGTTTATATTCTTATAGCGATCCACGAATTCTTGCCTTGAAGAAAACTCGCCCGGGTTTTGCAGTAGAGGTGCTATTGACCGAGCAGCTTCAAAAATTCAGTGTCAGCCCTTTCAATACCTACCTGAATACGCTGGTCGACGTATTGCATGACGATGTGGAGTTCTCAAGGACATTGTTCGATGAGACTCTTGAGTGGGTTGAAAAAGAACAACTGCCCAATTACGTACAAGGCATCAATGGCGTTTTCAAACGGCAGTTTTCATTCGCATCGAAAGATCGGGTTGCGGGGCTGGACTTGTTGAGTTTTGAAGATCTTGTCGTGCAGATCGTCAGGGTGTTAACCAGCGCACCTTCGGTCAATCTTTCCAAACGCTCGGTAAAATCATTGAGCTTTGAAGAGGTTCATAGGGTGGTAAAGTATGGAATGCCCGAAGTTGATATTAATGCGGTGTATGTAACCAGTTTCATTGAAGACTCCGGTGAGCGCAAAGTTCTGCACTCCCGAAGTCTGGCCGAAGATCTACACTACTACCTGCAGCACAATGAAATTCCGTTTTACCATGGCGAGCATATCGGCGTTTTCTCGGTCGCCTACAGTACAAAAGATGAACATGTGCATACACAGGTAACAACTCAAGATATCAGCAGGCTAGTGATCGATATTGCTCCTGACTTCCTGGTTTGATTGGGGGCGATTTTCATATCCCATCCGCCAACTGATGGCCCGGGTCGCGGCAAGCAATCGCTGCGCCGCCGGGCCATTTTCGTCGGCATGGAACAGCGACGTCGGCCCCACCACCGTCAGCACTGCCGCAATCTTGCCCATCGCGTTGAACACCGGTGCCGACAAGGCATCCACACCCGGCATCAACAATCCATGCACATGATGCAGGCCCCGTTGGCGGATCTGTTCGCACATCGTCGTGTACGCCTGCTGGTCGGCCAAGGCGTGGGCGGTGCTGTTCTGCAATTCCTGATCGCGCAGGTCCACGGTTTCACGCGCAGGCAGGTAAGCGCCGAAGACCAGTCCGGTGGAGGAGCTGAGCAGCGGCAACACCGAGCCCAGTTGTGTCACCACCGTCACCGCACGCACCGCCGGTTCGATATGCACCACGGTCGCGCCCTGATTGCCCCACACCGCCAGAAAACAGGTTTCGTTCAAGTCGTCGCGCAATTCAGCCAGGGGCAGGGCGGCGACTTTCAGCACGTCCATACTGTTGAGTGCCGCCAACCCTACGCGCAAGGCTTCGCGACCAAGGCCGTAATGGTTGGTGGCGGCGTTCTGTTCGGCGAATCCACTGGCGATCAAGGCCTGCAAATAGCGGTGAACCTTGCTCGCCGGCATCTGCACGTGTTCGGCCAGGCGCGACAGCGAAGTCGAGGGCGACAACTCGGCCAACGCCTTGAGGATGTCGGTGCCAACCTCGGCCGAGCGGACTTTCTGTTTACCGTTGTTGTCGCTGGTTTTTTCCATGGTGGCTGGGATCCCGGGACGAATGGGCGTCTTTATAGCTTGACGGTCAATACCAATCAAATTACGTTATGCGTAATTGAATTACGATAAAAATAACCCAGGCATGCCACGAACTCTGCAACAGAGCGACCGGCCATTGCCGACTCCCTGTTCAGGAGGCTCCATGAACTCCGATTCAACGACGCCAGCGCTGGCTTACCTGTCAGGCTTCGGTAACGAATTCAGCAGCGAAGCGTTGCCCGGCGCATTGCCCGTCGGCCAGAACTCCCCGCAAAAAGCCCCGTACGGCCTTTACACCGAACTGTTCTCCGGTACGGCATTCACCATGCCGCGCAGCGAGGCGCGTCGCACCTGGATGTACCGCATTCAGCCATCGGCCAATCATCCGGCGTTCGTCAAACTTGATCGGCAACTGGCTGGTGGTCCATTGGGTGACGTGACTCCCAATCGCCTGCGCTGGAACCCGCTGGAGATTCCCGCCGAGCCGACCGACTTCATCGACGGTCTGGTGAGCATGGCCGCCAACTCGGGCGCAGAAAAACCGGCCGGGATCAGCATCTACAACTACCGCGCCAACCGCTCCATGGAGCGTGTGTTCTTCAATGCTGACGGCGAGATGTTGCTGGTGCCTGAACTGGGGCGCCTGCGCATTGCCACCGAGCTCGGCGTGCTTGAGCTGCAACCGCTGGAAATTGCCGTACTGCCACGCGGCCTTAAATTCCGCATCGAACTGCTCGATCCGCAAGCCCGCGGTTATGTCGCCGAAAACCATGGTGCGCCGCTGCGTCTGCCGGACCTGGGGCCGATTGGTAGCAATGGCCTGGCCAACCCACGGGACTTTCTGACCCCGGTGGCCGCCTACGAAAACCTGCAGCAACCCACCACGCTGGTGCAGAAGTTCCTCGGCCAGTTGTGGGCGTGCGAACTCAATCATTCGCCGCTCAACGTGGTCGCCTGGCACGGTAATAACGTGCCGTACAAATATGACCTGCGGCGTTTCAACACCATCGGCACCGTCAGTTTCGACCACCCTGATCCGTCGATCTTCACGGTGTTGACCTCGCCAACCAGCGTCCACGGCCTGGCCAACCTCGACTTCGTGATCTTCCCGCCGCGCTGGATGGTGGCCGAGAAAACCTTCCGTCCACCGTGGTTCCACCGCAACCTGATGAACGAGTTCATGGGCTTGATCCAGGGCGAATACGACGCCAAGGCTGAAGGCTTTGTGCCCGGCGGTGCATCGTTGCACAGCTGCATGAGCGCCCACGGTCCGGACGGTGAAACTTGCACAAAAGCGATCAACGCTGACCTCAAGCCGGCGAAAATCGACAACACCATGGCATTCATGTTCGAAACCAGCCAGGTGTTGCGCCCAAGCCGTTTCGCCCTCGATTGCCCGCAACTGCAAAACACTTACGATGCCTGCTGGGCTACGCTGCCAGCTACTTTTGACCCGACCCGGAGATAACCCATGACGCAGACTTCCATCACTCGCAGCTGGGTTGAATCCGCCAACGACCATGCTGATTTTCCGCTGCAAAACCTGCCGCTGGGCGTGTTCAGCCTCAACGGCTCGGCACCGCGCAGTGGCGTGGCCATTGGCGAGCATATCTTTGATCTGCAAGCGGCCCTGGAGGCCGGGTTGTTCGATGGCGCCGCGAAGGCTGCTGTCGAGGCCACCCGTGGCGGCCAGTTGAATGCTTTCTTCGAACTGGGGCGCGAGGCCCGTGTGGCCCTGCGTGAACGCTTGCTGGAGCTGTTCACCGAAGGCAGCACCCTGCACGGCAAGATCGAAGCCCAAGGGGCGAAACTGCTGCCACTGGCGGCGGATTGCGAGATGCACCTGCCGGCGAAAATCAACGATTACACCGACTTCTACGTCGGCATCGAGCACGCGCAGAACGTCGGCAAACTGTTCCGTCCCGACAACCCGTTGCTGCCGAACTACAAGTACGTGCCAATCGGCTACCACGGTCGTGCGTCGACCATTCGCCCGTCCGGTACCGATGTACGCCGTCCCAAAGGCCAGACATTGCCGGCCGGTCAGAGCGAACCGACGTTCGGCCCTTGCGCGCGCCTGGACTACGAACTGGAGCTGGGCATCTGGATCGGCCAGGGCAATGACATGGGCGACTCGATTGCCATTGGCGATGCGGCCGATCACATCGCCGGTTTCTGCCTGCTCAACGATTGGTCGGCACGGGACATCCAGGCTTGGGAATACCAGCCGCTGGGGCCGTTCCTGTCGAAAAGCTTCATCACCAGCATCTCGCCGTGGATCGTGACCGCCGAAGCGCTGGAGCCATTCCGTCGCGCCCAGCCTGCGCGTCCGCAAGGCGATCCGCAGCCGCTGCCGTATCTGCTCGACAAGCGTGATCAGGCCGCTGGCGCGTTCGACATCGAACTGGAAGTGTTGCTGCTCACCGAGGCCATGCGTGAACAGAACCTGCCAGCCCATCGCCTGACGTTGAGCAACACCCAGCACATGTACTGGACCGTGGCGCAAATGGTCGCGCACCACAGCGTCAATGGTTGCCAATTGCAGGCCGGTGATTTGTTTGGCTCGGGCACGTTGTCGGGCCCTGAGAACGGTCAGTTCGGCAGCCTGCTGGAAATTACCGAGGGTGGTAAAAAACCGATCGAACTGGCATCGGGCGAGGTGCGTAAATTCCTTGAGGACGGTGACGAAATCATCCTGCGCGGCCGCTGCCGCCGCGACGGTTTCGCTTCCATCGGTTTCGGTGAGTGCCGCGGCAAAGTGCTGCCGGCGCGTTAACAGGAGCGGGGCATGGAACTCTATACCTACTACCGATCGACTTCGTCGTACCGGGTGCGTATCGCATTGGCGCTCAAGGGCCTGGATTATCAATCCTTGCCGGTCAACCTGATCGCGCCGCAGGGCGGCGAGCATCGGCAGCCGCCTTATCTGGGCGTCAACCCGCAAGGCCGGGTGCCGGCCTTGCGCACCGATGAAGGCGAATTGCTGATCCAGTCTCCCGCCATCATCGAATACCTGGAAGAACGTTATCCACAGGTGCCACTGCTGTCCAGGGACCTCGCCACCCGCGCCCATGAACGTGGTGTGGCGGCAGTGATCGGCTGCGATGTGCATCCGTTGCACAACGTTAGTGTGCTCAATCGGCTACGTCAGTTGGGCCACGACGAACCGCAGGTGGTGGAGTGGATCGGCCACTGGGTCGGCCAGGGGTTGGCCACGGTGGAGCGGTTGATCGGTGATGACGGTTACTGTTTCGGTCCCGAGCCGGGGTTGGCGGACGTCTATCTGATCCCGCAGTTGTACGCGGCCGAGCGCTTCAATGTTTCCCTTGAGGCTTATCCGCGCATCCGGCGAGTGGCTGCATTGGCGGCGATGCACCCGGCGTTCATCAAGGCGCATCCGGCGAACCAGCCAGACACGCCATAACCCAATGTGGGAGCGGGCTTGCTCGCGAAAGCGGTGTATCAGCCACATTATTGTTGGCTGACACGCCCTCTTCGCGAGCAAGCCCGCTCCCACAAGGTTTATTGTGATCAGTGAACGATGGAATTCGGCGGCAAATGCCCCAGTCGTTCCGTCAGGCGAATCCGCTGGATCGGATCGTCGCTGAGCAGCAGCGCATGCTCAAGGTCAAAACGCTCGGCATTCGGGCAGTCCAGCCGTTGATACAGGCTGGCCCGGGCCAGGTAGTCGGCGGCAGTGGCATTGCCCAGTTCCAGGACGCGCTCGGCGTCGATCAAGGCATTGATGAAATCGTCGTGGGACAGGTACAACTGGCGCAGGTTGCGCGACAGCCGTTGCAGCATCTGCACCGGCTCGGCGGTCTCCAGGTGCTCGGCACTGAGCTTAATGTTCGGGCCGTACTGGCGGTGCAGTAATTCCCGGCAATCGTTCGGATAAAGGCGACGGCCGCCGCAGGGGTCGAGCAAATGATCGGCGCCCGGCACCCGCAGCAGGAAATGTCCGGGGAAGTTGACCCCGACCATGGGAATCTCCAGGCCCCGGGCCAACTCCAGTGCAATCAGCCCCAGCGTCAAGGGTTGCCCTCGTCGGAGTTCCAGAACTTTGTCAAGCAGTGCCACTTGCGGGCGCAATGGCGTGAAATCGTCCTGGGCAAAACCAAGGTCGTTCATACGCCGCAGCAACGGCTGGGCCAGTTCACTGACCGGCAGCATCGGCAAGCCACCACTGACTCGTTGTTGCAATTCCTGGAAATCGGCCAGCAGTGCCTGCGGGTTCAGCTCGCTGTCGTGCTCAGCCGCAATCCACAGTGCCGCCTCGAACAGCGCGGGCGGTGAACGTTGCAGGCAGGCGAAAAACGATTGGCGCGGGGTCATCAAAATCTCCGGGCAATGCCTCGTTTTAGCCCCCTCTCCGGCATTCGTCCAGTGCCGCACCAGGGCGAATACAGGTTATTTCCGAAAGCCAGCATCGTGGCCGTGCTTATTCCTGTGCGCTTCTGCAATTTTTGGGCGCAAGCCTATACTGGCGACTACAAGAAGTGATTCGGGAGCCTTACGATGTTCGCTCTCATGCAAAGCACTCGCCTTGAATCGCTGCATCTGAGCGTTGACTCGGTCACCGGGTTGAAGGCGGTCATTGCCATTCATAACAGCCGGCTGGGGCCTGCCCTGGGTGGTTGTCGTTACCTTGCCTACCCCAGCGACGAGTCCGCGGTCGAGGACGCTGTGCGCCTGGCCCAGGGCATGAGCTACAAAGCTGCGCTGGCCGGCCTGGCCCAAGGCGGCGGCGTGGCGGTGATCATTCGCCCCGTTCACGTGGCCAATCGCGCCGCGCTGTTCGAAGCCTTCGGGCGCTGTATCAATCAGCTCGACGGGCGCTACATCACGGCCATCGACAGTGGCACCTCAGTGGCGGACATGGATTGCATCGCCCAACAGACTCAACACGTCACCAGCACCACCTCGGCGGGCGACCCCGCGCCGCACGCGGCGATGGGCGTATTCACCGGCATTCGCGCCACGGCGATGGCGCGACTGGGCAGCGATAACCTCGAAGGCCTGCGCGTCGCCATTCAAGGCCTGGGCAACGTCGGCTATGCCCTGGCAGAACAGTTGCACGCCGCCGGGGCCGAATTGCTGGTCAGCGATATCGATCACGGCAAGGTGCAACTGGCGATGGAGCAACTCGGGGCTCACCCCATCGCCAACGACGCACTGCTCAGCACGCCTTGCGATATTCTTGCGCCGTGCGGTTTGGGCGGGGTGCTGAGCAGCCACAGCGTGACGCAATTGCGCTGCTCGGCGGTGGCCGGTTCGGCGAACAATCAGTTGACGCATCTGGATGTCGCCGACCAACTGGAGCGGCGGGGCATCCTGTACGCACCGGATTACGTGATCAACGCCGGTGGGCTGATTTACGTGTCGCTCAAGCACCGCGGCGAAGAGCTGTCGACCATCACCGCACACCTGTCGAAAATCAGCTCGCGCCTGACCGAAGTGTTCGCCCACGCCCAGGCGGAAAAACGCTCCCCCGCACGGGTTGCCGACGAGTTGGCGGAGAAAGTGTTGTACCGGTGAATCAGGCTTGTTTTCCACCGGCATGAAAAAGGCCCTGAGTCCTTCGACTCAGGGCCTATTCAATTTGGGCTTTGCTTACTTGGCGGCTTTGGGGGCCTTGGCAGGCTTGGCCGGGGTAATCGGCTCAGCGGCTTCAACCACCTCAGCCACTACAACCGGTTCCACGACTTCAACAGGTGCCGCAAGCAGTTCGGACAGGGCGTCCGGCTGGCTCTTGAACGCCTTGGCGAACACATCGCGATTCTTCGCCATGTAGATCCCGGCTTCTTCCACTTGCTGCTCGGTCAGGGACGGAACGGCTTTCTGCAACACTTCAGCCAGCAATTCGGCCAGTTCGAGCATTTTGTCATGACGGTCAGCTTCGGCTTTATCCATGAACAAGCGCTCCAGATCTCGGCTGCTGCGGTATACCACTTCGACGGCCATTCACCACCTCACATGCCTTCACATTGGTTGTCGGTTTCGACTACTGTATCTATATACAGCGAAAAGGATAAGCGAAACCCTGTCTTTTGGGTAGTGGCTTTTTAATGTAGTCCGGATTCGACATTTGTCAGGGCAGGTGCTGCGCTGGTGCGACCAAACGCCACGGCGCACAATCCAGAGCGGCTCGCCATCATGGGCTGGCCTTTTTTCTGCATGCAGAAAAACCGTCACGTCCAACCCGCATCATCCGGTCGAACCGACCTAAGGAAGCATCATCGTGAAAATCAACTGGGCCGAAAAACTGCGGCAGAGCGTGCATGAACTGGCCGAGTCCCTGGGCAATCTGTTCGTCGAAACCTTTCACTACCTGGCGCTGTTCGCCATTGGTGCGGTGACCGCGTGGGCGGCGGTGATGGAATTTCTCGGGATGATCGAAGCGGGGCACATCAAGATCGATGACATCTTGCTGCTGTTCATCTACCTGGAGCTGGGGGCGATGGTCGGGATTTACTTCAAGACCAACCACATGCCCGTGCGCTTCCTGATCTACGTGGCGATCACCGCGCTGACGCGGTTGCTGATCTCCAACGTTTCGCACCACAACCCGCCGGACCTGGGGATCATTTACCTGTGCGGCGGGATCCTGCTGCTGGCGTTTGCGATTCTGGTGGTGCGTTACGCTTCGTCGCAATTTCCCTCGGTGAAGATCGAGAACCCGCAACGCAAGATCGGTGCGGGCTCCAGTGAACATCCAGAGGTCGAGAAGGGCGAAATCTAGAGCCCGAGCGTGGGGCGCAGCCGCCCTTTGACGGCGGGTGGCGGCAAGGTCCGACCGCCGCCGGTGGTCATGGCTTCGAGAATGGTCACGGCGCTGTGGCCTTGTTCGATGGCAATGCCGAATTGAATGCTTTGAACCAGGCGCTTGAGACGTTGTGGGTCATTGCGTTGTTCGGCGCTGATCATGCGTTTGGCCACCACGCGGCCATTGTCCGAAAGGGTCAGCATAATGCTGCCGTCCAGGCCCTGAATGCTCAGGTTGATCTGATACTCCGCTGCGAAGGCATCGGTAATGAGCTGGAAAGGGTTGTCCATGATGCGTCACCGCTTGATTGAACCTGCAGTTGTTGACCGGCCGTGATCGGGTTGGTTCGCAATGCCTGACCACCGGCCATTTCGCCATCATTGTTCCAACACAGGATGTAGCAAGGGGCATGCCGACAAAATTGTCGGACAAAAAAACACGTTCTGTAGGAGCGAGCCTGCTCGCGATGGTCGTGAACGATAACGCGTCAAACCAGATGGTTTGCGGCGCCTGAGGGTTTTTCGCGAGCAAGCTCGCTCCTACAGGGGCCGCGTTTTCTGCACGTTTGAGGGCAATAAACCTCGACGTGCCTCCAAAACGGTCAACATTCCACCCAGTTCACCGCCAGTCCGCCCCGTGACGTCTCTTTGTACTTGTCGTGCATGTCGGCCCCGGTGTCACGCATGGTGCGGATCACCCGGTCCAGGGAAATGAAGTGTTTGCCGTCGCCGCGCAGGGCCATTTGTGTGGCGTTGATGGCTTTCACGGCGGCGATAGCGTTGCGCTCGATACACGGCACTTGCACCAGTCCGCCAACCGGGTCGCAGGTGAGGCCGAGGTTGTGTTCCAGGCCGATTTCGGCGGCGTTTTCCAGCTGTTCCGGGGTGGCGCCTAGCACCTCTGCCAAGCCCGCGGCGGCCATGGCGCAGGCGGAGCCGACTTCGCCCTGGCAGCCGACTTCGGCCCCGGAGATCGAAGCGTTTTTCTTGCACAGGATGCCGACGGCAGCTGCGCCCAGGAAGAACGCGAGCACATCGTCGTCAGTCGCGTCGGCATTGAATTTCATGTAGTAGTGCAGCACCGCCGGAATGATCCCCGCCGCGCCGTTGGTCGGTGCCGTGACCATGCGCCCGCCGGCGGCGTTTTCTTCGTTGACCGCCAGCGCGTACAGGTTGACCCACTCCATCGCTGACAGCGTGGAGGTGATGACATTCGGCTTGCCGATTTCCTGCAGACTGCGATGCAGTTTCGCCGCTCGACGCGGAACATTCAGGCCGCCGGGGAGAATGCCTTCGTGGCGTAAACCCTGCTCGACGCACTCGCGCATTACCGACCAGATATGCAACAGGCCTTGGCGGATCTGCGCGTCGCTGCGCCATGCCCGCTCGTTGGCCATCATCAGTTCGCTCACCCGCAGCCCGTGCTCGTTGCAGAGCTTGAGCAGTTCGGCGGCACTGGAAAAGTCGTAAGGCAGCACCACATCGCCGGTCGGCGCGATCCCGGATTCGGCTTCGGCCGCTTCGATGATGAAGCCACCGCCCACCGAGTAATAGGTTTGCTCGAACAGTTCGCCGGATTCGCCGAAGGCTGTCAGGGACATGGCATTGGGGTGGTAGGGCAGGCTCTCGTCGAGCAACAGGAGATCGCGTTGCCAGTCGAAGGCAATTTCCGCAACGCCTGCCAGACACAATCTGCCAGTTTCGCGCAGGGTGTGAATGCGGTTGTCGATGGTGCCGGGATCGATGCTGTCGGGCCATTCGCCCATCAGGCCCATGACGCAGGCGCGGTCCGTTGCGTGGCCGACGCCGGTGGCCGAGAGTGAACCGTAAAGGCGAATCTCCACTCGTCGCACGTCAGCCAGCAAACCCTGTTCGACCAGTTGCCGGGCAAAGGTCGCGGTGGCGCGCATCGGACCGACGGTATGGGAGCTGGACGGACCGATGCCGACTTTGAAGAGATCGAAAACACTGATAGCCATGCTAAAGCCTGCACAAGGAATGGAAGAGGAGTCGCCGCCATTTTTGTAGGACAAGCGCAATGTCGGTGATACTGCCCGCCAAGGTCCTACGTGACCAACGAAAATTCCTAAGACATCCTTTAGCAGGACTAAACGATGAGCCGTCAATTACACGCCCAGACGTATGTCTGGCTGAACGTGTTTGCCTGTGCCGCGCGGCACCTGTCGTTCACCCGATGTGCCGAAGAACTGCACATCACGCCGGGGGCGGTCAGCCAGCAGATCCGCCAGCTGGAAGAACGCCTGGGTTTTCGCCTGTTTCACCGCCGTGCCCGCGGCGTGGAGCTGAGCGCCGAAGGCCAGCGCCTGGCCATTACCGTCAACGAGGCCTTTGGCAGCATCGACGCGGAATTGCGGCGACTGGACGCGGGCATGATCAGCGGAATTCTGCGGGTGCGTTCGATTCCGTCGTTCCTGAGCAAATGGCTGACGCCGCGCCTGCCGCGTTTGCAGCAGCGTTTTCCGGACATTCAGTTGCGCCTGGTGGCCGAGGACAGCAGCGTACCGTTGCATGAAGGCGACTTCGACCTGGCGATCGACCTGAACGACGGCAGCTATCCGGGTCTGTTATCCACAGCCTTGCTTGATGAACAGATTTTTCCGGTGTGCGCGCCGAGCCTGTTGCGTGGTCGTCCGCCGCTGCATGGTCCGGCAGACCTGATGCACTTTCCCTTGCTGCACGACATCA
This sequence comes from Pseudomonas sp. GW821-FHT01C01, assembly GCF_059422645.1. NCBI lineage: Bacteria > Pseudomonadati > Pseudomonadota > Gammaproteobacteria > Pseudomonadales > Pseudomonadaceae > Pseudomonas > Pseudomonas sp. GW821-FHT01C01. The sequence continues at coordinate 33,384 of NZ_JBWKXF010000027.1, read as the reverse complement.
CCGCCTGGCGTGGCAGCTACGAGTACGCGGAATGGGAGTTTTACCTCAATGCCATCGGCTTCGAGGGGGCGGATGTGCGACGCGGGCATACCTTCAATCGCAACCACCTGACCATCGAAGCGGCCATCGCCGGGATGGGCGTGGCGATTGCCCGACGAACGCTGCTCAACGATGAACTGGAACGCGGGGCGTTGATCGTGCCGTTTGGCCTGGCGGTGCCTAACCACAAACGCTACATGTTGCTCTATGCACCGGGTGCATTGAGCCATCCCGGCGTGCGTGCGGTGCATGACTGGCTGGTGGAAGAAGCGGGGATCTTTCGCAGTCTGCATCCGCTGGGGGAGCGGCAGATGTGAGGAATTTGGACGGGTAAACAGGGCGACCCAACTCCCGACCTTAACAGCGCTTTTGCTCGTTGTCCGGCTTTTTTTGCGTATGAATATTTATCTTTTTTCAGGGGTTGAATTGTTCAGCGTACAGACCGATTGTGTAAGTAAGAGGTCACGGTGACGACGCCCAAGGGCTCACTGACCGGCCTCTCGCGAGCTAGCTGAAATAAGGGATGAACTATGCAAATCCAAGTCAATAGCGATAACCATATTCAAGGCAGTAAACGACTGGAGGAGTGGGTACGTACGACCATTGAGAGCACGCTCGAACGCTACGAAGAGGACCTGACACGCGTCGAGGTTCACCTGCGGGACGAGAACGGCGACAAGCCGGGTCCCCATGACATGCGCTGCCAACTGGAGGCGCGGCCAAAAGGCCATCAACCGGTTTCCGTCACCCATAAAGCCTCCACCATGGAGCAGGCGATCGACGGAGCGGCCACCAAACTTGAACATGCGCTGGAGCATATGTTCGGCAAGTTACGCGGCAAACGAGCTAATGTGGTGCCCATCGAGAGTGGCGCCCATGCCGACCAGCTGCTGGAAGAAGAGTTTCTGGAAAACGAACAGGCGGCGCTTAACGGCTGACACCTGATCCACTTTTTACCTTCCCATGAAAACGGGCCTGCATTGCGGGCCCGTTTTCGTTTGGGTGGCTTTTGGATTCCATGGCCATTGGCATGGCCGTGGGGACAGCCAGGTTTGCGGTGCAGCCAATGGGCGTAATAGAGGGCTGCACCCGATCCTTTTGCATATGAGAATATTTATCATTAATATTGCGGCCTTGCCGGCCCCCTGACGCTGTCGTGGCCTCACCGGTTTTCAGATCGAAACATGAACCATGATCACTCTCCCACCCGACCCCCGCGATATCGAGCGCGATCAACAACGCGGCGACCGTGCGCATTTTCTCCAGGTCTTTCTTTCCCAGCGCTCGCAAATGGAGGCGTTGGTGAATCGTCGCGTCGGTTGCCGGGCGACGGCGGCTGACCTGGTACAGGATTTGTTCCTGCGTTTCTGGCGGCGGCCGCTGGTGCAGGTCGAGGAACTCAGCACTTACCTGCTGCGCTGCGCTGGCAACATCGCCATCGACCATTTACGCAGTGAAGGCACGCGAGTCCGGGCCAGTGAAGGCTTGATGGTCGAGCCGCCGGACAGCCACGGCAGCGGACCGCAGGCGGCACTGGAGGCGGGCAACGATTTGCGTCATGTCGAAGCGGCGTTGCGCGCCTTGCCGGAGCGTACGCGGCAGATCTTTTTGCTCAATCGCATTCATGGCCGTAAGTACGCCGAGATCGCCAAGGCCATGGGTTTGTCCCAAAGTGCCGTGGAAAAACATATGATGCGCGCCCTCGAAGCTTGCAAGGCCAGCCTTCGGGAACCCGAAACGCGTATGCCAGGGAAAGCACCGTGAACCACTTTGACCGCGTCATTCCGACGCCCGCGCAGGAGCAGGCCGCGCTGGCCTGGCTGAGCCTGTTGCATGACCAGCCAAGCAGCGGTGACCAGGCTACGTTCAGCCAATGGTTGCAGGCCGACCCCGCCCATGCCGAGGCGTATGCCCAGGCGCAAGTGCTGTGGGAGTTGAGCGAAGTGCCCGCGCGCACCCTCGCCCATGAAGACGCCTTTGTCTTGCAGGGGTACCTCAAGGCGATGCATCGCTCGCGGCGCAGCACCGTCGGGCGCTGGTCCGGTGCCTTGGCCATGGCCGCTTGCCTGCTATTGATGATCAGTCTCGGCACAGGTTGGCAGCCGATGCGCTGGATCGATGACCTGGGGGCCGATTATGTCTCGGCGCCAGGGGAAATTCGCACCGTGACCCTGGCCGATCAATCGCAAGTCACCCTGGACGCCGACAGTGCTATCGCGGTGGATTTCAGCCGCGGCGAGCGCCATGTGCAGTTGCGCCGCGGCGCCGGCTTTTTCAGCGTCACCCACACCGGCGAGCCGTTTGTGGTGGACGCCGGGAAAGGGCAGGCGCGGGTCCTGGGCACGCAGTTCGAAGTCCGTTTGCAGCCCCGTGGCGCGCAGGTCACGGTGTTGTCGGGGCGGGTTGGCGTGTCGGCGGAAAAGAACGCCGAACAGCAAATTCTCACCGCCGGCCAGCAAGTGGCCTACGGCGAAGGCTCGGCGCAAAAGCTTCACGAGGTGGACAGCGAAGCGCAGTTGGCATGGCGTCAGGGCTGGCTCAATTACTACAAGGCGACGTTGGCCGATGTGGTGCAGGATTTGGGGCGCTATTACCCCGGACGGATCGTGTTGCTCAACGATGAACTGGCGGCACGCCGGGTCAGTGGCAGCTTCCCGAGCAAGAACCCGCAGGCGGTGTTGAGTTCGTTGCAGGGGGTGTTGGGGTTTGAGCAGCATCAGGTTTTGGGGCATCTGATTATTCTGCGTTGAGGCTAATGGCCCCATCGCTGGCAAGCCAGCTCCTACATTTGAAATGCGTTCCCCTGTAGGAGCTGGCTTGCCAGCGATAGAGGTTCATCAAGCACCATAATCTTCAAAAAATATTTTCAAAATATGATGAGGTAAACCCGATTGCCATTCGTGTAGTGACTGAAACTGCGAGTCATTCGCATCCGTTGCGGTTCTACACAGGTCATGAGTCATGAAGTCCAGGGCAAAATCGGGTTCGGTCAAACAATGGTTGGGTGTGTCTGCGTTGAGTTATTCGGCATTGGCGTTGTTGCCGCTGAGTGTGGCGCTGGCCGCTGAGGCCGGCAACAGCCAGCAACATGCGCAGTTCAGTTTTTCCCTGGCCGCCAAACCGCTGCCCCAGGCCCTGAGTGATTTCAGCCGGGTGACCGGCATCAGCGTCGTCTACACCGATGAAGCGCCATACGGCCTCAATGCGCCGGCAATCAATGGTCAGATGAGCGCCGAACAGGCCATGCAACGTCTGCTCAGCGGTTCGGGTTTGACCTTCCGTCGCACCGACGGCCACACCATGGCCCTGGAGCCGAAGCCCACCGAAGGCGCATTGAACCTGGGCGCGACCACGATCTCATCGGTGATGGACGATTCCATGAGCTACCAGCCGCCACCGACCTCTTCGGTGATGCGCTCCTCGGCCCCGATTCAGGAAATCCCGCAGACCATCAACGTGGTCCCGGCCCAGGTCATCCGCGACCAGGCTCCGCGCAATCTCGATGACGCTCTGGCCAATGTCAGCGGCATCACCCAGGCCAACACCTTGGGCAGTACTCAGGATTCGGTGATGGTCCGTGGCTTTGGCGACAACCGTAACGGCTCGATCATGCGGGACGGCATGCCGATCGTGCAGGGCCGTGGCCTCAACGCCAGTGTCGACCGGGTTGAAGTGCTCAAGGGCCCGGCCTCGTTGCTCTACGGCATTCAGGATCCGGGTGGCGTGGTCAACATGGTCAGCAAGAAGCCCGAGCTTGAGCAGTACAACGCCTTGACCTTGCGCGGCTCGACCTATGGCGACGGCAAGAATGGCAGCGGCGGCGGTCTCGACAGCACCGGCGCCCTCGGCGATTCCGGGCTGGCCTACCGCATGGTGCTGGACCACGAAGACGAAGATTACTGGCGCAACTTCGGTGTGCATCGCGAGAGTCTGGTCGCACCGTCGCTGGCCTGGTTCGGCGAAAGCACTCAATTGCTGTTCGCCTATGAGCACCGCGAATTCCTTACGCCGTTCGACCGTGGCACGTTGATCGATCCACGGACCAACCATCCGCTGGACATCTCGCGCAATGAGCGTCTCGACGAGCCGTTCAACAACATGGAAGGGCGTTCGGATCTCTATCACTTCGAAGCCGACCACGAACTCAACGACAATTGGAAGGCCCATTTCGGCTACAGCTGGAACCGTGAAACCTACGACGCCAGCCAGGTGCGCGTGACTGCCATCGACACCCAAAAGGGCACCTTGACCCGCAGCATGGACGGCACCCGGAATGCGATCAGCACTGACCGCTTCACCACCGCCAGCCTCGAAGGCAACGTGAATGTGCTCGGCATGCAGCATGACCTGCTGTTCGGCATCGACGACGAATACCGCAAGATCTTCCGCGAAGACCTGATCCGCCAGAAAAGTCGCACCCAGTTCAGCTACGTGAACCCGATCTATGGTCAGGAAGTGCCGGGCACCACCGTCAGTGCGCCCGACAGCGCGCAGACCGATGAGCTGCGCAGCGATTCGGTGTTCCTGCAGGACTCCATCCACCTCAACGAGCAGTGGATTCTGGTGGCCGGCGCGCGCTTCCAGGCGTACGACCAGTACGCCGGCAAAGGCGTGCCTTTCCACGCCAACACCGACAGCAACGGGCAGAAATGGGTGCCGCGCGCGGGCCTTGTGTATAAGTACACCGATGCCTTGTCGTTCTACGGCAGCTACACCGAGTCGTTCAAACCCAACTCGACCATCGCGCCGTTGAGCGGCAGCAGTACCGTGCTCGACGGCGGCATCGCACCGGAAGAGGCCAAGTCCTGGGAACTGGGTGCCAAGCTTGATCTGCCGGGCCGCGTCACCGGCAACATCGCGCTGTTCGACATCAAGAAACGCAACGTACTGGTAGCCAACGCCGAAGGCCCGACGACGATTTACAGTGCCGCCGGCGAAGTGCGTTCCCGTGGCCTGGAAGTGGACTTGAGCGGTCAGCTCACCGATCGCTGGAGCATGATCGGCAGCTACGCCTACACCGATGCCGAGGTCACCGAAGACCCGGATTACAAAGGCAATCAACTGCAAAACGTCGCCAGGAACAGCGGCTCGTTGTCGGCGGTCTATGACTTCGGCACCGTCATTGGCGGTGACCAGCTGCGGGTCGGCGCCGGGGCGCGTTATGTGGGGGAGCGCGCGGGTAACGCGGTGAACGATTTCGACCTGCCGGGCTACACCGTGGCCGATGCGTTCGCCACCTACGACACCAAGGTCGAAGGGCAGAGGGTAAAGTTCCAGCTCAACGTGAAGAACCTGTTCGACCGCACTTACTACACCTCGGCGGCGAGTCGCTTCTTTGTGTCGATGGGCGATTCGCGGCAGATTTCGCTGTCCAGCACGCTGGAGTTCTGACGATAGACCGCGTCATAGATCTTCGTGGGCAAGCCCGCTCCCACAGGGGAATAGGGCGATTACAAAACAGGTGAGCACCACCAAACCTTGTGGGAGTGGGCTTGCCCGCGAAGGCGGTCATACAGGCCACGAAAAAGCTCGGGATTAGCGCAAAAACGCCTGCCGATATTCACCGGGCGTTCCACCCAACGCCTGGCGAAAGCGGTTGGTGAAGTGGCTGGCACTGGAAAAGCCGCAGGCCAGTGCAATCTCGCCCAGAGGCTGCGAGGTCGTGCGCAGCAACTGCCGTGCCCGGTTCAGGCGCCGCGCCAGTACGTATTGGTGGGGCGGCAAGCCAAAGCTTTCGCGGAACATCCGTGCGAAGTGGTATTCCGACAACGCACACAACGCCGCCAGTTGACCCAGGCTGATGGCGTCGTCCAGATGGCTGTCGATGAACTCCACCAGATGCCGGCGCTGATGTGCGGCCAATCCGCCTTTAAGGCGCAAGCCCTGACGCGCGTTGACCTGGCTGAGCAGGGCATGGCTGAGCAATTCGTGGGCCAGGCTGCTGGTGAGCAGGCGCTCGCCCGGCTCGTCCCAATTCAAAGTGATCAACTGCCGAAAGCGCAGCGCCTGCTGCGGATCATCGAGAAAGGTCTGCTCACGCAGCTGCATTTCCCGTGGTTCGCGATCAAGCAGGGTGACGCAGCCGAGGGCAAATTGTTCGGGGCTGAAATACAGGTGCGCCAGGCGAATGTCGCCGTTGATCACCCAGCCTGACTGGTGATCGGCCGGCAGGATGCACAGTTTGTCCGGCCCACCCATGTTGCCTGGCTGGTCGCGGCGAAAAGTGCCGGTGCCGCCGGCGAGGTAGCAAGACAGCGTGTGGTGGCTGGGCGCTTCGTAATCCCGGGCATCGTGGTGATTGCTCCACAAGGCTGCAGACAAGCCGTCACCCAGCTCGGCGCTGTGCTCGAGGCGAGCATTCGGCGAGCGGTTGAGGGCTTGAAAGACTTGTAGGGTATCCAGTGCCGCCATGATCGTTGCTCTCTAACACCTGCATCCAACGCCCTGCATCCTACTCCGTAGACGTTCACCTGCCAGCCCGTTGCCGGAGAAAAGCGCAAGTTTATGCAAGTGCGCCAAGGCATGGCGCAGGACACTGGGCACCTATCGAGGAGCCTTTGCCATGAACCTGTCTTTGTACTTGCTGACCGTGCTGATCTGGGGCACCACCTGGATTGCCTTGAAATGGCAACTTGGCGTGGTGGCCATTCCCGTATCGATCGTCTATCGCTTCGGCCTCGCCGCACTGGTGCTGTTCGTGATCCTGCTGCTCAGCCGACGCCTGCAAGTGATGAACCGCCGCGGGCACCTGATCTGCCTGGCGCAGGGCTTGTGCCTGTTCTGCGTCAACTTCATGTGTTTCCTCACGGCGAGCCAGTGGATCCCCAGCGGTCTGGTGGCCGTGGTGTTTTCCACCGCCACGTTGTGGAACGCCCTCAATGCGCGGGTGTTCTTCGGTCAGAAAATCGCCCGCAATGTGCTGATGGGCGGTGCGCTGGGCCTGCTTGGGCTGGGGCTGCTGTTCTGGCCGGAACTGTCCGGGCATACCACCAGCCCGGAAACCTTGCTCGGTCTCGGTCTGGCCTTGTGTGGCACCTTGTGTTTCTCGGCGGGCAACATGTTGTCGAGCCTGCAACAGAAGGCCGGCCTCAAGCCGCTGACCACCAATGCCTGGGGCATGGCGTACGGTGCGGCGATGCTCTCGGTGTGGTGCCTGGTCAAAGGCATTCCCTTCGAGATGGAAATGAGCACGCGCTACATCGGGTCGCTGTTGTACCTGGTGATTCCGGGATCGGTGATCGGTTTCACCGCCTACCTGACCCTGGTCGGACGCATGGGGCCTGAGCGGGCTGCGTATTGCACGGTGCTGTTCCCGGTGGTGGCGCTCAACGTGTCAGCGTTCGCCGAAGGCTATCAATGGACGGTGCCGGCATTGTTGGGGCTGGTGTTGGTGATGTCGGGGAACGTACTGGTGTTTCGCAAGCCAAAAGCACCCCAAGTACTGGGCAGCGGCAAGCTCGCCTGAGGTAGTGGCCTTGAGTGCCGAGGGGTTCAGCGCTCGACTTTCATCGCGATGAATATCAATAGCGGAAAGATGAAGCCAACAATCTGCCGGCCCCAGTCCTTGTAGTTCCAGGTTTGCGATTCATCCATGTTGAACCATTCGACTCCAATCACTTGAAAGCCGACGTAATAGAGGGAGAGGGCGATCAGCAGTCCTATCAGTGCAGGTTTCTTGGCTTCGTGAAACTCTCCGAGGCCGGCGTTGATGTTTTTATAAAGGTAATAGGTTCCAAGTGCGCAAAATATGGTGTAGACCACTTCAAGTGTAATGATCAGCCAGTAGATGCGGTGATGCAGCATGGCGGAAGTAATTGCCCTGTAGCTGTATTTTTGCCTATCACTGGTGGTGTCCATGCTCAGGATGTGGGCGAGGAATTCATAGTTGGTCGAATAGTCCGTGAAGTTGCTGTACAGCATTAGCAATCCAAAGAAACTGATAAATAACATCAGTGTGGCTTTGCTGAATCGAATGACTTGACTTGTTGTGAGTTGGTTCAAGTTAGTGATCTCCGTTATTGTTCCCGTTGTGCCTGGGTAAGTAAGGAGAGTCTATCGCGTGGTTTTATTATTTGGTTGTTGACTGAATTGCAGGGTGTGTATTCAGTGACTTGCTTAACAGGTTGTGAGTGATGTTGTTTTTATTCTTTGTATAAACGGGCAGGCGCCTGTAACGCCTGCCCGTTTTTTCAACCCTTCCAGACTTGCGGGTTGACCAGGTCCTGCGGTCGTTCGCCCAACAGGGCACTGCGCAAGTTGGCCAGGGCGCGGTTGGCCATTGCATCGCGGGTTTCATGGGTCGCCGAACCGATGTGCGGCAAGGTCACGGCGTTTTTCAGTTGGAACAGTGGCGAATCGGCCAACGGCTCTTTTTCGTACACGTCCAGCCCGGCACCGCGAATGCGGTTGTTTTGCAGCGCTTCAATCAGCGCCGGCTCATCTACCACCGGGCCACGGGAGATGTTTACCAGGATGGCGCCCGGCTTCATCAGCGCCAGTTCGCGATGGCTGATCAGGTGTTTGGTCTTCTCACTGAGCGGCACCACCAGGCAGACAAAATCAGCCTCGGCCAGCAGTTGATCAAGGCTGCGGAACTGCGCACCGAGCTCCTGTTCCAGCTCAGTCTTGCGACTGTTGCCGCTGTAGATGATTGGCATGTTGAACCCCAGGCGGCCACGGCGGGCGATGGCGGCACCGATGTTGCCCATACCGACGATACCCAGCGTCTTGCCATGCACATCACAACCGAACAACGGCGCACCGACGCTGGCTTGCCACTGCCCGGCCTTGGTCCAGGCATCCAGTTCGGCGACGCGGCGCGCGCTGCTCATCAACAGGGCAAATGCCAGGTCGGCGGTGCTTTCGGTGAGCACATCCGGCGTGTTGGTCAGCATGATGCCGCGCTCGTTGAAATACGCCACGTCATAGTTGTCGTAGCCCACCGAGACGCTGGACACCACCTCCAGCCTGGCGGCGTTTTCCAGTTGTGCGCGGCCGAGTTTACGGCCGACGCCGATCAGACCGTGGGCATGGGGCAGGGCTTCATTGAACTGGGCATTGATGTCGCCGTTTTTCGGGTTCGGCACGATGACGTCGAAGTCTTGTTGCAGGCGTTCAACCATTTCCGGGGTGACGCGGCTGAAAGCCAGGACAGTCTTTTTCATGGGAGGCAGGCTCGTCGGGCGGTGAAGAATGCTTGGCAAGCTACAAGTTTCAAACGGCAGGCTGCAAGTTTAAAAGTCGCCCCCCATCGTTTTTAACTTGAAGCTTGCCGCTTGAAGCTTGTAGCTGCCGTTCCGCTATACTGCGGCCTTTCGCGGCTCACTCACTGGGCCCGACAATTTGCGCACCACCCGGAGCTTTCATGACTTCCCCGAAACAACCGCCGGTAGCCGACGCCTTGAGCGACGTACAGGCAGAGCTGCCCGACAGCGTCGACTCCAGCGCCGACAGCGAAACCAAAGCCGAGATTCCGGCATTCAAGTTCCCGTTCAAACCGGGCGAACTGGCGTCGGCCAAGGGCTCCAACCAGCCGTGGTACAAGAACGGCGCCAAGAACGGCCACACCAAAACCCCAGGCATGGCGCCACCGGGGACTCGTCGGTCGATGGGTAAGCGCTGAGTTTTATCTCTGTGGTACCTGATCTACCGTCTTCGCGAGCAAGCCCGCTCCCACAGGAGGAATGCATTCCAAATGTGGGAGCGGGCTTGCTCGCGAAGGGGCTGGCACAAACGCTGAAATCCCGGATCAATCCGCCCGCAACGAAATAAACGTGTAATTCGCCGACGCATCCGCCGCCACTTGTGCACCGGCGGCCAGCACTTGCCTGGCAATGTCAGCGCCTGACACATGAAATTGCCATTCGCTGGCCCATTCAGGCAACGTTTGCCCAGCCAGTTCGTCGACGATCGCAGCAAACTCCGCCATATCCGGCAGATAAGCGGTAAACCCGTCGCCCTTCAGGGCCGTCGTGCGCATGCCCAGCAACGCGCAAATCGCATCCTTCATCTGAATATCATCGCGATCCGCCTGACGGGAGCGCTGAATCAGTTGCGCCAGCTGCTGATCGACCAGGTGACCGCCGATAATCAGGTCCGGCCCTGTTTCCCATGACTCTGGCGGACATTTCTTGGCCGCGGTGTTCAGGGGAATGTGCGGATTGATTTCCATCGGATAGATGCGGCACACCAGCGGCCGGCGTTCGTAAATGCGGCAGAGGTTGTTTTCGTCAAGATTCCGACAGGGGCCGACATTGTAGGCGGCGAACGTGATCGCCACGTACGCATCGGATTCGCCGCTGCGCACCGCTGCCGAACGGCGTTCGGCGTGTTCCCTTTGTTGCACCGGCAGACCCAGGCCGTTGCCCGGAAACGCTTCCACCAGCACGATCACCTGACCGCCGTCGGCTGCCCACATCCGGGCTTCGCGCAGGGTCAGGGGCACATGGTGATCGTTACAGCATTTGCCGCAGCCTACACAGGAAAACGTCGTATTCATTGAGCGTTTGTTCGTATCACGGGGTATGGAGCGGCGACAGAATGCCGCCGTAAAGGCCGCTTTCGAAGTAAGTTATGCGCCACTCAGTTTGTCTTGCCGGCCGGGCGGATGGAGTCCCATTCGGTGACGTACGCGGTTTTGCTCTTTTTGTTATAGAGGCACAGCTCGGTGCCTTGCGCGCCTTTCATGTGTTTTTGCGGGTACTGGCCCTGCAGCAGTAATGCGGTGTAGCCGACCCGGTCATCGAACTGCGCGGCGTTGCCGACCGGTTTGCTGTCCTTCAGGCCGCTGGCCTTGGTGCAACTGGCAAGTACGGCTTTGTCGTAGGCAGCCCAGGCGTCGGGGCTGGAGGCGTGGGCCTGAGAGGTGAGGGCGGTGAGGCTGAGGAGGATTAGGGTTGCGGGTTTCATGGGGCAGGCATCCTTGGATGTGCAATGGCCAAGGCTAGAGTATGCCTGAAGGATTTGGGGCGGTTGTGCCGGCCCTTTCGCGGGCAAGCCCGCTCCTACGGGGATCGCTGGTCAACATGAAATTGTGGTTCTGCGCGGCACCTGTAGGAGCTGGCTTGCCAGCGAAGGCGGCATGTCAAAGCGGAACCGGCTCCCGGCGAACGGCACGCATCCCGACACTTTCATACAACCGCCGCGCCCGATGGTTATCTTCCAGCACCTTCAAATCCACAAAACCTTCACGCCGTTGCTTGAACACCTTGAAGGCCTGCAACAACAGGGCACGCCCCAATCCTCGGCCCTGAAACCGCGGATGCACCACCAGGTTCTTGATGTAGGCGCTGGTCCAGCACTGGCACACGCCAACGATGCCTTCGGCATCCCGGGCGATGAAGCACAGCGCCGGGTCATATTCCGGGTCGCTTTCGAACTGCCGCTGCCACATGTCCAGCGCTGCTACGCGACCGCCACCTTCGAGGTAACCGAGCTCCATCAACCGGTGCACGGCTGCGCCGATTTCGGAACGGTATTCGCTCAGTTGCAGGCCGGCTGGCCAATCGGGTGGCGGCACGACTACAGAGAGGTCGCGCCGCATCAGCCAGCAAAAGTCCTCGGCCAAGACTCAGTAACCTTGCTCGGCGACAGCCTTTGCCGCCGTGATCAGGCACTGGGTCAATTCCGGTGAGGAGAATTTTGTCAGCACCGCATTGGCTCCGGCCAGACGCGCTTTCTCTGCGTTCATCGCACTGTCCAGCGACGTGTGCAGCAGTACATAAAGATGCGCGAAATCCGGGGTTTCCCGCAGGGTGCGGGTGAATGCGTAGCCGTCCATCTCCGACATCTCGATATCCGAGACGATCAGGTTGATCTGCTGCGCAGTGCCTTGCAGATCCAGCAGGCAGTCGATGGCTTCTTTGGCGCTGCGCGCGGTGTGGCATTGCAGGCCGAGGTTGCGCAGGGTGTGTACCGATTGCTGCAAGGCGACCTGGCTGTCATCGACCACCAGAATGCGCGCGTTGCCGAGCAATTCGGCGTCTTCCATGCTCAGTTCGGTCGGCGCCATTTCGATTTGTGCCGGGGCGATGCCGTGGATGACTTTTTCGATGTCCAGTACCTGCACCAGGGTGCCATCGACCGACGTCACGCCGGTGATGTAGGCGCGCAAACCACCGGAGCCGAAGGGCGGCGGGCGGATGTCGGTGGTCAGGCAATGGACGATCTTGCTCACCGCCTGCACGTGCAGGCCCTGCTTGGAACGGCTGACATCGGTGACGATCAGGCAGCCGCCGTTCGGATCTTCCAGCGGACGCTCGCCAATGGCACGACTGAGGTCGATCACCGACAGCGACGCCCCGCGCAGGGTCGCGATGCCTTTGACGTGAGGGTGTGACTCCGGCAGCCTGGTCAGCGGCGGGCAGGGAATGATTTCACTGACCTTGAGCAGGTTGATCGCCATCAGCTTGCCGCTGCGCAAGGTAAACAGCAGAAGCGAAAGTGAGTCTGCGCGGGCTTTGGTGGAGGACATATGAACCTTCTCTGGAAAAGGTGGCGGGCAATCTCGGGATCGCCGATAACTTCGATGCCGGGTTATCGACTTGTCGAGGGCAGGCTTTAGGAGGAATGCCCATCTCGGACCAAACGGTGGACCTTTGTGGCGAGGGAGCTTGCTCCCGCTGGAGTGCGAAGCGCTCCCCAGCATTCCTTCAACCATATCTCGGCTGCAGGTTGTACGACTGCTTCGCAGCCGAGCGGGAGCAAGCTCCCTCGCCACAGAAAACCCTTTTGCCAAATGTGCTGATTATTTCATCCCCAACCGCTTGGCCATCCGCCCCAGATTCGCCCGATCCAAGCCTAGCTCACGCGCCGCACTTGCCCAGTTGTTGTTATGCCGTTCCAGGCAGGCGCCGATCAGTTGGCGTTGATAACGCTCCGTGGCCTCGCGCAAATCTCCCGTCACCACTTCTGTCGCGACGACTGCGGGTTGCTCCACGACGGATTCAGCGCTGGCGTTGGGCAGATCCAGATCAGCCGCGCTCAGGCTGAGAATCTTCGGCCGTTCCTTGCAGTTGCCCAGGGCCTTCAAGGCGCTGCGGCCGATCAAGTGTTCAAGCTCGCGTACATTGCCGGGCCAGTCGTAGGCTAATAGCGCGGCCTGAGCGTCGCTATTGAGGCGCAGGCTGTTGAGGCCCATGCGCGAGCGGTTCTGCTCCAGGAAGTAACCGCTGAGCAGCAACACATCACGTCCGCGATCGCGCAAGGCCGGGACCAATAAAGGATAAACACTGAGGCGGTGGTAGAAATCGGCGCGGTAGCGGCCACTGCGCACTTCTTCGGCGAGGTCGCGGTTGGTCGCCGCGATCAGGCGCACGTCGACCTGATGCTCCTTGTCCGAACCCAGTCGCTGCAATTGACCGCTCTGCAAAACCCGCAGCAACTTGGCCTGCACCGTCAACGACAACTCGCCGACCTCATCGAGGAACAGCGTGCCGCCATTGGCCAGTTCGAACTTGCCGCGGCGGTCGTTCATCGCCCCGGTGAAGGCGCCGCGAACATGACCGAATAACTCGCTTTCCACCAATGTGTCGGGCAATGCGGCGCAGTTGAGGCTGATGATCGGTTTGTCGGCGCGGGGCGAAGCAGCGTGGATGGCTTGGGCCACCAACTCCTTGCCGACCCCGGTTTCGCCGGTGATCAACACGGTCAGGTCACTGCCGCCCACCAGATTGATTTCTTCCACCAGCCTTTTATGGGTCTTGCTTTGGCCAATCAGCTCGCGGTGCTGCTGGCCGCTGGCCTGACGGTACACTTCGGCGCGCTGATGTTCGTCCTCGACGCGATTGTTCAACCGCTCGATGCGCTCGGCGGCGTTGACGGTGGCGGCGGCGAGGCTGGCGAAGGCTTGCAGGGCATCCAGTTCGATCGGTTCGAAGCGCTCCGGATCGAGGGCGTCGAGGGTCAGCAGCCCCCATGGACGCTCGTCGATGAACAACGGGCAACCCATGCAGTCGTGGACTTCCAGATGATCATCCAGGCCATCGACCAGGCCGTCATATGGGTCGGGCAAGTCGCAATCGGCAGCGAAACGGGTCGGGCCGGGGCTGCTGAGCAGCGCTTCGAAACGCGGGTGCTCGCTGACCTTGAAGCGTCGGCCGAGGGTGTCGGTGCTCAAGCCGTTGACGGCCAGCGGCACCAGCCATTCGCCATCGAGGCGCAGCAGGGCGGCGGCGTCACACGGGAGCAGGGCGCGCATGGCTTCCAGCAGGCGTCGATAACGCTCGCCTTCGGGCAGTTCGCGGGACAGGTCGGAGACCAGGGGCAGCAAAGCGGTGAGCAGGGGTTTTGCAGTCATAGTGACTCCATGTAGTCGTTATGACTATAAATCAGGCAGTGTCTAAATGACTATATTCTTGTTAAATTATTGATTTGTAACGATTAAATAATTGGCATGGAAACTGATAAGCATAGGGCAACCCGTTAGCAATCCAAGAAGACCAGGAGTCACCTTATGCTGAGTGTTCAAGACCGTGCCATCGTTAAATCCACCGTGCCGCTGCTCGAAAGCGGTGGTGAAGCGCTGATCACGCACTTCTACCGCATGATGCTCTCCGAATACCCGGAAGTCCGCCCGCTGTTCAACCAGGCCCACCAAGCCAGCGGTGACCAGCCGCGTGCCCTGGCCAACGGCGTATTGATGTACGCGCGCCATATCGACCAACTCGACCAGTTGGGCGACCTGGTGGCCAAAATCATCAACAAGCACGTGGCCCTGCAGATCCTTCCGGAACATTACCCGATTGTCGGCACCTGCCTGCTGCGGGCCATCGCCGAAGTGTTGGGCGAAGAGATCGCCACGCCTGAAGTGATCGCCGCCTGGGGCGCGGCCTACGGGCAGCTGGCTGACATCCTGATCGGTGCCGAAGCCAGCGTCTACGACCAAAAAGAACAGGCCCACGGCGGCTGGCGCGGGGCGCGGGAATTCATTCTGGTGGATAAGGTCGAGGAGAGCGCCGAGATCACTTCGTTCTACTTCGAACCCGCCGACAAAGGCCCGATCCTGGCGGCAGAACCTGGCCAGTACATCGGCATGAAACTGATCCTCGACGGTGAAGAGATTCGCCGTAACTACTCGCTGTCGGCGCTGGCGAACAAAGGCCAGTACCGCATCAGCGTCAAGCGTGAAGCCGGTGGCCGCGCTTCCAACTACCTGCATGACCAGATGCATGTCGGAGCCAGCATCCAGTTGTTCCCGCCATCGGGCGAGTTCATCCTGACCGCCAGCGACAAACCGCTGGTGCTGATCAGCGGCGGTGTTGGCATCACGCCAACCCTGGCGATGCTCGAAGCGGCACTGGAAACCCGGCGGCCGGTGCATTTCATCCACTGCGCGCGCAACGGCAGCGTTCACGCGTTCCGCGACTGGATCGATGGCCTTGCCGAGCGTCATCCGCAGCTCAAGCGCTTTTATTGCTACTCCGAGGACGACGGCGTGAGCCCGGCGGCGCACAAGTTCGGTTTGTTGAGCCAACAGCAGTTGCATGCATGGCTGCCGGAGCAGCGTGACCTGGATGTTTACTTCCTGGGGCCGAAAGGTTTCATGGCGTCCATCAAGCGTCACCTCAAGGCACTGGGCGTGCCGGAGAAGCAAAGCCGCTACGAGTTCTTCGGGCCGGCAGCGGCGCTGGAGTAAGCGGTTGCGGCGACTCGGGGGACCGAGTCGTCTGCTTCGCGAGCAAGCCCGCTCCCACATTTGATCTGTGAGCGACACGGACCAATGTGGGAGCGGGCTTGCCCGCGAATGCCGCACTGCGGTCCTGAATTGAAAAAAACGCTCGAAAGTTAATCCCTTCTTAACCGCCTTATCGTCTATTCCCCCGAATCCCCCTGACATGCTCCAGACTCTCAAAGGTCCGGACCAGCGTGTAGACTGGCGGGCAATCGAAATTTTCAAGGGAAACGCGATGAGCGAGGAAACCATGCGGTTGGGGCGTGAACGGCGCTATCTGGTGTTGCTGGGCATCATTTGCCTGGCGCTGATCGGCGGCGCGCTGTACATGCAAGTTGTTCTGGGCGAGGCACCTTGCCCGCTGTGCATCCTGCAACGTTACGCGTTGCTGCTGATCGCGATCTTTGCCTTCATTGGCGCCGCCATGCGCACCCGTCGCAGCATCACGGTGTTTGAAACCCTGGTGGTGATCTGCGCACTGGCAGGCGTCGGCGTTGCCGGGCATCACGTCTATACGCAGTTCTATCCGGCAGTCAGCTGCGGCATCGATGTGTTGCAACCGATTGTCGATGGTCTGCCACTGGCGAAGATTTTCCCGTTGGGCTTCCAGGTCGATGGTTTCTGCTCCACGCCGTATCCGCCGATCCTCGGTCTGTCGCTGGCGCAGTGGGCGCTGGTTGCCTTCGTGCTGATCGTGGTGCTGGTGCCGTTGCTGACTTCGCGTAACCGCAAAGCGCTGCGCTGAGATCCTCTGTCGACACGCATTGTCGGACAAAAAAATGCCCCGGTCCTCGATGAGAGGTCCGGGGCATTTTTGTCTTGAAGAGCGCATTTCGGAGGCCGGGTAAATAGTCCGTGATGTGCGGCAGCCAAGGGTGCGACACATGTGCGACATGTTGTCACAGAGCGCGTGTCGCAGGGCATTCGCCGGAGACGGATTGGCGCGTGGATGCGTAACGAAATTGGTCAATATTCAGCGTGGCCGATATTCGCCGGATCGAGCTGAAGCAGGCAGTTTTAACAGGCCCTGGCGAATTGCCAGAACCCTTGTCATATCGGGGTTTGGGCGAAGTCGATAGCGACGTGCAAGCCTTCGATACTGTCTGAACTGCGGGTGGAAGACCTACTTATTGTGGTGTTTTTGTTGAGAATCAATTTCGATAAGATGCGCCACTTTTGCGGAATTGGTTAATGATTGTTGCCGCATCGGATAAAAATTATTTCGGGATGAGACATGGTTTATGAAACGTTACATAACTACAATCGCCCGCACTGAATACCCGGCACTGCTCAATCCTTAACCAGGAGCCAGGCAGAAAGGGGGTCGAGAGGTCCAGTGGCTTCATGCGACGCCCTGGTGTCGGAGCCTCCAACTACCCGCACCAAATGGAATTGGTCTGTAACAAGGCCTTTGACCACGAATTCGAATAAGAACTCAACGCAGGCCCAGGATTTGTCGAAACGCGTCTGACGCACGACGGGCATGCCCTTATTCAATCCAAGAAAAATGCCAACCCTTGGCAGGGTGAAGTGTTGGCGATCAAAACCCAACTGCATTGCGCAAGCTGCTTTAGAGGTCGTGAGATGAGTAAAAACAGGTACCCCAGACTACTAGGCTTATTGCCGCTGATCGGCACGTTGTTGCTGTCAGGCTGCAACATGACCTTGCTCAATCCCAAGGGCCAGGTTGGTCTGGACGAGCGAAACCTGATCATCACCGCAACGCTGCTGATGCTGTTGGTCGTGGTTCCGGTCATCATCATGACCTTCCTGTTCGCCTGGAAATACCGCGCGTCCAACACCAACGCCACCTACACCCCGAAATGGAACCACTCCACCAAGATCGAGATCGCGGTGTGGGCTGTTCCAGTACTGATCATCATTGCCCTGGGTTATGTCACCTACAAGTCGACCCACGCCCTTGACCCGTACAAGCCGCTGGAATCGGACGTGAAGCCTGTGACCATCGAAGTGGTCGCGCTGGACTGGAAGTGGCTGTTCATCTACCCGGAACAAGGCATCGCCACGGTCAACAAGATCGTGTTCCCGGCGCACACCCCGGTCAACTTCAAGATCACTTCCGACGCCGTGATGAACTCGTTCTTCATCCCTGCTCTGGGTGGCCAGATCTACGCGATGGCGGGCATGCAGACCAAGCTGCACCTGATCGCCAACGAAAACGCTGAAATGGACGGTATTTCCGCCAACTACAGCGGCGCTGGTTTCACCGGTATGAAATTCAAAGCGATCGCAACTACTCAGGAAGATTTCGACGCCTGGGTAAGTGAAGTCAAAAAGGCACCTAAACAGCTTGAACAAGCTGAATACGCAGCCCTTTCCAAGCCAAGCCAGAACAACCCAGTCGAGCTCTACTCCTCGGTGACGCCGAACCTGTTCCAGACCATCGTCGACAAGTACGAAGGCATGAAACCGGGTCCTAAGGTGCACCACGAGAAGAAAGAGAAAGAAGTGGCCGCTACGGACATGAACTCGCATTCAGCTGCCGGGGCAGAGGAGTAAACGATGTTTGGTAAATTAAGTTGGGAAGCGATCCCGTTCCACGAGCCGATTGTCATGGTGACCATCTCCATGATCGCGCTCGGTGGTCTGGCGTTGTTCGCTGCAATCACCTACTTCAAGAAGTGGACCTACCTGTGGACCGAGTGGCTGACGTCGGTCGACCACAAGAAAATCGGCGTGATGTACATCGTCGTCGCCATGGTCATGCTGCTGCGCGGCTTTGCCGACGCCATCATGATGCGTACCCAGTTGGCCATGGCCACCGAGGGTTCGCCTGGCTACCTGCCACCTGAACACTATGACCAGATCTTCACCGCCCACGGTGTGATCATGATCATCTTCATGGCGATGCCATTCTTCACCGGCCTGATGAACCTTGCAGTGCCGCTGCAGATCGGCGCGCGTGACGTTGCCTACCCGTTCCTGAACTCCCTGAGCTTCTGGCTGCTGGTTTCCGGCGTAGTGTTGATCAACCTGTCCCTGGGCGTCGGCGAATTCGCCAAGACCGGCTGGGTTGCCTATCCGCCGCTGTCGGGCCTGCAATACAGCCCTGGCGTGGGGATGGATTACTACATCTGGGCGCTACAGCTATCCGGGCTAGGTACGACACTGACGGGGGTCAACTTCCTGGCCACCGTGCTGAAAATGCGTACCCCTGGCATGAAGCTGATGGACATGCCGATCTTCACCTGGACTTGCACCTGGGCCAACGTCCTGATCGTGGCTTCGTTCCCGATCCTGACCGCTACCCTGGCACTGCTGACGCTTGACCGTTACATGGATTTCCACATTTTCACCAATGAACTTGGTGGCAATCCGATGATGTACGTCAACCTGTTCTGGGCTTGGGGTCACCCCGAGGTTTACATCCTGATTCTGCCGGCGTTCGGTATCTTCTCCGAGGTCATCTCGACGTTCACCGGCAAGAAACTGTTCGGCCACCACTCGATGGTCTACGCATCGGGCGCGATCTCGATCCTGGGCTTCATGGTTTGGCTGCACCACTTCTTCACCATGGGTTCGGGTGCCAGCGTCAACGCCTTCTTCGGTCTGGCGACGATGCTGATTTCCATCCCGACGGGTGTGAAGCTATTCAACTGGCTGTTCACTATCTACCAGGGCCGTCTGCGCTTCACCAGCCAGGTTCTGTGGACCCTGGGCTTCATGGTGACCTTCGCCATTGGCGGCATGACCGGCGTATTGCTGGCCATCCCGGGTGCCGACTTCGTTCTGCACAACAGCCTGTTCGTGATCGCGCACTTCCATAACGTGATCATCGGCGGTGCGGTATTCGGTTACATCGCCGGTTTCGGTTTCTACTTCCCTAAAGCGTTCGGCTTCAAGCTGCACGAAGGTTGGGGCAAGGCAGCATTCTGGTTCTGGATCTCCGGCTTCTTCGTCGCGTTCATGCCGCTCTACGCTCTGGGCTTCATGGGCATGACCCGTCGTCTGAACGCAACTACCAACCCTGAGTGGGTGCCGTACCTGTACGTCGCCATGTTCGGCGCGGTGATGATCGCTGTCGGTATCGCTTGCCAGCTGATCCAGCTCTACGTCAGCGTGCGTGACCGCAACAAGCCGGAAAACATGTGCGAACACGGCGACCCGTGGAATGCACACACCCTGGAATGGTCGACCTCGTCGCCACCACCGTTCTACAACTTCGCTGTTCTGCCAAAAGCCGACGTGGTCGATCCGTTCACCGAAGCCAAGGAAAACGGCACCGCATACAAGGCTCCGGCCAAGTACGAACCGATCCACATGCCAAACAACACCGCGACCGGTGTGGTCATGGGCGCACTGTTGACCGTGTTCGGTTTCGCGATGATCTGGCACATCTGGTGGCTGGCAATCGCTGGTCTGGCCGGCACCGTGATCTACTTCGTGATCCACGCGGCCCGTGATGATCAAGGCTACTACGTGCCGGTCGACGTGATCGAGCGCATCGAAGCCGAGCAGCACAAGCGTCTGGTAGCGGCCGGGAAAGTCCCAGCCACCGCCACCCGTGTTGAAACCTCGTTGGAACAGGCTTAAACCATGTCGAACTTAGTGACCAATGCTGGACACACCCATGTCGATGGACATGGGCATGATGACCATCACCACGACTCGGGCGAGATGACCGTATTCGGTTTCTGGCTCTACCTGATGACCGACTGCATTCTGTTTGCGTCGATCTTCGCAGCGTACGCGGTACTGGTTAACAACGTAGCGGGTGGCCCGTCGGGCCACGACATCTTCGAGCTGCCATACGTGCTGGGCGAAACCGCTCTGCTGTTGTTCAGTTCGATCACCTACGGCTTCGCCATGCTGGCGTTCTTCCGTGGCAACAAGAAGCAGGTCCTGGGCTGGCTGGCCCTGACCTTCCTGTTCGGTGCCGGCTTCATCGGCATGGAGATCAACGAGTTCCACATGTTGATCTCCGAAGGCTACGGCCCTAGCCGCAGCGGCTTCCTGTCCGGGTTCTTCACCCTGGTCGGCACCCACGGTCTGCACGTGACCAGCGGTCTGATCTGGATGGCGATCATGATGTATCAGGTGCAGAAAAACGGCCTGACGGCGACCAACAAAACCCGTCTGAGCTGCCTGAGCCTGTTCTGGCACTTCCTGGACGTGGTGTGGATCTGCGTATTCACCGTTGTTTATCTGATGGGGACTATGTAAATGGCTAACGCAGCTCATTCCCACAATGGCCACGACGACGCCGGTCACGGCAGCGTCAAGTCCTACGTTATTGGCTTCGTCCTGTCGGTGATCCTGACCCTGATTCCGTTCGGTCTGGTGATGTACCCGTCGCTGCCGAAGTCGATCACTCTGTTGATCGTCCTGGCGTTCGCGGTCATCCAGGTGCTGGTGCACCTGGTGTACTTCCTCCACCTGGACCGTTCGGCCGCGCAGCGTAACAACGTGATTGCGTTTGTCTTTGCCGCGATCGTGATTGTCCTGCTGGTTGGCTTGTCGCTGTGGATCATGTTCAGCATCCACACGTTCATGATGGCGAAGTGAGGTAGATCCGCATGTCCCTTAAGCACTTTATCCAAATCACCAAACCGGGGATCATTTTCGGTAACGTGCTTTCTGTGGCAGGCGGATTTTTCCTGGCCTCCAAAGGGCATGTCGATCTGGCCATCTTCTTGGCCGCCATGATCGGCACGTCCCTGGTGGTTGCCTCCGGTTGCGTGTTCAACAACTGCATCGACCGCGACATCGACCTGAAGATGGAACGCACCAAGAACCGGGTGCTGGTCCAGGGCTTGATCTCCCTGAAACTGGCCCTGGCTTATGCGACCGTCCTGGGTGTCGCCGGCGTTGCGCTGTTGTACAAGGTGGCCAACCCGTTGGCCGCGCTGTTCGCAGTCATCGGCTTCGTGATCTACGTCGGCTTCTACAGCCTGTACCTCAAGCGCAAGTCGGTTCACGGCACGCTGGTGGGCAGTCTGTCGGGCGCCATGCCGCCGGTGATTGGCTATGTCGCAGTGAGCAACACTTTCGACATGGCCGCACTGACCCTGCTGGTGATGTTCAGCCTGTGGCAGATGCCGCATTCCTACGCCATCGCGATCTTCCGCTTCAACGATTACCTGGCTGCATCGATTCCGGTGCTGCCAGTGAAGCGCGGGATCCAGGTGGCCAAGAAGCACATCCTGATCTACATCCTGGCCTTCCTCGTGGCGACCTTGATGCTGACCTTCAGCGGTTACGCCGGCATGAGCTACCTCGCCGTCGCCGCGGCCATGGGCATGTACTGGCTGTACATGGCCTGGACCGGCTACAAGGCAGTGGATGACACGGTCTGGGCACGCAAGCTGTTCGTGTTCTCGATCTTCACCATTACCGCGTTGAGCGTGATGATGTCCCTGGACTTCAAAGTGCCGAGCGAGTTGCTGCTGACGTACGCGCCTTAAGCGTCGGATGCTGAATTGAAAAGCCCCGCCTTCGAGAGAAGAGCGGGGCTTTTTGTTGGTGTTTTCAAATGAATCGAGTTGCCACCAGTTTTATGTACGACGCTGACCTCCTGTGGGAGCGGGCTTGCTCGCGAAGGCGGTGTGTCGTCAGGCAATATTGATGCTGGATTTGACGGCCTCTTCGCGAGCAAGCCCGCTCCCACAGGATTGAGGGCAGTCAATTACTTAAGTGGTTTGTCGAGCAAGCGGAAAAACCGCTCCCGCACCTGCAGGCTGTCGCTGTGCGCCACGTTGAAGCGCAGGAACTGACTGGCATTCGGGGCTTTGCTCAGCAAGGTGCCCGGCGCCAATACCATATTGTTCTCCAGCCCTTGGCGAGCCAGGTTCTCGGCATGCAACCCTTCCGGCAACCGCGCCCAGATAAACACGCCTTCGCCGGGCAACGAGGAAAGCGAACACCCGGCTTCCGCCAACCAACTGGCCACGCGGCTGTTGGATTCATACAAGCGGTCCACCGTGCGCCGCGCATGTTTGGCATAGCTGCCGTCGCTGAGCATGGTGCAGGTGATCTGCTCTGCCAGTTCCGAGGTCACGCCTCCGCAGGCCATTTTCAGCGCGACCATGCGTGCCGCCAATTGCGGTGACAGCACGGTGTAGCTGACGCGGCTGTTGGCGGTCAGGGTCTTGGAGAAGCCGGAGACGTAACTCACGTTGTCCAGCCCGCTCGCCGCCAGGCGCGGGGTGCGGCGTTGCTGGATGTCGCAGTACAAATCGTCTTCGACAATGTGGAAGCCATGGCGGTGGCTCAATTCCAGCAAGCGGTAA
This sequence comes from Pseudomonas sp. GW821-FHT01C01, assembly GCF_059422645.1. Lineage (NCBI taxonomy): Bacteria > Pseudomonadati > Pseudomonadota > Gammaproteobacteria > Pseudomonadales > Pseudomonadaceae > Pseudomonas > Pseudomonas sp. GW821-FHT01C01. Next base: position 10,425 of record NZ_JBWKXF010000027.1, on the reverse strand, counting down.
ACCTGGGCCGGGGTGAACGAGTGGCCGGTGGGGTTATGCAGCGTGCTGTTGGTCATGTACAGCACGGGTTTGTGGGCGATCAGCAGTTGCTCGAACGCGTCGAGGTCCATGCCGTCGCAATCCCGGGCGATGGTGATGACCCTGGCCCCGTGCAACGCCAGGTTGGCGTGCATGTTGAAGTAACAGGGGTCGTCGAGCAGCACGGTGTCGCCGGGTTTGACCAGCAGGCGCATCAGCAGGTCAATGGCCTGCATGGTGTTGGCGGTGGTGATGATCTGGTCCACCGGCGCTTCGATGCCGAAGGTCGCCAGCTTGACCCGCAAAGCCTGGCGCAATGGCAAGTAACCGCCTGCCACACCGTACTCGCCCATGCGCAACGACGTCGCTCGCAGGGTGCCGCGCACGGCTTTCTGCAATTCTTCGGCGGGCAGCCATGAGGTCGGCAGAAACCCGCAACCGGGACGCAACGCGCCGTTGTCCAGCAACAGGGCGCGGCGCACCACGCTGAGGGTGTCCTGGGGTTGCAGGTCCGGGCCGACGCCGCTTTGCAGTGCAGCGCTGGAGCGATGCACGTAATGCCCGGAGCCTTGGCGCGACACCACCAGACCTTTGGCCCGCAAGCGGTCCAGGGCATCGACCACGGTGGATTTGCCCACGTTCATCAAGTCGGAGAGTTCACGAATCGGCGGCAGTTTGGCGCCGTGGGGCAGGCCGCCCGTGCTGATGGCCTGGGTCAGTTGATCGACGATCTGCTGCACCAGCGGCACGCCGGGCTGGAATTCAATAGCGGCAATGACTGCACGTTGAACCTGCATTTTACTGGTCTCTCCGGCAGTAAAGTTCGTTGGATTCTATACGAACTTGCTCTGATCAGGACAAGCCTCTCTCTCTACCATGCCCTTACAGACTTTTCTGAATGTCGGCCTTTGTTGGCGGGCGTTCATCCGGTTCTTGAGGTGCTGCATGAGTGTCGAAACAACGGTCGCGGTGGCCAAACCGGTCATTAACCTGCGGTTATTCACGATCCGGATCATCACTGCTGTATCGCTGTTCGCGGTGCTGGGCAAGGCCAACGTCTGGCTCGACACTGCCACCAACAGCATTCTGGCCCTCGGATATCGCGCCTTGTTGCTGCTGTTGCCTCTGACTTTACTGGTGCTTGGCCGTCGCTCCCTGAGCGTCACGCTGCTGTGTGCCGGGCTCGGCCTGGTATTGCTGGCACTGACCAGCAATCAAGGCATGGTGATGTTTGCTGCCGCACTGTTTGCCTATGGCATTGCCATTGCCGGTTACCTGATCAAGAGCGAAGCGGCCCAGACCAAAGAGGGCGCGGCCTATAACCGCGTCGCGATGAACATGGGCAGTTTGGTGGCCGGTTTGATCCTGCTGTCGCCACTGCTCACCCCGACCATGTTTTTCCTCGGCGCGGCAGCCTTCGTGTTGTTGTGCCTGCCGATCGCCCTCGGTGCGACCTTCACCAGCGAACCGGTGGTAGCCCGCCCGGCCAGTCAGGTCGGCAGCAACTGGGGCAACAAACTGCCGTGGGTGATCGCCGGGATCATCATGGGCATCAAGCTGTTCGGGGTGTTCTCGATCCTGCCGCAAGCGATTCTGCTCAAGACCGGCGAGCTGCCAGCCTGGTACGGCTTGATGCTGATCCTCAACAGCGCCGTGGTGGTGTTTGCCCAGGTGCCGGTGATGAAACTGATCGAGCGCACCGGGCGCTTCAAGGTCGTGGCGGTGATCGGGATCATCGTCGGCGGTTTTGCCGTGTTGTCTTCGCCAGCGGCGTTCCACGTCGAAACCCTCGCCGGTGCACTGATCTGGGTGGCGTTGCTGTCCATCGCCGAATGCGCGTTCAGCTATCTCGATTACTTCTCGGTCAAGCAGAACAACATGTTCGTCAAAGAAGTGTCCTTGGGCGTCGGGGCCGGGATGACAGTGTTGATCATGCGGATTGTGCCTGCGCCATACAACGCGCTGGTGCTGGCCGTTATCGGGGCCGGAGGGATCCTGGCCTGGTACTGGCTCAACCGTAAATCCAATGCGTCGTTGCATGACTGAGTCATCGCAGTTGCGATTTTCACTTTGCAAGTCGGGGGGCATCATGAATACGACTTCATGCGTAGTAGTGGTCGGTTACAACGGCAATCGGGTTCACGACATCCAGAAACTGCGCGAGCTGTGCAAGTCGCTCTACAACGCCAGGCTCATCCTGCTGGTCGAGAAAATTCAGCCCCATGACGACCAGGTGGCCGATCACGTTTGCAGCACTTCGCTGGCCGAAAAAGATGTGGCGGCGTCCCTTGAACTGGTGGCGGGGTGCCTGAATGCCGACAGCTGGAAGCTGATCGGTGTACTGCCGTTCTCCGATCGCGGCGTGCTGCTCGGTGCAGCGCTGGCCAGTCACTTCGGCCTGCCGGGCATTACCCCCGACGAGGCGCGGGCGGGGCTGGACAAGCAGATCTTTCGCCGGCTCGAAGCGGCGGCCAGCAGCTCACCCGAAGAGTATCGCCCGGTGTTTTCCGCGCGAGTCGAAAGCCTGCCGGAACTGCGCCAGCGGGTCGTCGAACTGGGCGGCAAGGCCTTCATCAAACCGGCCTGTGAAGGCGCCAGCCGAGGCTGTCGTGTCATCCATCACCCTTCGGAATGCGATGACGCCTGGCTCGCCCTGAAACCTTATCGCGAAGGCGGCATCGTCCTTGAGGCGCTGGTTCAGAACGCCCGCGAATACAGCTGGGACTGCGTGGCCGGCAGCACCTGGGTCACTGAAAAAACCACCACCGAAGGCGCCTACCGCGCAGAGATCCAGCAAGTCGTCCCCGCTCCGCTTCCGGCCGAGGTTCAAGCACGTTTGATGGCAGCCGGTCGGCATATGTCCGGCCTGGTGTCCCGGGACAATGGTGCCTGGCACAACGAAGTGTTCCTGCGCAGCGACAACCTGACCTCCGCCGTGGAAACCAACATGCGTCCCGGCGGCATGCACATCTGGGACCTGGCCAAACGAGCCTTCGTCAATTTCGATCCGTGGGAACGCTGGGTGCGCTGGGCGGTGGAGGGCACGACCGAACAGCATGAGCCAGTGGCTCGCGGCTACTGCGGCATTCGCCTGCTCAGGGCACCGGCCGGCGGCATCCTGCGTGCAACGCCTGACATCGAGGCCCTGGCCCGCGCACTGCGTATCGACCTGGTGGAAGGGCAGTACGCCAAACGTATCGGCGACTCGGTCAGCGCGTTGGTCAAAGACAATTTCTCATTCATCGGCCACATCGTGTTGTTCAACGAACACTACGGGCAACTGAGCAACGACCTGTTGCGCCTGGCCGAGGCGATTGAGTCCCGTATTGACGTCACTTGCCTGGCACCGGCCACCCGCGCCGTGTGTTGAACCCGCAAGGACCAGATTTTTTGCATTACTGATTAAGAGGGTTCGATCAATGATCCAGCACATGACCTGCGATGAACGCTTCATCGCCCTGGCCAAAGAGTTTGGCTATGACATTTACGGCGAAAACACCGCAGGCGGGCATTACGCGCCGCTGATCCGTCATCACGATGAGCTGTACATCAGCGGTCTGGTACCGCGCATGAACGGCAAGATCCATTACCCCGGCCGGGTCGGGCTGGACCTCAACATGGCCGATGCGCAAGCGGCGGCCAGCATCAGCGCGATGCGCGGCCTGGCGCTGATCGTTGATGCCATTGGTTCGCTGGACAAGATCAAGTCATTGATCCGGGTAACGGTCTATGTGAAGTCCACGGCGGACTTTGTCGATTTGAGCGAAGTGGCCAACGGCGCCTCGGATGTGTTCAGCCATGTGCTGGGCGATGCCGGTAAACATACACGCACCACGATAGGCGTGTATCAGTTACCCAAGAACGCCGCGATAGAAGTAGACATGATCGCCGCCTTGCGCCCATCGGTTTTATAAATTATTCCCCCGGCTTTACAGCGCTGAATCGTTAACTTAAGGTTCAGCGCTAAAGTATGGGGAATAAAAAGAAAGGACGTGCGAATGGATAACTTTCAAGGTGCGTTTTTTTCATATAAGGATTTTCGTCAGAGCCTGCATCATCGACCGCCAAGTCCCAAAGTGTGGAAAGGCACCGAACTAGCGGGTTTGCGTCAAACCCTTGAAGCCAGCGACGTTGATATTGTCGCGTTGGCTCACGACAAGAGCATTGAGGGCTGTGAAGTGACACCTGGGATGGCGATCGCCATGCAATGGCTGAACCCCGGCGTGACGCTCAATGGCCATGCCCATTCCTGGTGGCATCTGTTTGTCATCCAGTGCGGCAGCGGCGTGCTGACCCTCGGCGATGCCGATGAGGTCAACGTCAGCAGCGGCGATGTGCTGCTGGTGCCGGCCTGGACCCGGCATGGTTTCGTCAACACCAGCAAACACGAGCCTTTGGCGATGCTGAACATGAGCAACATGCCACAAATGGCACTGCTTTCGAACTTCGCCGACAGCCATGGCCTGATCACCACCCAGCCCTAATTTCCCTGCCAGCGCTTTTCGTAGGAGCCGACTTGCCGGCGATAGCGACCTTGAGATCGCCATCGCCGGCAAGCCGGCTCCTACGTTTTTTGTATCCGTTGAAACCCGCTCCCGAGCCCGCCGTTCTTGCACCCGCCAGACGCTTTTTCCCTGCGTGTTTGCCCGCGTAAACAAACTTTCTGTATCGATTGAAACGGGCAAATTCTGTATCTATTCAGCCTTCATTCAACTAACTACGATCACTTCAAATGCACGTTAATCCCTGCAGTTGGTGAATGGAGTGTTCTATGGAAAACAGGAAGCTAAAACTGTACATCGGCGCTGATTATGTCAGCGCTTTTGCAATGTCGGCTTTTGTCGCGCTCAAGGAAAAGCAACTTTCATTTGAACTGGTTACGGTTGATCTGAAAGCTCGCGACAACTATCTGGCGAGTTATCGTGATCTTTCGCTGACATGCAAAGTTCCAACGTTGGTTCACGAAGGTTTTGCCTTGTCGGAATCGTCGGCGATTGCCGAATACCTCGATGAACTCTCCCCGGGGCATAAAAAACTTTATCCGCAGGACTTCCAGCAGCGCGCCCGTGCCCGTCAATTGCAGGCCTGGTTGCGCAGTGACTTGCTGGTGGTGCGCAAGGAGCGCCCGTTTGACCTGGTCTACTTCGGTAAAAAAGATGCGCCCCTGAGCGCCGATGCCCAAGCCGCCGTCGAGCGCTTGTTCTTCGTTGCCGAGCATTTACTGGAGGAGGGCGCCGAGCATCTGTTCGGTGACTGGAGCATTGCCGACACCGACCTGGCAATCATGCTCAACCGACTGGTTGCCAACGGCGATCCGGTGCCGGCCCGGCTTGCGGCGTATGTGCGTCGCCAGTGGGACCGCGACAGCGTCCGGGCGTGGATGGACATAGAGCGCAAAGCGCCGGCCATCGCGTAACAACTCTCAGGGCAATCACCAGGAGCGCGGCCATGCAAGGACTGTCGGAGCACGAACGCTACAAACCCTATAACTCACGCACCATTCGCGACACACCTTACTGGCACAAGCTATCGCCGGCGTTGCAGGAGGCCATGACCGTCGTGGCCCGGGTCATGCCGTTTCGTACCAACGAATACGTGTTGGGCACGCTGATCGATTGGAACAACATTCCGGACGATCCGATTTTCCGCATGACCTTTCCCCACAAAGACATGTTGCTGACGGAGGAGTATGCCTCGCTCAAACACTTGATCGAACAGGATGACAGTGCGGCGATCAAGCGTCGGATCGAGGCGATCTGGCTGCGCATGAATCCTCATCCGGCCGGGCAGTTGACGCACAACGTTGCCACCCTCAACGGAAAAGTCCTGTCGGGCATCCAGCACAAGTACCGCGAAACCGTGCTGTTTTTCCCCGGCGCCGGTCAGACCTGTCACGCCTACTGCACCTTCTGTTTCCGCTGGGCGCAGTTTATTGGTGAGGAAGAGCTCAAGTTCAACGCCCGTGAATCCCAGGAACTGGTGAGTTACCTGAGGGTGCACAGCGAAGTGACCGACGTGCTGATTACCGGCGGCGACCCGATGATCATGAACACCCGCTCGCTGGCCGGTTACATCGAGCCGCTGCTGGATTTGCCACACCTGAAGAGCATCCGCATCGGCACCAAGTCCGTGGCGTACTGGCCGCAGCGTTTTGTCAGCGACAAGGATGCGCCCGAGCTGCTGGAACTGTTCCGGCGCATCGTCGCGGCGGGAAAAAATCTGTCGATCATGGGCCATTACAACCACCCGGTGGAGATCCGCCAGGCCATCGCCCGTCAGGCCATCGAGCGCATCCGCTCGACGGGTGCGACGCTGCGCATGCAGGCGCCGGTGATCCGTCACATCAACGAAAATCCCGCCGATTGGGCCGCGCTGTGGACCGAAGGCGTGCGGCTCGGGGCCGTGCCTTATTACATGTTCGTCGAGCGTGACACCGGCCCCAGTCACTACTTCGCGATGCCGCTGGCCCGGGCCTTCGAGATCTTCCAGGCCGCGTACCGCACGGTGTCCGGGCTGGCGCGCACAGTGCGCGGGCCGTCCATGAGCACCTTCTACGGCAAGGTCTTGATCAACGGCATCGAGACCGTCGCCGGGGAAAAGGTTTTCGTCTTGCAGTTCCTCCAGGCGCGCAATCCGTTATGGGTGTTGCGCACGTTCTATGCGCGCTTTGATCCGCAGGTGACCTGGTTCGACGACTTGCAGCCGGCATTCGGCGAGCGTTTGTTCTTCTTTCAGGCCGAGCTCGCCGCCGAGTTGGAATTGATACCTGTGTTGCTGGAAACGGCGTAGGAAAAATCATCAGAAATGGGGAGATATGGAAATGAGCAGTATCCCGTTTGATCAACGCGAGGGCGTTATCTGGCTCGACGGCGAGTTCGTCGAGTGGTCCCGGGCGCAGTTGCATGTGTTGACCCATGGCCTGCATTACGCGAGCACGGTGTATGAAGGTGAGCGGGTCTACAACGGCAAGATTTTCAAGCTGCGCGAGCACAGCGAGCGGTTGTATCGCTCGGCGCAAATGATGGACTTTGCCATCCCCTATGAGCTGACTGAACTGGAAGCGGCCAGCCATGAACTGCTGCAGCGCAATGGGGTCGTTGACGGTTATCTGCGACCGGTGGCCTGGCGCGGCAGTGAAATGATTTCCACCTCGGCGCGTTTCAATCGTGTGCATGTGGCCATCGCTTGCTGGCAGTGGCCGAGCTATTTCGACCCGGCGGCGCGCATGGCCGGCATCCGCTTGAAAACCGCGAGCTGGCGCCGCCCGCCACCGAGCAGCAGCCCGTTCGAAGCCAAGGCATCCGGGCATTACCAGATCGCCACGCTGAGCAAGCACGATGCCGAGAACACGGGTTACCACGATGCGCTGATGCTCGACTGGCGCGGCCATGTCGCCGAGGCCACCAGCGCCAACGTGTTCTTTGTCAAAGGCCGGACTCTGCACACGCCGCTGCCGGATTGTTTTCTCAACGGCATTACCCGGCAAACCGTCATAGAGCTGGCCAAGGCGCTGGACTACCAGGTCGTCGAGCGCACGATTTTGCCTTCGGAGCTTGGCGACTTCGACGAGTGTTTTCTCACCGGCACCGCCGCCGAAATCACCCCGGTGCAGAGCATCGATGAGCAGCGCTACCGACCGGGCGATGCCTGCCGCGACTTCATTGCCGCCTACACCTCAACCGTAAACGCCTGATCACCCGCCAGGAATCTCACCATGTCAGATCAAGGGATTGTTGCGTCTCAACCTTACATTTCGCTCGGCCATCGTCATGAAGAGCTGTCGACATTGGGCTGGACGGTGCTGACCCCGGACGAATTTGCCGATGATGTCGTAGGCACCTTGCATGAGTTCGGTCCGATCATTCCGCAGTTCAACGGCCAGATGGCCTTTGCCATTACCCGCAAGCCAGGTTACGAAGACTTGCCGTATTCCCAGAGCATGAACGGCATCGGCCCCCACACTGAAGCGCCAGTGTACGGGCCACCGCCGCGCTACCTGGCGTTGCATTGCCATAAACAGGCGACGTGCGGCGGCGGGCACACCGGCCTGGTAGACGGCTATGAATTTCTGCGCTTCCTTGAACGCAGCGAACCGCAGCTGCGCGCATGGCTCGATGACACGCCGGTAGAGTTTGTCGCCACCGCCAAACCGGGCGAACCGGGACAACGGCGGGTCAAGGAGTACATCCTGACGCCTACGGAGGACGGGGATATTTTCCGCTTCAGCTACAACCAGTTTCACTACGGCGATGTGAATCCGTCCAAGGAAGCCCTGCAGCAATCCCGGGTCGCTAACAGCACCTCGCCACTGGCCAGGTTTGCCGTGCTCGGCGAAGCGTATTTCGTCGAGCACAACATTCCGGTGCTGATTCCCGACGGATGCCTGCTGATTTGGGATAACTGGCGAATGATCCACGCCCGCAGTCGTTACACTGACCCGGCGCGCCACCTGACCCGCTATTGGCTGGCCTGATTTTTCCGTCGCCCTTCATTCTTTTGGCGTACCCCCTGACGGGTACGCGTCTTACAGGTATCGCGTCATGCAAACAGCAATCGAGATCGCCCAGGTCGATCATCAACTGATCGTGCGGCTCAACCAGGCCTGGACCCGGCGCGCCAGCGTTTGTTCGCCGGACAAGGCCCAGGTCAATGAAGCGTTCGATCCGGCGCGCCCGGATTACCCGGAGTGCATGGTGCCGTTTTTCCATCACCCGACATTCCAGGCCTTGAGCGACGAGCTCAAAAGCAGCGTGGTGACCTGGGGCTGGATCGGCTACAACCTGCGCACCGTCACCGCTGAAGAGCACATTGTCAATCCGGCCCTCAGCGTCATTGCCAATCAGTACCTGGGCAAGGACGACTGGCATTTTCGCGAGGCCATGCAACAGACCCTGATCGACGAGCATTTCCACACGCTGATGCACCTGCGCGCCATCGAGCGGACCAGACTGGAGCGGGCACTGGATCAGGATCTGGATCTGCCGCCGTCCGTCACTTACCTGCGCCTGAAGGCCTTGCACGCAGAACTGCCCGAGCAATGGCAGCGGGATCTGGCGGCGATCACTTTTGCGGTGGTGGCCGAGATCAGCGTCAATGCTTATCTGGACTTGCTGGCAGACGACCAGACCATCCAGCCGCAGAACCGCCGGGTGGCCGAGTTGCACAACCGCGACGAATACGCTCACAGCAAGGTGCTGGCTGAAGTGGCGAAGGTCATGTACGCGAACATGCAGCCGATCCAGCGGGAGTTTTTCGCACGCAACCTGTCGGTGGCGCTGAGTGCTTTTATCGCCCAGGACTACTCGATGTGGGAAGCGATTCTGACGCAACTCGGGGTCGAGGATGCGGCGCTGATCATTGCCGACACCCGCGAAAGCAACAAGAACGCGACCATCATGCGCGACTACAGTGGCCTGCATAAGTTGGCACAGGACCTGGGCATCAGCGAGCAGATCGATTTCGACTTCCGTCCGACCCTCAAAACCACGGCGGCAGCCTGAACCTGGAGGTGTCTATGTCCGTTCCCGTGTACGAAGTGTTCGCTATCCGTGTCGGAGCCAATGCCCAGCGCACCGCCAGGGAGAATTTTCTCTACGACGCCTGTTGCGGTGATCCGAATGCGCCGATGCCACTGGATTACTACTTCTGGGTCATCCGCAACGAGCAGCAGGTGATCGTGGTCGACACCTGTTTCCAACCGGCCACGGCGCAGCGGCGCAATCGCCAGATGTATCGCCTGCCGGAGGAATCCCTGCGGCAACTGGACATCGATCCGGCACAGGTCGAACACCTGATCCTGACCCATTTGCATTGGGATCATGCCGGCAACCTCGGGCTGTTTCCGAAGGCGACCGTGCATTTGCAGGAAGCGGAACTGCGTTTTTGCACCGGGCCGAAAATGTCCCATCGCACGGTGAACAAAACCTACGAAGTCGAGGACGTGATGTCGGCGCTGCCGCCGCTGTTCGAAGGGCGGATGCGTTTGCACAGCGGCACGGTCGAGGTGTTGCCAGGTGTGACCCTGCACCCCGTGGGCGGACACACACCGGGCAGCCAGGTGGTGCGGGTGAACACCGGGCGCGGCTGGATTGTGCTGGCCTCGGATGCCGCGCACCTGTGGGTCAACATTCGTGAGCGCAGTCCGTTCCCGATTCTCGATGACCTGGCGCAAACCCTCGAAGCCTTCACCGAGATCGACCGCCTAGCTGATGGCGAAGACCACGTCATCCCCGGTCACGACCCGCTGATCGCCGAGTGTTTCCCGCACTGGAATGACGACCCACATATCATTTGCCTGCATCAAAACCCGATCTGACGATCACCCCAAAACCTGTGGGAGCGGGCTTGAACTGGTCAAGTAATCCCGGACACCGATTACGGTGTTTATGCCGCTTTTTGCTCCATGGC
>NZ_JBWKXF010000026.1:0-76509 GCF_059422645.1 Pseudomonas sp. GW821-FHT01C01 | reverse complement strand
CCCCATGTGAGAGTAGGTCATCGTCAAGATTAAATTCCGAAACCCCAATTGCGAAAGCAGTTGGGGTTTTGTTTTTGTCCGCAGAAAAGCCACGACTATTGGATTTCTATGCAATAGCTCGGCGCGTGGCTATCATGCGGGCCTCATTGTGAGGCGAGACTTACATGCTGACGTTGTTAAAGCTTCTTAAAGATGGCCGATTCCATTCGGGTCAAGCATTGGGTGCTGCCCTGGGCGTCAGTCGTAGCGCCGTGTGGAAGCAGCTTCAGCATTTAGAATCTGAGCTGGGATTGTCCATTCATAAAGTTCGTGGGCGTGGCTACCAATTGTCCGCGCCATTAGCGCTGCTCGATCCTTCCGAGATAAGTGCCCGGGCGATTTCTTGCGACTGGCCCGTCCAGGTTTACGACTCAATCGACTCCACGAACGCCGAGGCGCTGCGTGCTATAGAGCGGGGGCAGGCCGCACCATTTCTTGTGCTTTCGGAGCGGCAGACGGCCGGGCGCGGGCGAAGGGGGCGAAAATGGGTCAGTCCCTTCGCAGAAAACGTCTATTACAGCCTGGTACTGCGTATTGATGGTGGGATGCGCCAGTTGGAGGGCTTGAGTCTCGTCGTTGGGCTCGCTGTTTTGCAGACGTTACGTGAGCTTGGTATTGCAGCCGCTGGATTGAAGTGGCCCAACGATGTTCTGGTGGGGCAGAAAAAGATCGCTGGAATATTGCTCGAGCTGGTCGGTGACCCTGCTGATGTGTGTCACGTGGTTCTGGGGGTGGGAATCAATGTGAACATGCGGTCCGCTGACGAGGTGGACCAGCAATGGACATCCATGCGGCTCGAGTCAGGCAAATTGTTTGATCGCAACCAATTGGTCGCTATGTTGGGGGAGATGCTGCAGCGATACCTGGCTCGTCATCAGGCGGGTGGTTTTTTGGCTATCCAATCAGAGTGGGAGCAAAATCACCTGTGGCAGGGGCGAAGCGTGTCGTTGATTGCTGGTGTCAATCAAATTGATGGTGAGGTGCTTGGTATTGATGACCAGGGTGCCCTGCGCCTGAAGGTGGATGGTGTGGAGAAAGTCTTCAGTGGTGGTGAATTGAGCCTGAGGTTGCGTGATGATTCTTGAGCTCGATTGTGGGAATAGTTTCATCAAGTGGCGCGTGCTTTCGGCGAATGCTGGGCAGGTGCTTGGTGAGGGGGTTGTCGATTCCAATCTCGCTTTGCTTGAGGGGTTGGGGGAGCTCAAAGGGCTTGCCCTCACGTTTTGCCGGCTGGTGAGCGTCAGGACTGCGGAAGAGGCCGGTGCGCTGACGTCATTGCTGAAGGATACCTTTGACGTGCCGATAGTGTGCGCAGCGCCTGCTCGCGAAATGTCAGGCGTGCGCAACGGTTATGAAGAGTTTGAGCGGCTGGGGCTGGATCGGTGGCTTGCAATGCTTGGAGGCTTTCATCTTGCTTCAGGTGCGTGCCTGGTGCTCGACTTCGGTACGGCTGTGACTGCGGACTTTATTTCTTCTGATGGAGAGCACCTGGGTGGTTTCATCTGTCCGGGCATGCCGTTGATGCGCAACCAATTGCGTACCCATACGCGCAAAATTCGTTACGGAGATCTGGCGGCGGAGCAGGCTCTGGAGAGTCTTGTTCCGGGGCGTGCGACTGTCGAGGCTGTCGAGCGTGGTTGTTTGTTGATGTTGCGCGGCTTCGTAATGACTCAGCTCGAGTTGGCGCGCAGCTACTGGGGTGAGGACTTTGTCGTATTCCTCACCGGGGGGGATGCGAGCCTGGTTTCTGAGGTCGTGCCTCGGGCCAGGGTGGTTCCGGACTTGGTGTTTGTCGGATTGGCCATGGCCTGTCCCTTGTCCTGAGGTTTTTATGCGTTGGTTGTTTCTGCTGCTGCTTGTCCTCAATGGCTTTTACTACATCTGGCATCAACAAGAGGCTCCGCTGCGCGCGAAAGATGTCACGCCTTTGAGTCTGTATCGCGGGTCTCAGCAAGATATACGCCTGTTGAGCGAAGCGGGTGACGCATCCAAGGACAAGGCTAAAGCTGTCTCGCCAGACAATGGCTGCCTTTATCTGGGGGGCTATACGCGCCAGGAGGCCGCGCAGGCGGTTGAGCGTCGGTTGAGCGGGATGGAGGTCAAATACCAATCCCTGTCCAGGGTGTCGGAAAGCGCAGGGTATTGGGTGCGTATTGCACCGGAAAGCCGGCGTTGGCTGGACGATCTGCAGCTGCAAAACCTTTCTAAAGAATTCAATGAGTTAAAACATAAAATAATGCCGTGCGAGGGGGTTGCACCCACCGAATAGTTTGCATAGAATGGCGCCCGCTCCACAGCGAACACCGGAAACGGTTAACGAAGTGAAGCGAGGTCAACGCAGCTAAGCTCAGGTTTTTAATGAGAAAAGTGCTTGACAGAAGGCTGGCATGATGTAGAATGCCGGCTCGCTTAGGAGGGGTTCCCGAGCGGCCAAAGGGATCAGACTGTAAATCTGACGTCTACGACTTCGAAGGTTCGAATCCTTCCCCCTCCACCATTTTTAGCGAGAGCTGTAAGCCTCGCGGGTATAGTTTAGTGGTAGAACCTCAGCCTTCCAAGCTGATGATGCGGGTTCGATTCCCGCTACCCGCTCCAAGTTTACAGGTTTTGCACAGTGTTACGCTCTTGTAGCTCAGTTGGTAGAGCACACCCTTGGTAAGGGTGAGGTCAGCGGTTCAAATCCGCTCAAGAGCTCCATATAACAAGGCAGATATGAAAATATCTGCCTTTGTTTTAGGTGGTTGTGGTTGCGCCTTGTTGTGTTTTCGGGGTTGCCGGTGTCGCAGATGCTGGTGTTGCAGTCGGGATTGCCTGGTAAGTGTTGTAAAGTCTTTTTCGGGTCGGCATAATGGTCGGCCTGATTTTGTTTTAGGTCAGTAGCTCAATTGGCAGAGCGACGGTCTCCAAAACCGTAGGTTGGGGGTTCGATTCCCTCCTGACCTGCCAGATTCACCTGGTGTGTCTGGCTTTCTTTTCACAGGATCTTCATAGATGACTCCTAAAGCTGAAGCTCAAGGCTCTCGTTTCGACCTCCTCAAGTGGCTTGTAGTAGTCGCTCTGGTGGTTGTTGGCGTTGTTGGCAATCAGTACTTTTCTGCTTCGCCGATCCTGTACCGCGTACTCGCATTGCTTGCCATTGCTGCTGTAGCTGCCTTTGTAGGCCTGCAGACGGTCAAGGGCAAGTCTTTCTTTGTACTGGTTAAGGAAGCTCGCACCGAGATTCGTAAAGTCGTTTGGCCAACTCGCCAAGAAACCACGCAGACCACCCTGATTGTGGTGGCTGTTGTTCTGGTTATGGCGTTGCTGTTGTGGGGGCTTGATTCCCTGCTCGGCTGGCTTGTTTCCTTGATTGTCGGCTAAGGGTGTCCCGTGGCTAAGCGTTGGTATGTTGTGCATGCTTACTCCGGTTACGAGAAGCATGTAATGCGCTCGCTGATCGAGCGCGTAAAGCTGGCCGGTATGGAAGATGGCTTCGGCGAGATTCTGGTTCCCACTGAAGAAGTGGTTGAAATGCGCAATGGCCAGAAGCGCAAAAGCGAACGCAAATTCTTCCCAGGTTACGTGCTGGTGCAGATGGATATGAACGAGGGTACTTGGCACTTGGTCAAGGACACTCCTCGGGTGATGGGTTTTATCGGCGGTACTGCTGACAAGCCTGCACCGATCACCGATAAGGAAGCAGAAGCGATTCTGCGCCGCGTTGCTGATGGTAGCGACAAGCCGAAGCCGAAGACGTTGTTCGAGCCGGGCGAGTCGGTGCGTGTCAATGACGGTCCATTCGCGGACTTTACCGGTGTTGTTGAAGAAGTTAACTACGAAAAGAGCCGGATTCAGGTCGCAGTGCTCATTTTCGGTCGCTCTACTCCGGTGGAGCTCGAGTTCAGCCAGGTCGAAAAGGTCTAGTTGAACAAAAATCCCAACCCCGCAGCCATAGGCTGTGGGGTTTTGTCGTCACTGGGATAAACGCGCAAGTAACCGGGGAGCCTCTCGAGGCGTTCGAACCCGTAATTGGAGTGCCTCATGGCCAAGAAGATTACCGCTTACATCAAGCTGCAAGTGAAGGCCGCTCAGGCTAACCCAAGCCCACCTGTTGGTCCTGCTCTGGGTCAGCACGGCGTGAACATCATGGAATTCTGCAAGGCTTTCAACGCCCGTACTCAGGGTCTTGAGCCAGGTCTGCCGACTCCAGTGATCATCACTGTCTACAGCGACCGTAGCTTCACTTTCGAAACCAAATCCACCCCTGCTTCGGTTCTGCTGAAGAAGGCGGCCGGTCTGACCAGCGGTTCCGCTCGTCCGAACACCGTTAAGGTTGGCACTGTGACTCGTGCTCAGCTGGAAGAAATCGCGAAAACCAAAAACGCGGATCTGACTGCAGCTGATATGGAAGCAGCCGTGCGTACTATCGCCGGTTCTGCTCGTAGCATGGGCCTTAACGTGGAGGGTGTGTAATGGCTAAGCTGACCAAGCGTCAAAAGGCTATCGCCGGCAAAATCGAAGCAGGCAAGGCCTACAACTTTGTAGACGCCGCTGCTCTGCTGGCCGAGCTGTCGACTGTCAAGTTCAGCGAGTCGTTCGACGTAGCTGTAAACCTGGGTGTTGATCCGCGTAAATCCGACCAGGTCGTTCGTAGCGCTACTGTGCTGCCACACGGCACTGGCAAGACCGTTCGCGTTGCCGTGTTCACCCAGGGTCCAGCTGCTGAAGCCGCTCTGGCTGCCGGCGCTGACCGTGTAGGCATGGACGACCTGGCTGCCGAAATGAAAGGCGGCGACCTGAACTATGACGTAGTGATCGCATCCCCGGATGCCATGCGCGTCGTGGGTCAGTTGGGTCAGATCCTCGGTCCACGTGGTCTGATGCCTAACCCTAAAGTCGGCACCGTAACTCCAGACGTAGCTACCGCGGTTAAAAACGCCAAGGCTGGTCAGGTTCGTTATCGCACCGACAAAAACGGCATCATCCACACTTCCGTTGGCAAGATCGGCTTCGACGCCGTCAAGCTGAAGGAAAACGTTGAAGCCCTGATCGCTGATCTGAAGCGTATCAAGCCAGCTTCCTCGAAAGGTATTTACGTCAAGCGCGTTACCCTGAGCACCACTATGGGCCCAGGTCTGGTCATCGACCAAAGCTCGCTCGACGCGTAAGACACAGATTGGCGCAAGCGATTGCGCCAATTGAAAAATTGGGGTCCCTGCCTGGCGGGGGCTATCCAAGACCGTAGGCGACGCAAGTCTTAAACCACAAGCCTACGCAGATGGTGCTCCCGGTTCCTTACCGAATCAGACACCAAAACGACATCCGGTTTCGACCAGATGAAACGGTAACAAGCAGGAGTTAAACCCGTGGCAATTAAACTCGAAGACAAGAAGGCCATCGTCGCTGAAGTCAACGAGGCTGCCAAAGTCGCTCTGTCCGCTGTCGTGGCTGATGCCCGTGGCGTAACAGTAGGCGCGATGACCGGACTCCGTAAAGAGGCTCGTGAAGCTGGCGTTTACGTACGTGTTGTACGTAACACCCTGCTCAAGCGCGCTGTTGCTGACACTGAATTCAGTGTCCTCAACGACGTGTTCACAGGCCCTACCCTGATTGCGTTCTCCAAAGAACATCCAGGCGCTGCTGCCCGGATCTTCAAGGAATTCGCAAAGGGTCAGGACAAGTTCGAGATCAAGGCAGCTGCGTTCGAGGGCAAGTTCCTCGCAGCTAACCAAATCGACGTACTGGCAACTCTGCCGACCCGTGACGAAGCAATTTCTCAGCTGATGAGCGTGATTCAAGGCGCTACCAGCAAATTGGCTCGTACTCTGGCGGCAATTCGCGACCAGAAAGAAGCTGCTGCAGCCTAAGGCTCGTCAACTTCTCGCGTTTTTTGTTTTTTTCGATGGTCGCGTAGGCCGTCCCCAATATCAGGAATTAGATTCATGTCTATCTCTCAGAACGATATCCTTGAAGCAGTTGGCAACATGTCCGTAATGGAAGTTGTTGAGCTGATCAAAGCTTTCGAAGAAAAATTCGGCGTTACCGCTGCTGCTGCATCGGCTGGTCCAGCTGTTGCTGCTGCCGTTGCTGAAGAGCAAACCGAATTCAACGTCATGCTGACCGAAGCTGGCGAGAAGAAAGTTAACGTGATCAAGGCTGTACGTGAACTGACCGGTCTGGGCTTGAAAGAAGCCAAGGCTGTAGTTGACGGCGCACCTGCCATGGTTCTGGAAGCTGTTGCCAAAGACGCAGCTGACAAAGCCAAAGCAGCTCTGGAAGAAGCAGGCGCTAAAGTCGAGCTGAAGTAAGCATCGACTTTGCTCCTCCAGCCCGAGCGTTAAGCGACAGGCTGATGGCTGGTGGCTCTTGCCACCGGCCTTTTTCCGTTATTGGCAGCCGACTGGGTCGGTGCCGATAACGTGCTGTAACCACCCGATGCGGTGGCGCAAACCATGGGGTTTGCACGATTTTCTGGCTGCTCCCGTCGGGAGGGGCCAAACAAGCAGGTGACCAAGCTGGGGAACGCTGATGGCTTACTCATATACTGAGAAAAAACGTATCCGCAAGGACTTTAGCAAGTTGCCGGACGTCATGGATGTGCCGTACCTCCTGGCCATCCAGCTGGATTCGTATCGTGAATTCTTGCAAGCGGGAGCGACTAAAGATCAGTTCCGCGACGTGGGCCTGCATGCGGCCTTCAAATCCGTTTTCCCGATCATCAGCTACTCCGGCAATGCTGCGCTGGAGTACGTCGGTTATCGCCTGGGCGAACCGGCATTTGATGTCAAAGAATGCGTATTGCGCGGTGTAACTTATGCCGTACCTTTGCGGGTAAAAGTGCGCCTGATCATTTTCGACAAAGAGTCGTCGAACAAAGCGATCAAGGACATCAAAGAGCAAGAAGTCTACATGGGTGAAATCCCCCTGATGACTGAGAACGGTACCTTCGTAATCAACGGTACCGAGCGTGTAATCGTTTCCCAGCTGCACCGTTCCCCGGGCGTGTTCTTCGACCACGACCGTGGCAAGACGCACAGCTCCGGTAAACTGCTGTACTCCGCGCGCATCATTCCTTACCGCGGTTCGTGGCTGGACTTCGAGTTCGACCCGAAAGACTGCGTATTCGTGCGTATCGACCGTCGTCGCAAGCTGCCTGCATCGGTACTGCTGCGCGCGCTGGGCTATACCACTGAAGAAGTGCTGGACGCGTTCTACACCACCAACGTATTCCACGTGAAGGGCGAGACCCTGAGCCTGGAGTTGGTGCCTCAGCGCCTGCGCGGTGAAATCGCTGTCCTGGATATCCAGGATGACAAAGGCAAGGTTATTGTCGAGCAAGGTCGTCGTATCACCGCTCGCCACATCAACCAGCTGGAAAAAGCCGGGATCAAAGAGCTGGATGTGCCTCTGGACTATGTCCTGGGTCGTACAACCGCCAAGGTCATCGTGCATCCGGCAACCGGCGAAATCCTGGCAGAGTGCAACACCGAGCTGAACACCGAGATCCTGGCCAAAATCGCCAAGGCTCAGGTTGTTCGCATCGAAACTCTGTACACCAACGATATCGACTGCGGTCCGTTCGTCTCCGACACCCTGAAGATCGACTCCACCAGCAACCAACTGGAAGCGCTGGTCGAGATCTATCGCATGATGCGTCCTGGCGAGCCGCCAACCAAAGACGCTGCCGAGACCCTGTTCAACAACCTGTTCTTCAGCCCTGAGCGCTATGACCTGTCTGCGGTCGGCCGGATGAAGTTCAACCGTCGTATCGGTCGTACCGAGATCGAAGGTTCGGGCGTGCTGTGCAAGGAAGACATCGTCGCGGTACTGAAGACCCTGGTCGACATCCGTAACGGTAAAGGCATCGTCGATGACATCGACCACCTGGGTAACCGTCGTGTTCGCTGCGTAGGCGAAATGGCCGAGAACCAGTTCCGCGTTGGCCTGGTACGTGTTGAACGTGCGGTCAAAGAGCGTCTGTCGATGGCTGAAAGCGAAGGCCTGATGCCGCAAGACCTGATCAACGCCAAGCCGGTGGCTGCGGCGGTGAAAGAGTTCTTCGGTTCCAGCCAGCTGTCCCAGTTCATGGACCAGAACAACCCGCTGTCCGAGATCACCCACAAGCGTCGTGTTTCCGCACTCGGCCCTGGCGGTCTGACTCGTGAGCGTGCCGGCTTCGAAGTTCGTGACGTACACCCGACGCACTACGGTCGTGTTTGCCCGATCGAAACGCCGGAAGGTCCGAACATCGGTCTGATCAACTCCCTGGCTGCCTATGCGCGCACCAACCAGTACGGCTTCCTGGAAAGCCCGTACCGCGTGGTGAAAGACGCTCTGGTCACCGACGAGATCGTGTTCCTGTCCGCCATCGAAGAAGCTGATCACGTGATCGCTCAGGCTTCGGCCACGATGAACGACAAGAAGGTCCTGATCGACGAGCTGGTAGCTGTTCGTCACTTGAACGAATTCACCGTCAAGGCGCCGGAAGACGTCACCTTGATGGACGTATCGCCGAAGCAGGTAGTTTCGGTTGCTGCGTCGCTGATTCCGTTCCTCGAGCACGACGACGCCAACCGTGCGTTGATGGGTTCGAACATGCAGCGTCAAGCTGTGCCGACCCTGCGCGCTGACAAGCCGCTGGTAGGTACCGGCATGGAGCGTAACGTAGCCCGTGACTCCGGCGTTTGCGTCGTGGCTCGTCGTGGCGGCGTGATCGACTCCGTCGACGCCAGCCGTATCGTGGTTCGTGTTGCCGATGACGAAGTTGAAACCGGTGAAGCCGGTGTCGACATCTACAACCTGACCAAGTACACCCGCTCCAACCAGAACACCTGCATCAACCAGCGTCCGCTGGTGCGTAAAGGTGATCGGGTTCAGCGTAGCGACATCATGGCCGACGGCCCGTCCACCGACATGGGTGAACTGGCACTGGGTCAGAACATGCGCATCGCGTTCATGGCATGGAACGGCTTCAACTTCGAAGACTCCATCTGCCTGTCCGAGCGTGTGGTTCAGGAAGATCGTTTCACCACGATCCACATTCAGGAACTGACCTGTGTGGCCCGTGATACCAAGCTTGGCCCAGAGGAAATCACTGCCGACATCCCGAACGTGGGTGAAGCGGCACTGAACAAGCTGGACGAAGCCGGTATCGTTTATGTAGGTGCTGAAGTAGGCGCAGGCGACATCCTGGTTGGTAAGGTCACTCCGAAAGGCGAGACCCAACTGACTCCGGAAGAAAAACTGCTGCGTGCGATCTTCGGTGAAAAGGCCAGCGACGTTAAAGACACTTCCCTGCGTGTACCTACCGGTACCAAAGGTACTGTCATCGACGTACAGGTCTTCACCCGCGACGGCGTTGAGCGTGATGCTCGTGCCCTGTCGATCGAGAAGTCTCAGCTGGACGAGATCCGCAAGGACCTGAACGAAGAGTTCCGTATCGTTGAAGGTGCTACTTTCGAACGTCTGCGCTCCGCTCTGGTCGGCCACAAAGCCGAAGGCGGCGCCGGTCTGAAGAAAGGCCAGGACATCACCGACGAAGTTCTCGACGGTCTTGAGCACGGCCAGTGGTTCAAACTGCGCATGGCTGAAGATGCTCTGAACGAGCAGCTCGAGAAGGCTCAGGCCTACATCGTTGATCGTCGCCGTCTGCTGGACGACAAGTTCGAAGACAAGAAGCGCAAACTGCAGCAGGGCGATGACCTGGCTCCAGGCGTGCTGAAAATCGTCAAGGTTTACCTGGCAATCCGTCGTCGCATCCAGCCGGGCGACAAGATGGCCGGTCGTCACGGTAACAAGGGTGTGGTCTCCGTGATCATGCCGGTTGAAGACATGCCGCACGATGCCAATGGCACCCCGGTCGACGTCGTCCTCAACCCGTTGGGCGTACCTTCGCGTATGAACGTTGGTCAGATCCTTGAAACCCACCTGGGCCTCGCTGCCAAAGGTTTGGGCGAGAAGATCAACCGCATGATTGAAGAGCAGCGCAAGGTTGCCGAGCTGCGTAAGTTCCTGCACGAGATCTATAACGAGATCGGTGGTCGTCAGGAAAGCCTCGATGACTTCTCGGATCAGGAAATCCTGGATCTGGCTCAAAACCTGCGTGGCGGCGTTCCAATGGCCACTCCAGTGTTCGACGGCGCCAAGGAAAGCGAAATCAAGGCCATGCTGAAACTGGCAGACCTGCCAGAAAGCGGCCAGATGCAGCTGACCGACGGCCGTACCGGCAACAAGTTCGAGCGCCCGGTTACCGTTGGCTACATGTACATGCTGAAGCTGAACCACTTGGTAGACGACAAGATGCATGCGCGTTCTACCGGTTCGTACAGCCTGGTTACCCAGCAACCGCTGGGTGGTAAGGCGCAGTTCGGTGGTCAGCGTTTCGGGGAGATGGAGGTCTGGGCACTGGAAGCATACGGTGCCGCTTACACTCTGCAAGAAATGCTCACAGTGAAGTCGGACGATGTGAACGGCCGTACCAAGATGTACAAAAACATCGTGGATGGCGATCACCGTATGGAGCCGGGCATGCCCGAGTCCTTCAACGTGTTGATCAAGGAAATTCGTTCCCTCGGCATCGATATCGATCTGGAAACCGAATAACACGTGACGCGAATCGAGAGCGGGGCAGGATTGCCCGCTCTCTGCTCCGCCAGGAGGAAAGGCCTTGAAAGACCTACTGAATTTGCTGAAAAACCAGGGTCAAGTCGAAGAGTTCGACGCCATCCGTATCGGATTGGCATCGCCTGAGATGATCCGTTCGTGGTCGTTCGGTGAAGTTAAAAAGCCGGAAACCATCAACTACCGTACGTTCAAGCCTGAGCGTGACGGCCTGTTCTGCGCCAAGATCTTTGGCCCGGTAAAGGATTACGAGTGCCTGTGCGGTAAGTACAAGCGCTTGAAGCACCGTGGTGTGATCTGCGAGAAGTGTGGCGTTGAAGTCGCGCTGGCAAAAGTTCGTCGTGAGCGCATGGCGCACATCGAACTGGCCTCGCCGGTTGCCCACATCTGGTTCCTGAAATCGCTGCCGTCCCGTATCGGCTTGCTGATGGACATGACCCTGCGTGATATCGAACGCGTTCTCTACTTCGAGAGCTATGTCGTTATCGATCCAGGCATGACCACCCTTGAAAAAGGTCAGCTGCTGAACGACGAGCAGTACTTCGAAGCGCTGGAAGAATTCGGCGACGATTTCGATGCCCGCATGGGTGCCGAAGCTGTCCGCGAACTGCTGCACGCTATCGACCTGGAGCACGAGATTGGCCGTCTGCGTGAAGAGATTCCGCAAACCAACTCCGAAACCAAAATCAAGAAGCTGTCCAAGCGTCTGAAGTTGATGGAAGCCTTCCAGGGTTCCGGCAACCTGCCAGAGTGGATGGTGCTGACCGTTCTGCCGGTTCTGCCGCCAGATCTGCGTCCACTGGTCCCGCTGGATGGCGGTCGCTTCGCGACTTCCGACCTCAACGACCTGTATCGTCGAGTGATCAACCGTAACAACCGTTTGAAGCGCCTGCTGGATCTGTCCGCTCCGGACATCATCGTGCGCAACGAAAAGCGTATGTTGCAGGAAGCCGTCGACGCACTGCTCGACAACGGTCGTCGTGGCCGCGCTATCACCGGTTCGAACAAGCGTCCTCTGAAATCCCTGGCTGACATGATCAAGGGTAAGCAGGGTCGTTTCCGTCAGAACTTGCTCGGTAAGCGTGTTGACTACTCCGGTCGTTCGGTAATTACCGTAGGTCCGACCCTGCGTCTGCACCAGTGCGGTCTGCCGAAGAAAATGGCTCTCGAGCTGTTCAAGCCGTTCATTTTCGGCAAGCTGGAAATGCGTGGTCTCGCTACCACCATCAAAGCTGCCAAGAAGATGGTCGAGCGCGAGCTGCCGGAAGTTTGGGACGTTCTCGCTGAAGTGATTCGCGAACACCCGGTTCTTCTCAACCGTGCACCGACCCTTCACCGTCTGGGTATCCAGGCGTTTGAACCGGTACTGATCGAAGGTAAGGCTATCCAGCTGCACCCGCTGGTCTGCGCCGCGTACAACGCCGACTTCGACGGCGACCAAATGGCCGTGCACGTACCGCTGACGCTGGAAGCCCAGCTGGAAGCGCGTGCGTTGATGATGTCGACCAACAACATTCTGTCGCCAGCCAACGGTGAGCCAATCATCGTTCCGTCGCAGGACGTTGTATTGGGTCTGTACTACATGACGCGTGAAGCGATCAACGCCAAGGGCGAAGGTCGTGTATTCGCGGATCTGCAGGAAGTTGACCGTGTGTTCCGTGCCGGCGAAGCCGCACTGCACGCCAAGGTTAAAGTCCGGATCAACGAAACCGTCAACGACCGTGACGGCGGCAGCGTGACCAACACCCGTATCGTCGACACCACTGTCGGCCGTGCGCTGTTGTTCCAGGTTGTGCCAAAAGGTCTGTCGTACGACGTCGTCAACCTGCCGATGAAGAAAAAGGCGATCTCCAAGCTGATCAACCAGTGCTACCGCGTGGTTGGTCTGAAAGAGACCGTGATCTTCGCTGACCAGTTGATGTACACCGGTTTTGCTTACTCGACCATCTCCGGCGTTTCCATCGGTGTTAACGACTTCGTTATCCCGGATGAAAAAGCCCGCATCATCGGTGCAGCCACCGACGAAGTTAAAGAGATCGAGAGCCAGTACGCCTCCGGCCTGGTAACCCAGGGCGAGAAGTACAACAAAGTGATCGACCTTTGGTCCAAGGCGAACGACGAAGTTTCCAAGGCGATGATGGCCAACCTCTCGAAAGAGAAAGTCATCGACCGTCATGGCGTCGAAGTCGACCAGGAATCGTTCAACTCGATGTACATGATGGCCGACTCGGGCGCGCGGGGTTCTGCTGCGCAGATCCGTCAGCTCGCCGGTATGCGTGGCCTGATGGCCAAGCCGGACGGTTCCATCATTGAAACGCCGATTACTGCGAACTTCCGTGAAGGTTTGAGCGTACTCCAGTACTTCATCTCCACTCACGGTGCTCGTAAAGGTCTGGCGGATACCGCGTTGAAAACTGCGAACTCCGGTTACCTGACTCGTCGTCTGGTAGACGTGGCGCAGGATCTGGTTGTAACCGAAATCGATTGCGGCACCGAACACGGTCTGCTGATGACTCCGCACATTGAAGGCGGTGACGTTGTAGAGCCGTTGGGTGAGCGCGTATTGGGTCGTGTTATTGCCCGTGACGTATTCAAGCCGGGTACCGAGGACGTCATCGTTCCTGCTGGCACCCTGGTAGACGAGAAGTGGGTCGAGTTCATCGAGCTGAACAGCATCGACGAAGTGATCGTGCGTTCGCCGATCAGCTGCGAAACCCGCTACGGCATTTGCGCCAAGTGCTACGGCCGTGACCTGGCTCGTGGTCACCAGGTGAACATCGGTGAAGCGGTCGGCGTTATCGCTGCCCAGTCCATCGGTGAGCCGGGTACCCAGCTGACGATGCGTACGTTCCACATCGGTGGTGCGGCAAGCCGGACCTCCGCAGCCGACAGCGTTCAGGTGAAGAATGGCGGTACCGTCCGTCTGCATAACCTGAAGCACGTTGAGCGAGTGGATGGTCACCTGGTTGCTGTGTCCCGTTCCGGTGAGCTGGCCATCGCTGATGACTTCGGTCGTGAGCGTGAGCGTTACAAGCTGCCGTACGGTGCTGTGATTTCGGTTAAAGAAGGTGACAAGGTCGACGCTGGCGCAATCGTGGCCAAGTGGGATCCGCACACTCACCCGATCGTTACCGAAATGAAAGGTACCGTGACCTACGTGGGCATGGAAGAAGGCATCACGATCAAGCGTCAGACTGACGAATTGACCGGTATGACCAACATTGAAGTACTCGACGCCAAAGATCGTCCAGCTGCCGGTAAAGACATTCGTCCTGCCGTGAAGATGGTCGACGACAACGGCAAGGATCTGTTGCTGCCAGGCACTGACGTTATCGCTCAGTACTTCCTGCCAGCCAACGCCCTGGTCGGTGTAGCGGACGGTGCGAAGATTGCGATCGGTGATGTTATCGCTCGTATTCCGCAAGAGACTTCGAAGACCCGTGACATCACCGGTGGTCTGCCGCGTGTTGCCGACTTGTTCGAAGCTCGCCGTCCGAAAGAAGCCTCGATTCTGGCTGAAGTCAGCGGCACCATCGCGTTCGGTAAAGAGACTAAGGGCAAGCGCCGTCTGGTTATCACCCCGAACGACGGTAGCGATCCGTACGAAGAGCTGATTCCGAAGTGGCGTCACCTGAACGTGTTCGAAGGCGAACAGGTAAACCGCGGCGAAGTTATCTCCGACGGCCCGAGCGATCCACATGACATCCTGCGTCTGCTGGGTGTGAGTGCGCTGGCCAAGTACATCGTTAACGAGATCCAGGACGTTTACCGTCTGCAAGGCGTGAAGATCAACGACAAGCACATCGAGACCATTCTGCGTCAGATGCTGCGTAAAGTTGAAATCGCTGAATCCGGCGATTCCAGTTTCATCAAGGGTGACCAGATGGAATTGACTCACGTTCTGGTAGAGAACGAGCGTCTGAGCGGCGAAGACAAGTTTGTCTCCAAGTTCACTCGCGTTCTGCTGGGTATCACCAAGGCGTCGTTGTCCACCGAATCGTTCATCTCGGCGGCTTCCTTCCAGGAAACCACTCGCGTACTGACCGAAGCGGCGGTAACCGGCAAGCGCGATTACCTGCGCGGCCTGAAAGAAAACGTAGTCGTGGGTCGTCTGATCCCGGCCGGTACCGGTCTGGCTTATCACAGCGAGCGTAAGCGCCGCCGTGATGCAGACAAACCGTTGCGCGTAAGCGCCAGTGAAGTGGAAGCTGCACTGACCGAAGCGCTGAACTCGAGCGGTAACTGAGTTCTGCGGTAAATGAGTGTGAGGCCCTGGTCACTCCGTTCATCGAATCGAGACAAATTGTCGAGATTGGATGAGCGGGGAGGGCGGGGCCTTGCCTTGACTGGGGGCAAGATCCTCTTTAGACTCTTGTACCCCTAAATTTGGCGGGAACTCGTTCCTGCCATTTTGCTTTTCTTGCAAGACAATAGCGTCGCAAGACAACAGTGGAGCTAGTAGATGGCAACTATCAACCAGCTGGTACGTCAGCCGCGTAAGCGTATCGTCGAGAAATCCGACGTGCCTGCGCTGCAGAACTGCCCGCAACGCCGTGGCGTGTGCACCCGTGTGTACACCACCACGCCGAAAAAACCTAACTCGGCACTGCGTAAAGTATGCCGTGTGCGTCTGACCAACGGTTTCGAGGTTTCCTCGTACATCGGTGGTGAAGGCCACAACCTGCAAGAGCACAGCGTGGTACTGATCCGCGGCGGTCGTGTAAAAGACTTGCCAGGTGTTCGTTACCACACCGTTCGCGGTTCGTTGGATACTTCCGGTGTTAAAGGTCGTAACCAGGGTCGTTCGAAGTACGGTACCAAGCGTCCGAAGTAATCGGCCGTTTTGCAGTTTTTCATTTTATTGAGTCGATAAGAGTAAGGTCGGGCACGTATCCACAGGATCTGTCCCGGGCTAACCTGAAGACCGTTTGAGGGCTTATCAATGCCAAGACGTCGCGTAGCAGCCAAGCGTGAGATTCTGGACGATCCGAAATACGGAAGCCAAATCCTCGCCAAATTCATGAACCACGTAATGGAAAGCGGCAAGAAAGCCGTTGCCGAGCGTATCGTTTATGGTGCCCTGGATACCGTGAAGGCTCGTAAGGCCGGCACCGATCCCCTGGAACTCTTCGAAAAAGCACTCGACGCCATCGCTCCGCTGGTCGAAGTGAAGTCGCGCCGCGTTGGTGGTGCTACTTACCAGGTTCCGGTCGAAGTTCGTCCTTCCCGTCGTAACGCTCTGGCAATGCGCTGGCTGGTAGACTTCGCCCGTAAGCGTGGCGAGAAGTCTATGGCTCTGCGTTTGGCTGGCGAACTGTTGGACGCCGCCGAAGGTAAAGGTGCTGCAGTTAAGAAGCGTGAAGACGTGCACCGTATGGCTGAAGCCAACAAGGCTTTCTCGCACTACCGCTTCTAATTTTAGCGTCACTCATTTTGCGAGGGCTTTATGGCTCGTACAACACCGATTAATCGCTACCGTAACATTGGTATCGTTGCTCACGTGGATGCTGGTAAAACCACCACCACCGAGCGCGTCCTTTTTTACACTGGCAAAAGCCACAAGATGGGCGAAGTGCATGACGGCGCTGCGACCACTGACTGGATGGTTCAGGAGCAGGAGCGTGGTATTACCATTACTTCTGCTGCCATTACCGCCTTCTGGCAGGGTTCCGCCAAGCAGCACAAGGACCAATACCGCTTCAACGTCATCGATACCCCGGGTCACGTAGACTTCACCATTGAAGTTGAACGTTCCCTGCGTGTACTCGACGGTGCGGTTGTTGTGTTCTGCGGTACTTCCGGCGTTGAGCCTCAGTCCGAAACCGTATGGCGTCAAGCCAACAAGTACGGTGTTCCACGTATCGTTTACGTGAACAAGATGGACCGTGCCGGTGCGAACTTCCTGCGCGTGATCGCTCAGATCAAGCAGCGTCTGGGTCACACTCCGGTGCCGATCCAGTTGGCTATCGGTTCCGAAGACAACTTCCAGGGTCAGATCGATCTGATGACCATGGAAGCGGTTTACTGGAACGATGCTGACAAGGGCATGACTCCGCGTCGCGAAGCTATCCCTGCTGAACTGCAGGAACTGGCTGAAGAATGGCGCAACAACATGGTAGAGGCTGCGGCCGAAGCCAGCGAAGAGCTGATGAACAAGTACCTCGAAGGGGAAGAACTCTCCATCGAGGAAATCAAGGGTGCTCTGCGTCAGCGTACTATCGCTGGTGAGATCGTTCTGGCTGTTTGCGGTTCCTCCTTCAAGAACAAGGGTGTTCCCCTGGTTCTCGACGCCGTTATCGACTACCTGCCTGCACCAACTGACATTCCTGCCATCAAGGGTACTGACCCGGATGACGAGGAAAAGCAGATGGAGCGTCATGCAGACGACAACGAGCCGTTCTCGGCTCTGGCGTTCAAGATCGCTACCGACCCATTCGTGGGTACCTTGACCTTCGTCCGCGTTTACTCGGGCGTGTTGGCCTCCGGCGACGGCGTGATCAACTCGGTCAAAGGCAAGAAAGAGCGTGTGGGCCGTATGGTGCAGATGCACGCAAACGCCCGTGAAGAGATCAAGGAAGTACGCGCTGGTGACATCGCGGCCTTGATCGGCATGAAGGACGTCACCACCGGTGAAACCTTGTGCAACGCTGACAAGCCAATCATCCTGGTTCGCATGGACTTCCCGGAGCCGGTTATTTCGGTTGCCGTTGAGCCTAAGACCAAGGATGACCAGGAAAAAATGGGTATCGCTCTGGGCAAGCTTGCTCAGGAAGACCCGTCTTTCCGCGTCAAGACTGATGAAGAGACTGGTCAAACGATCATCTCTGGCATGGGCGAGCTGCACCTGGACATCCTGGTTGACCGGATGCGCCGTGAGTTCAACGTCGAAGCCAACATCGGTAAGCCTCAGGTTTCGTATCGTGAGCGCATCACGAAGAACTGCGAAATCGAAGGCAAGTTCGTTCGTCAGTCCGGCGGTCGTGGCCAGTTCGGCCATTGCTGGATCCGTTTTGCTCCTGCTGACGAAGGTCAGGAAGGTCTGCAATTCGTGAACGAAGTAGTGGGTGGTGTGGTTCCTAAGGAATACATCCCGGCTATCCAGAAGGGTATCGAAGAGCAGATGAAGAACGGCGTTGTTGCCGGCTATCCGCTGATCGGCCTGAAGGCTACCGTGTTTGATGGTTCTTACCACGACGTCGACTCGAACGAGATGGCGTTTAAGGTGGCTGCTTCCATGGCGACCAAGCAACTGGCCCAGAAGGGCGGTGGTGAGTTGCTCGAGCCGATCATGGCGGTAGAGGTTGTTACGCCTGAAGACTATATGGGTGACGTGATGGGCGACCTTAACCGTCGTCGCGGCATGATTTTGGGTATGGAAGACACGGTCTCCGGCAAGGTAATTCGCGCTGAAGTTCCGCTGGGCGAGATGTTCGGTTATGCGACCGACGTTCGTTCCATGTCCCAGGGTCGCGCAAGCTACTCTATGGAATTCAAAAAATACAATACAGCTCCGTCGCACATCGTCGAAACTGTAACCAAAAAACAAGGCTGATTCAGTCCTTTAGGCAAGGAGTTAATTGTCGTGGCTAAAGAAAAATTTGATCGTTCCCTACCGCACGTCAACGTTGGCACTATCGGTCACGTTGACCACGGTAAAACCACTCTGACCGCAGCTCTGACTCGCGTTTGCTCCGAAGTTTTCGGTTCTGCAATCGTTGAATTCGACAAGATCGACAGCGCTCCAGAAGAAAAAGCTCGTGGTATCACCATCAACACCGCGCACGTCGAGTACAACTCGAAGATTCGTCACTACGCTCACGTTGACTGCCCAGGTCACGCTGACTATGTGAAGAACATGATCACCGGTGCTGCCCAGATGGACGGTGCGATCCTGGTTTGCTCGGCCGCTGATGGTCCGATGCCACAAACCCGTGAGCACATCCTGCTGTCCCGCCAGGTAGGCGTTCCGTACATCGTGGTTTTCCTGAACAAGGCTGACCTGGTAGACGACGCTGAGCTGCTGGAACTGGTAGAGATGGAAGTGCGCGATCTGCTGAGCACTTACGACTTCCCGGGTGACGACACTCCAATCATCATTGGTTCGGCCCGTATGGCGCTGGAAGGCAAAGATGACAACGAGATGGGCACCACTGCCGTCAAGAAGCTGGTAGAAACTCTGGACAGCTACATCCCAGAGCCAGAGCGTGCTATCGACAAGCCGTTCCTGATGCCAATCGAAGACGTATTCTCGATCTCCGGTCGCGGTACTGTTGTAACTGGTCGTATCGAGCGCGGTATCGTTCGCGTTCAGGATGCACTGGAAATCGTTGGTCTGCGTGACACCACCACCACCACCTGCACCGGTGTTGAGATGTTCCGCAAGCTGCTCGACGAAGGTCGTGCTGGCGAGAACTGCGGCGTTCTGCTGCGTGGCACCAAGCGTGACGACGTTGAGCGTGGCCAGGTTCTGGTTAAGCCGGGTTCGGTTAAGCCGCACACCAAGTTCACCGCAGAAGTTTACGTTCTGAGCAAAGAAGAAGGCGGTCGTCACACTCCGTTCTTCAAAGGCTACCGTCCACAGTTCTACTTCCGTACTACTGACGTGACTGGTAACTGCCAGCTGCCAGAAGGCGTTGAAATGGTAATGCCAGGTGATAACATCCAGATGGAAGTTACCCTGATCAAGACCATCGCAATGGAAGACGGCCTGCGTTTCGCTATCCGTGAAGGCGGTCGTACCGTCGGCGCTGGCGTCGTAGCCAAAATCATCGAATAAGCTTCTCTTTTGAGATAGCTTCGATGCTTTGAAAAGCCCCCGCTCAGCGGGGGCTTTTTTATTGGGTTGACACCCATCTGGGGCGTCTATAGAATTGCGCCTCCTTTTAACGGGCGTATTGCGCCCGGTGGGAATAGCAGCCGGAGTCTGAAATCCAATGCAAAATCAGCAAATCCGTATCAGGTTGAAGGCTTTCGACCATCGCCTGATCGACCAATCAACCCAGGAAATCGTGGAAACCGCGAAACGTACTGGTGCTCAAGTGCGTGGTCCAATTCCACTGCCTACCCGTAAAGAGCGGTTCACCGTTCTGGTCTCCCCGCACGTCAACAAAGACGCGCGTGACCAGTACGAGATCCGTACTCATAAGCGCGTTCTGGACATCGTCCAGCCAACGGATAAAACCGTTGATGCTCTTATGAAGCTTGATCTTGCGGCCGGTGTGGAAGTGCAGATCAGCCTCGGCTAAGACTCGGTCTTAGTCGTGTAACGCTCTGAAATGGGCGGCCATAGCGGGTGAAAGCCCCGTACACTCATGAGGTTTACAACATGACTATTGGTGTAGTCGGTCGTAAATGCGGTATGACCCGTATTTTCACCGAAGAAGGTGTCTCCATTCCGGTCACGGTCATTGAGATCGAGCCGAATCGCGTCACCCAGTTCAAAACTGAAGAGACCGATGGCTATCGTGCAGTGCAAGTCACTGTCGGCGAGCGTCGTGCTTCGCGTGTAACAGCAGCTCAGGCTGGCCACTTCGCTAAAGCGAACGTTGCCGCTGGTCGTACCGTAATGGAATTCCGCCTTGAAGAAGGCGAGTACCAGGCCGGCGATCTGATCAACGCTGAAATCTTCGCCGCTGGTCAACTGGTTGATGTAACCGGTCAGTCCAAGGGTAAAGGCTTCCAGGGTACGATCAAGCGTTGGAATTTCCGCGGGCAAGATAACACCCACGGTAACTCCGTATCCCACCGCGTTCCAGGCTCTATCGGCCAGTGCCAGACTCCTGGTCGTGTATTCAAGGGCAAAAAAATGTCCGGTCATATGGGCGCTGAGCGCGTGACCGTGCAGTCCCTCGAAGTAGTGCGCGTGGACGCTGAACGCAATCTGTTGTTGGTCAAGGGCGCTGTTCCTGGCGCTACTGGCGGCAACTTGGTTGTACGTCCAGCAGCCAAGGCTCGCGGTTAAGGGGAAGCTGACATGCAATTAAATGTAAATGACGCTCAAGCGATCGAAGTTTCCGAACTGACATTTGGCGGCGAATTCAACGAGACGCTGGTTCACCAAGCAGTCGTGGCCTACATGGCTGGCGGCCGTCAGGGTTCCAAGCAGCAAAAGACCCGTTCCGACGTTCGTGGTGGCGGCAAGCGCCCATGGCGTCAGAAAGGTACTGGCCGTGCTCGTGCCGGTACTATCCGTAGCCCAATCTGGCGTGGCGGCGGTACCACTTTCGCAGCTCGTCCTCAGGATCACTCCCAGAAGCTGAACAAGAAGATGTATCGCGCAGCAATGCGTTCCATCCTTGCTGAGCTGGTGCGTACTGATCGTCTGGTCGTGGTTCAGGATTTCGCCGTTGAAACGCCGAAAACCAAAGACCTGCTGGGCAAGCTGAACAACATGAGCCTGACCGACGTTCTGATCGTGTCGGACGCTGTTGATCAGAACCTGTACCTGGCTGCTCGCAACCTGCCACACGTAGATGTACGTGACGTGCAAGGTTCCGATCCAGTTAGTCTGATCGCATACGACAAGGTGTTGATCACCGTGTCGGCCGTGAAGAAATTCGAGGAGCTGCTGGGATGAACCAGGAACGCGTATTTAAAGTTCTGCTTGGCCCGCACGTTTCCGAGAAGGCTACGGTTCTGGCAGACAAGAAAGGCCAGTTCGTTTTCAAGGTTGCTACTGACGCAACCAAGCTGGAAATCAAGAAGGCCGTCGAAAGCCTGTTCAGCGTGAAAGTAGAGCGTGTAACTACCCTGAACGTTCTGGGTAAGAGCAAGCGCACTGCTCGCGGTCTGGGCAAGCGTAATGACTGGAAGAAGGCAGTTATCTCCCTTCAGCCAGGCCAAGATCTCGATTTCAGCAGCAGTGCTGAGTAAGGAAGGGGTGCATCATGGCAATCGTTAAATGCAAACCGACTTCCCCTGGCCGCCGTTTTGTGGTCAAGGTGGTCAACCAGGAGCTGCATAAAGGCGCTCCTCACGCACCGCTGCTCGAGAAGAAATCGAAGACTGGTGGTCGTAACAACAATGGCCGTATTACCACTCGTCACATCGGTGGTGGTCATAAGCAGCATTACCGTATGGTCGATTTCCGTCGCAACGACAAAGATGGCATCGTCGCCACTGTCGAGCGTATCGAATACGATCCAAACCGTACTGCTCACATCGCACTGCTCTGCTACGCAGACGGCGAGCGCCGCTACATCATCGCCCCTAAAGGCGTGAGTGCTGGCGACCAGCTGATCGCAGGCGCTCTGGCTCCAATCAAGCCAGGCAACGCTCTGCAACTGCGCAACATTCCAGTCGGTTCTACCGTACACGGCATCGAACTGAAGCCAGGTAAAGGCGCACAGATCGCTCGTTCCGCTGGTGCTTCGGCTCAGCTGATCGCTCGTGAAGGCGTGTACGTTACCCTGCGTCTGCGTTCCGGTGAAATGCGTAAAGTCCTGGCTGAATGCCGTGCGACCCTGGGCGAAGTCTCGAACTCCGAGCACAGCCTGCGTTCGCTGGGTAAAGCTGGTGCCAAGCGCTGGCGTGGCGTTCGCCCAACCGTTCGTGGTGTTGCCATGAACCCGGTTGACCACCCACATGGTGGTGGTGAAGGTCGTACCTCTGGTGGTCGTCATCCGGTATCGCCATGGGGCTTCCCGACTAAGGGCGCGAAGACTCGTGGTAATAAGCGTACCGACAAAATGATCGTCCGTCGTCGCAAGTAAATAGAGGGATACGACAGTGCCACGTTCTCTGAAAAAAGGTCCTTTTATCGATCTTCACCTACTGAAGAAGATCGAAGTGGCGGCGGAAAAGAACGATCGCAAACCGGTGAAAACCTGGTCGCGTCGTTCGATGATCCTGCCACAAATGGTCGGTCTGACCATCGCAGTACACAACGGTCGTCAGCACGTCCCAGTTCTCGTGAACGAAGACATGGTCGGCCACAAACTGGGCGAGTTTGCCGGTACCCGCACTTATCGCGGGCACGTGGCAGACAAGAAAGCCAAGCGTTAAGGGGTTAGGAAATGGAAGTAGCCGCTAAGTTGTCGGGCGCTCGAATCTCCGCCCAGAAAGCCCGCTTGGTCGCCGACCAGATCCGCGGGAAGAAGGTGGGCGAAGCGCTCAACCTGTTGGCTTTCAGCAGTAAGAAAGCCGCCGAGATCATGAAGAAAGTGCTGGAGTCGGCCGTAGCCAACGCCGAGCATAACGAAGGCGCAGACGTTGATGACCTGAAGGTCAGCACCGTTTTCGTCAACGAAGGGCGTTCGCTGAAGCGCATCATGCCACGTGCCAAAGGCCGTGCTGATCGCATCGTCAAGCGGTCTTGCCATATCACTGTCAAGGTTGCTGACAAGTAACGGAGTCGAAGAGATGGGTCAGAAAGTACATCCCATTGGCATTCGCCTGGGAATCGTCAAGGAGCACACCTCCGTCTGGTACGCAGACGGTCGGACTTATGCGGACTATTTGCTCGCAGATCTGAATGTGCGTGAGTACCTCCAAGACAAACTAAAAAGCGCGTCCGTAAGCCGTATCGATATCCATCGTCCGGCCCAAACTGCACGCATCACCATCCACACCGCTCGTCCAGGTATCGTTATCGGGAAGAAAGGTGAAGATGTTGAGAAACTGCGTCAGGACCTGACCAAGCAAATGGGTGTGCCTGTGCACATCAATATCGAAGAGATCCGCAAGCCGGAGCTCGACGGTATGCTGGTTGCGCAGAGCGTAGCTCAGCAGCTGGAGCGTCGCGTAATGTTCCGTCGTGCTATGAAGCGCGCCGTACAGAACGCCATGCGCATTGGTGCCAAAGGCATCAAAATCCAAGTGAGCGGTCGTCTCGGCGGTGCTGAAATCGCACGTACTGAATGGTATCGCGAAGGTCGTGTGCCATTGCACACCCTGCGTGCCGACATCGACTATGCCAACTACGAAGCTCACACCACTTACGGTGTGATCGGTGTAAAGGTTTGGATCTTCAAAGGCGAAGTAATTGGTGGTCGCCAAGAAGAACTGAAACCACAAGCACCAGCGCCTCGTAAAAAAGCTGCTAAGTAAGGGGTACGCCAAATGTTGCAACCAAAGCGTACGAAGTTCCGCAAGCAAATGACTGGTCACAACCGTGGCCTGGCATTGCGCGGTAGCAAAGTCAGCTTCGGCGAGTTCGCGCTGAAGTCTGTTGCTCGTGGTCGTCTCACCGCTCGTCAGATCGAGTCAGCGCGTCGTGCACTGACCCGTCACGTAAAACGTGGCGGCAAGATCTGGATCCGTGTATTCCCGGACAAGCCTATTTCCAAGAAGCCACTCGAAGTTCGGATGGGTAAAGGTAAGGGTAACGTCGAATACTGGGTTGCCCAGATTCAGCCAGGCAAAGTCCTGTATGAAATCGAGGGTGTTTCTGAAGAGCTGGCGCGTGAGGCTTTCGCCCTGGCTGCTGCAAAGCTGCCGCTCGCCACCTCCTTTGTTAAACGGACGGTGATGTGATGAAAGCGAATGAACTTCGTGAAAAATCCGCACAGCAGCTGAACGAGCAACTGCTCGGCCTGCTGCGCGACCAGTTCAATCTGCGTATGCAGAAAGCAACTGGCCAGTTGGGGCAGTCTCATCTGCTCTCGCAAGTTAAGCGTGACATCGCTCGCGTGAAGACTGTGCTCAACCAGCAGGCAGGTAAGTAATCATGGCTGAAGCCGAAAAAACTGTCCGTACGCTGACTGGCCGTGTTGTCAGCGACAAGATGGACAAAACCATCACCGTTCTGATCGAGCGTCGCGTTAAGCACCCGATCTACGGTAAATACGTTAAGCGTTCGACTAAGCTGCACGCGCACGACGAAACCAATCAGTGCCACATCGGCGACAAAGTCACTATTCGTGAAACTCGTCCTTTGGCCAAGACCAAGTCTTGGGCGCTGGTTGATGTTCTCGAACGCGCTGTGGAAGTCTAAGGACTAGGGGTCGGAGAAATTATATGATTCAGACTCAATCCATGCTCGATGTGGCCGATAACAGCGGCGCTCGCCGTGTTATGTGCATCAAGGTGCTGGGTGGCTCCCATCGTCGTTACGCTGGTATCGGTGACATCATCAAAGTTACCGTGAAGGAAGCAATTCCTCGCGGTAAAGTGAAAAAAGGCCAAGTGATGACTGCTGTTGTAGTCCGCACTCGTCACGGCGTACGTCGTGCAGATGGCTCCATTATCCGCTTTGATGGCAACGCTGCTGTTCTGTTGAACAACAAGCAAGAGCCGATCGGCACCCGTATCTTTGGGCCAGTGACCCGTGAACTTCGTACTGAGAAGTTCATGAAGATCGTCTCGCTCGCCCCAGAAGTGCTGTAAGGAGATCCGACATGCAAAAGATTCGTCGTGACGACGAGATCATCGTGATCGCCGGCAAAGACAAAGGTAAGCGCGGTAAGGTGCTGAAGGTTCTTGCTGACAACCGTCTGGTTGTTGGTGGTCTGAACCTGGTCAAGCGCCATACCAAGCCTAACCCGATGTCGGGCGTACAGGGCGGTATCGTCGAGAAAGAAGCGCCACTGCACGCTTCCAACGTCGCCATCTTCAACGGCGAAACCAACAAGGCTGACCGCGTTGGTTTCAAAGTAGAAGACGGTAAGAAAATTCGTGTCTTCAAGTCGACCCAAAAAGCGGTTGATGCTTGAACACTGCTAGGTAGAAGACCATGGCACGACTAAAAGAGATTTACCGGAAGGAAATCGCTCCGAAACTTAAGGAAGAACTTAAGCTTTCGAACGTGATGGAAGTTCCGCGCGTTACCAAAATCACCCTGAACATGGGTCTGGGCGAAGCGATCGGCGACAAAAAAGTCATCGAGCACGCTGTTGCTGACCTGGAAAAGATCACCGGCCAGAAAGTCGTTGTGACCTACGCTCGGAAATCCATCGCTGGCTTTAAAGTCCGTGAAGGTTGGCCGATCGGCGTCAAAGTGACCCTGCGCCGTGAGCGTATGTACGAGTTCCTGGATCGTCTGCTGTCGATCTCCCTGCCTCGGGTTCGCGACTTCCGCGGCCTGAATGCCAAGTCCTTCGATGGTCGTGGCAACTACAGCATGGGCGTGAAAGAGCAGATCATCTTCCCGGAAATCGACTACGACAAGATCGATGCTCTCCGCGGTCTGGACATCACCCTGACCACCACTGCCAAGAACGATGATGAAGGCCGCGCTCTGCTGCGTGCGTTCAAATTCCCGTTCCGCAACTGATTGGAGTAGGACCATGGCCAAGATGAGCATGAAAAACCGCGAGCTGAAGCGTCAGCTCACGGTTGCCAAGTACGCCAAGAAGCGTGCAGCACTGAAAGCAATCATCGTTGATCTGAACGCAAGTCCAGAAGCACGTTGGGAAGCTACAGTAGCTCTGCAGAAGCAGCCACGTGACGCAAGCGCTTCGCGCATGCGTAACCGCTGCCGCCTGACCGGTCGTCCACACGGCGTTTACCGCAAGTTCGGCCTCGGCCGTAACAAACTGCGTGAAGCTGCCATGCGTGGTGACGTACCGGGTCTGGTTAAAGCCAGCTGGTAAGTACTGTCAAAGTCTCGGTGTCCAGGATCGCAAGATCCTGACCACCGGTGGCCTTGAATCTGGATCAAGCCCCTTTTGGGGCTTGATTCATTTCTGGGGTGTGTCTAGAATACCCGGCTCGCCTGAGCCCGTGTTTTTCATGCCCGGAGATTCTCGGCGACACGTAATAGCCGCAAGGCTAATTTTTTTGTATTAGGAGCGTCTAGCCCATGAGTATGCAGGACCCGTTAGCGGACATGCTAACTCGTATCCGTAATGCCCAGATGGCTGAAAAGTCCGTCGTAAGCATGCCATCTTCCACGTTGAAGGTAGCTGTTGCCAAAGTCCTGAAGGACGAAGGTTACATTGCGGGTTATCAGATCAGCAGCGAAATCAAACCACTGCTGTCCATCGAGCTGAAGTACTTCGAAGGCCGTCCGGTTATCGAAGAAGTGAAGCGCGTTAGCCGTCCAGGCCTGCGTCAGTACAAGTCCGTCGATGATCTGCCAAAAGTTCGTGGCGGTCTCGGTGTGTCTATCGTCTCCACCAACAAGGGTGTGATGACTGATCGTGCTGCGCGCGCTGCCGGTGTCGGCGGCGAAGTTCTTTGCACTGTGTTCTAAGGGGGGATAAGCATGTCTCGCGTCGCTAAGAACCCCGTTAAGCTGCCAGCCGGTGTCGAAGTAAAATTCGCAGGCCAACAGCTTTCGGTGAAGGGTGCCAAGGGCACTCTCGAACTGAACATCCATTCGTCCGTTGAGATCGTTGAAGAAGCTGGTGAGCTGCGTTTCGCTGCTCGCAATGGCGATCAACAGACTCGCGCAATGGCTGGTACCACTCGTGCGTTGGTAAACAACATGGTCCAAGGCGTAAGCCAAGGCTTCGAGCGCAAGCTCCAGCTGGTCGGTGTTGGTTACAAAGCGCAAGCAAAAGGCACAGTGCTGAACCTGGCTCTTGGCTTCTCGCACCCAGTGGATTACGAACTGCCGGAAGGCATCACCGCTGAGACTCCTAGCCAGACCGATATCCTGATCAAGGGCATCGACAAGCAGCTGGTAGGTCAAGTGGCCGCCGAGATCCGCGACTTCCGTCCACCAGAGCCGTACAAAGGCAAAGGTGTGCGCTACGCGGACGAAGTCGTCCGTCGTAAAGAAGCCAAGAAGAAGTAGGGCATAGCAAATGACCGACAAAAAAGTTACTCGACTGCGTCGCGCTCGCAAAGCACGCCTGAAAATGCACGAACTCGAAGTCGTGCGTCTCTGCGTGTTCCGCTCTTCGCAGCACATCTACGCCCAGGTCATTTCGGCCGACGGCAACAAAGTCCTGGCAAGCGCCTCGACTTTGGATAAAGAACTGCGTGATGGTGCCACCGGCAACATCGACGCGGCCACTAAGGTTGGCCAGCTGGTCGCTACGCGTGCTAAGGCCGCTGGCGTCTCGCAGGTGGCTTTCGACCGCTCTGGCTTCAAGTACCACGGCCGCGTTAAAGCGCTGGCTGATGCTGCTCGTGAAGCTGGGCTGGAGTTCTAAGTTATGTCAAATAACGACCAAAAGCGCGACGAAGGCTACATCGAGAAGCTGGTTCAAGTTAACCGCGTAGCCAAAACCGTTAAAGGCGGCCGTATCTTCACTTTCACCGCGTTGACCGTGGTTGGTGATGGTAAGGGCCGTGTTGGCTTCGGCCGTGGCAAGTCGCGTGAAGTGCCTGCTGCGATCCAGAAGGCAATGGAAGCTGCTCGCCGCAACATGATCCAGGTTGATCTGAACGGCACCACCCTGCAGTACGCAATGAAGTCCGCTCACGGCGCTTCGAAGGTGTACATGCAGCCTGCTTCTGAAGGTACCGGTATCATCGCTGGCGGCGCTATGCGTGCTGTCCTCGAAGTTGCTGGCGTTCAGAACGTTCTGGCCAAGTGCTACGGCTCGACTAACCCTGTAAACGTGGTTCACGCCACTTTCAAGGGTTTGAAAGCAATGCAGTCTCCTGAATCCATTGCCGCCAAGCGTGGCAAAAGCGTCAAGGAGATCTTCTGATCATGGCTACCGTTAAAGTTACGCTGATCAAAAGCATGACCGGCCGCATCCCTAACCACAAACTGTGCGTTAAGGGTCTGGGTCTGCGTCGCATCGGTCACACTGTAGAGGTCCAGGATACTCCCGAGAATCGCGGGATGATCAACAAGGCTTACTACATGCTGCGTGTCGAGGGTTAATCGATGAAACTCAATGATCTGAGTCCAGCGCCGGGTTCCCGTCGCGAAAAGCATCGTCCGGGCCGTGGTATCGGTAGCGGTTTGGGTAAGACTGGTGGCCGTGGTCACAAAGGTCAGACCTCTCGCTCCGGTGGCACCATTGCTCCAGGCTTTGAAGGCGGTCAACAGCCGCTGCATCGTCGCCTGCCGAAGTTCGGTTTCGTTTCCCTGAAAGCCATGGACCGCGCAGAAGTGCGTCTGTCCGAGCTGGCTAAAGTGGAAGGCGACATCGTCACCGTGCAGTCCCTGAAAGATGCCAACGTGATCAACGTCAACGTACAGCGTGTGAAAATCATGCTGTCCGGTGAAGTGACTCGCGCTGTCACTATCGGCAAGGGAATCGGCGCCACCAAAGGTGCGCGTGCGGCTATCGAAGCAGCTGGCGGCAAGTTCGAGGAATAAATGGCTAAGCAAGGTGCTCTCTCTGCGCTCGGCAAAGGCGGTATGTCTGAACTCTGGGCTCGTCTGCGTTTTCTGTTCCTGGCGATTATCGTCTACCGAATAGGCGCACACATCCCGGTTCCAGGTATCAACCCGGACCGACTCGCGGACCTGTTTCGACAGAATGAGGGGACCATTCTTAGCTTGTTCAACATGTTTTCCGGCGGCGCGCTGGAACGGATGAGCATCTTTGCACTGGGGATCATGCCGTACATCTCGGCATCGATCATCATGCAGCTGATGACCGCCGTCAGCCCGCAGCTGGAGCAGTTGAAGAAGGAAGGTGAAGCTGGCCGTCGCAAGATCAGCCAGTACACCCGCTACGGCACTGTCGTCCTCGCTCTCGTTCAGGCTATTGGCATGTCCATTGGTCTGGCGGGGCAGGGCGTTGCGTTCACTGGTGACTTTGGCTTCCATTTCGTCGCGGTATCCACGTTTGTGGCTGGTGCGATGTTCATGATGTGGCTGGGTGAGCAGATTACTGAGCGTGGTGTTGGCAACGGTATCTCGATGTTGATTTTTTCGGGTATCGTCGCCGGTCTTCCGAGAGCGATCGGGCAGTCTTTCGAGTCTGCGCGTCAGGGTGATATCAATATCTTCGCCCTGGTTGCCATCGGTTTGCTGGCAGTAGCGATTATCGGTTTCGTGGTGTTCATTGAGCGTGGTCAGCGTCGTATTGCTGTTCACTACGCCAAGCGTCAGCAGGGCCGCAAGGTCTTTGCTGCGCAGACCAGCCACTTGCCGCTGAAGGTGAACATGGCCGGTGTTATTCCGGCTATTTTCGCGAGCAGCATTTTGCTGTTCCCGGCTTCGTTGGGTGCCTGGTTCGGCCAGTCTGAAGGTATGGGCTGGTTGCAGGACATCTCGCAGTCGATCGCTCCTGGTCAGCCGTTGAATATTCTGCTGTTTAGTGCAGGGATTATTTTCTTCTGCTTCTTCTATACGGCGTTGATGTTCAATCCGAAAGACGTAGCGGAAAACCTGAAGAAGTCCGGTGCCTTTATTCCGGGCATCCGTCCAGGTGAGCAGTCTGCGCGCTACATTGATGGCGTTCTGACTCGTTTGACCATGTTCGGTGCTCTTTACATGACGGCCGTGTGCCTGCTGCCCCAGTTCCTGGTGGTTGCAGCCAACGTACCGTTCTACCTTGGCGGGACCTCGTTGCTGATCGTCGTCGTGGTTGTGATGGACTTCATGTCCCAAGTACAATCGCACCTCGTTTCGCACCAGTACGAATCCCTGATGAAGAAAGCCAACCTGAAGGGTTACGGCAGCGGCATGCTGCGCTGACCCATAAGGTTCGAGGAGTTGGTGATGAAAGTTCGTGCATCGGTGAAAAAGCTGTGCCGTAACTGCAAGATTATTCGCCGCGAAGGTGTTGTTCGAGTAATTTGCAGCGCGGAACCGCGTCACAAACAGCGCCAAGGCTGAGTGTGATTGTGCTTCAAGCCCGGCAGCTAGTGCGCTGCCGGGTTGATTATTTGTTATTACAGCGATATTATCTCGCGCCCTATTTCTTGGCTTCCGGGGCGTAGGTAGCTGTCAATTGGAGTCCCACTGAATGGCCCGTATTGCAGGCGTTAACATTCCAGATAACAAGCATACTGTTATCTCGCTGACCTACATCTATGGTGTTGGTCGCACTACTGCACAGAAAATTTGTGCAGAGACTGGGGTAAACCCAGCAGCAAAGATCAAAGATCTGAGCGACGAGCAGATTGAACAGCTGCGTGGCGAAGTGGCGAAGTTCACCACTGAAGGTGACCTGCGTCGCGAAATCAACATGAAAATCAAGCGCTTGATGGACCTCGGTTGCTATCGCGGTCTGCGTCATCGTCGCGGTCTTCCAGTACGCGGTCAGCGTACCAAGACCAACGCGCGTACCCGTAAAGGTCCGCGTAAGCCGATCCGCAAGTAATCGCCCCAGCGAATCGACAGGAATTTAATCATGGCAAAACCTGCTGCTCGTCCTCGTAAAAAAGTTAAAAAGACAGTGGTTGATGGCATCGCCCACATCCATGCATCTTTTAACAACACCATCGTGACCATTACCGACCGTCAAGGTAACGCTCTTTCCTGGGCTACCTCCGGTGGTTCGGGTTTCCGCGGTTCCCGCAAGTCCACCCCGTTTGCTGCTCAAGTAGCTGCTGAACGTGCTGGTCAAGCTGCGCTGGAATACGGCCTGAAAAACCTCGACGTTAACGTCAAAGGTCCAGGTCCAGGTCGTGAATCCGCAGTCCGCGCTTTGAACGGC
The DNA here is from genome assembly GCF_059422645.1 of Pseudomonas sp. GW821-FHT01C01. Taxonomy (NCBI): domain Bacteria; kingdom Pseudomonadati; phylum Pseudomonadota; class Gammaproteobacteria; order Pseudomonadales; family Pseudomonadaceae; genus Pseudomonas; species Pseudomonas sp. GW821-FHT01C01. Next base: position 45,415 of record NZ_JBWKXF010000026.1, on the reverse strand, counting down.
TGTGGCTACAAGATCGCCAGCATCACCGACGTGACGCCAATCCCGCACAACGGGTGCCGTCCGCCGAAGAAGCGCCGCGTGTAATCCAGGAGATTGTAAAGAATGGCTCGTTACATTGGTCCAAAATGCAAACTCGCTCGTCGCGAAGGCACCGATCTCTTCCTGAAGAGCGGCGTGCGCGCGATCGAATCGAAGTGCAACATTGAAGCAGCACCTGGTATCCACGGCCAACGCCGCGGTCGCCAGTCCGACTACGGCACCCAACTGCGTGAAAAGCAGAAGGTCCGTCGTATCTACGGCGTTCTCGAGCGTCAATTCAGCGGCTACTACAAAGAAGCTGCTGGCAAGAAAGGTGCAACTGGCGAAAACCTGCTGCAACTGCTCGAATGCCGTCTGGACAACGTTGTATACCGTATGGGCTTTGGTTCGACTCGTGCCGAATCCCGTCAGCTGGTATCGCACAAGTCGATCAGCGTAAACGGTCAGACCGTTAACGTTCCGTCCTACCAGGTTCGTGCTGGTGACGTGGTTGCAGTTCGCGAGAAAGCAAAAAACCAACTTCGCATTGTCCAAGCTCTCGATCTGTGTGCCCAACGTGGCCGCGTAGAATGGGTAGAAGTAGACACTGAGAAGAAGTCGGGCGTTTTCAAGAACGTTCCAGCTCGCAGTGATCTGTCCGCCGACATCAACGAAAGCCTGATTGTCGAGCTCTACTCCAAGTAAGGGCTAGAAAATAGGTGCATCCATGCAGATTTCGGTAAATGAGTTCCTGACACCCCGCCACATTGATGTGCAGGTTGTCAGTCCAACCCGCGCCAAGATCACTCTCGAGCCTCTCGAGCGTGGCTTTGGCCACACCCTGGGCAACGCGCTGCGCCGCATCCTGTTGTCCTCAATGCCCGGCTGTGCAGTAGTCGAGGCCGAGATTGACGGTGTGCTCCACGAGTACAGCGCCATCGAAGGTGTACAGGAAGACGTAATTGAAATCCTGTTGAACCTTAAAGGTCTGGCTATCAAGCTGCACGGCCGTGACGAAGTTACGCTGACCTTGTCGAAGAAGGGTTCGGGGGTGGTTACCGCTGCCGATATTCAGCTGGATCATGATGTCGAGATCGTTAACCCCGATCACGTAATCGCTAACCTGGCGTCTAACGGCGCCCTGAACATGAAGCTCGTAGTAGCTCGTGGTCGTGGTTATGAACCGGCAGACTCGCGTCAGAGCGATGAAGACGAAAGCCGCAGCATCGGTCGCTTGCAGCTTGACTCTTCGTTCAGCCCGGTTCGCCGTATCGCATACGTGGTGGAAAACGCCCGTGTCGAGCAGCGTACTAACCTGGACAAGCTGGTTATTGATCTGGAAACCAACGGTACTCTGGATCCTGAAGAGGCAATTCGCCGCGCTGCAACCATCCTGCAACAGCAGTTGGCTGCGTTCGTCGACCTCAAGGGTGACAGTGAGCCAGTGGTTGTCGAGCAGGAAGACGAGATCGATCCGATCCTGCTTCGCCCGGTTGACGATCTGGAACTGACTGTACGTTCGGCTAACTGCCTTAAGGCGGAAAACATTTACTACATCGGTGACCTGATTCAGCGTACCGAAGTGGAACTGTTGAAGACTCCGAACCTGGGCAAGAAATCCTTGACTGAAATCAAGGACGTTCTGGCCTCCCGCGGTCTGTCCCTCGGCATGCGCCTCGACAACTGGCCGCCTGCAAGTCTTAAGAAGGACGACAAGGCGACTGCCTGATCGTCGTAATCACCGAACGTAGTGTTTGGTAAGGAATGAACCATGCGTCATCGTAAAAGTGGTCGTCACCTGAGCCGCACCAGCTCGCACCGCAAGGCCATGTTCCAAAACATGGCGGTGTCGCTGTTCGAGCACGAGCTGATCAAAACGACTCTGCCAAAAGCCAAAGAACTGCGCCGCGTTGCCGAGCCGCTGATCACTCTGGCCAAGACAGACAGCGTTGCTAACCGTCGTCTGGCTTTCGACCGTACTCGTTCGAAAGCTATCGTTGGTAAGCTCTTCAACGACCTGGGCAAGCGTTACGCTACCCGTGAGGGTGGCTACCTGCGCATCCTCAAGTGCGGTTTCCGCGCTGGCGACAACGCGCCTATGGCGTACGTCGAGTTGGTTGATCGTGCTACTGCTGGCGAAGCTGTATCCGCCGAGTAAGACGTCAGTCTGAAACAAAGAACCGGGCCTAGTGCCCGGTTTTTTGTGTCTGTAAGAAATGTACCTTCGTATAATCCTTGGATCCTTCCCGTTGTCATATTATCGGTTGGGGGCTGATCATTAGTTATTTTCTATCGATGCCTGCAAGTTAATGAATTTGTAGGTGTAACATTGATGATCAATACTCCTTCTCAGCCGATAGCCGGCAGTTCAAGACCGACAGAGGAAGGAAGATCGCATGAGCCAAAACAAAACGCTTACCACCGCCAGTGGCGCTCCTGTTGCCGATAACCAGAATTCCCGTTCCGCCGGCCCTCGTGGCCCGCTGCTGCTCGACGACTTTCATCTGATCGAGAAGCTTGCCCACTTCAACCGTGAAAACATCCCTGAGCGCCGTGTGCACGCCAAAGGCTCGGGTGCCTACGGTACGTTCACCGTGACTCGCGATATCACTCAATACACCAGCGCAAAGCTGTTTGAGGCAGTCGGCAAGCAAACCCCGACTTTCCTGCGGTTTTCCACTGTGGGTGGTGAGCGTGGTTCGGCCGATACCGAGCGTGATCCACGCGGGTTTGCCTTGAAGTTTTACACCGAGGAAGGCAACTGGGACATCGTCGGCAATAACACGCCAGTGTTCTTCATTCGTGACCCATTGAAGTTTCCGGACTTTATCCACACCCAGAAGCGTTTGCCGCAAAGCAACCTGAAAAGTGCCCAGGCGATGTGGGACTTCTGGTCGCATTCGCCCGAGGCGTTGCACCAGGTCACCATCCTGTTCTCCGACCGGGGTATCCCTGACGGATACCGCCACATGCACGGCTTCGGCAGCCACACTTACAGCCTCATCAACGCTCAAGGCGAGCGTCACTGGGTGAAGTGGCACTACAAGAGCAAGCAAGGGATTAAAAACCTTGCGCCTGCCGAGGCTGCGCGCCTGGCGGGGACTGATCCGGATTACGCCCAGCGCGATTTATTCAATGCCATTGAGCGCGGTGATTTTCCGAAATGGCGCGTGTGCATTCAGATCATGAGCGAGGCGCAGGCAGCGGCGCACTACGAGAACCCGTTTGATGTGACCAAAACCTGGTCGCAGAAAGAGTTTCCATTGATTGAAGTCGGAGAGCTGGAGCTCAATCGCAATCCGCAGAACTACTTCGCGGAAGTCGAGCAAGCGGCGTTCGGCCCTAGCAATATGGTGCCAGGCGTTGGTCTCTCGCCGGATCGTATGCTGCAAGGCCGGGTGTTCGCCTATGCGGATGCTCACCGCTACCGTGTCGGCACCAACCACCAACAGTTGCCAGTCAACGCTCCGCGCAGTCCAGTCAACACGTATCAGCGTGATGGCTCGATGGCTTTTGGCAGCAATGGCGGTGCGGCACCGAACTACGAGCCAAACAGCTACGTAGAATCGCCGAAGCAGGCGCCTCGTTACGCAGAGCCGGCGTTGGCCCTCAGTGGTGCTGCCGATCGTTACGACCACCGTGAAGATACCGATTACTACAGTCACGCCGGCGCTTTGTTCCGCTTGATGACTGAAGAGCAGAAATCACTGCTGGTCAGCAACATCGCCGGTGCGATGGCGGGTGTGTCGAGTGATGTGGTTGACCGCCAGTTGCAGCATTTCTACAAGGCCGACCCGGCGTACGGAGAAGCAATCGCAAAGCTGCTCAACGTACAGCTTAACGAAGTCTAAATGAGAAGCAGAACCGCCCTTGTTTGGGCGGTTTTTTGCGTTATTTAAGCTGCTTTTCTCAGAATATCTTCGCTTTTATTGCGTCTGGCGAGTGACGATAGAGACATGTTGGTTCAAACTACAACTTTCAAGCAGGGAGATGTAGGGCGATGCAAGGCCACCCAGATGTGATCGATTACCTCAACACGTTGCTGACCGGCGAACTGGCCGCGCGTGATCAATATTTCGTCCACTCGCGGATGTATGAGGACTGGGGTTTCACCAAGCTCTACGAACGAATCAACCACGAGATGGAAGAAGAAGCCGGGCACGCTGATGCCTTGATGCGCCGGATTCTGATGCTCGAGGGCACTCCGCGCATGCGTCCGGACGATCTTGATGTCGGCACCACGGTGACCGAGATGCTCGAAGCGGATTTGCGCCTGGAATACAAGGTGCGGGCTGCGCTGTGCAAGGGTATCAAGCTCTGCGAGCAGCACAAGGACTACGTCAGCCGCGAAATGCTGCGGGTTCAACTGCATGACACCGAAGAAGATCACACTTACTGGCTCGAGAAGCAGTTGGGTCTGATCAAGTTGATCGGGCTTGAGAACTACCTGCAGTCCCACGCCTGATTGCATAGGGGAAGCCCCAACGTCTTTTGTAGGAGCGAGCTTGCTCGCGAAAAATCTGAAGGCGCTGCGTTATCGTTTACGACCTTCGCGAGCAAGCTCGCTCCTACAGATACAAAAAAAGCCCCTGTCACTGATGAAGTGACAGGGGCTTTTTAGTGGGGCCCGGTTAAGCCCGATCACGCTCCAGCAGCGGCTTGAGGTAGTAGCCGGTGTGAGATTGCTTCATCTCGGCCACTTCCTCCGGCGTGCCGACGGCAATGATCTGCCCACCCTTGGAACCGCCTTCCGGACCCAGGTCTACCAGCCAGTCAGCGGTCTTGATCACATCCAGGTTGTGTTCGATCACCACCACGGTGTTGCCGTGGTCGCGCAGGCGATGCAACACATCCAGCAGTTGCTGAATGTCCGCGAAGTGCAGCCCGGTAGTCGGTTCATCGAGGATGTACAGGGTTTTACCGGTATCGCGCTTGGACAGTTCGCGGGAGAGTTTCACCCGCTGGGCTTCACCGCCGGACAGCGTGGTCGCCGATTGCCCCAGCTTGATGTACGACAGGCCGACGTCCATCAACGTTTGCAGCTTGCGCGCCAGTGCCGGTACGGCATCGAAGAACTCCCGCGCTTCCTCGATGGTCATCTCGAGGGTTTCGTGGATGCTCTTGCCCTTGTACTTGATCTCCAGGGTTTCACGGTTGTAGCGCTTGCTCTTGCAGACATCGCACGGCACATAGATATCCGGCAGGAAGTGCATCTCTACCTTGATCAGGCCGTCGCCCTGGCAAGCCTCGCAGCGTCCACCCTTGACGTTGAAGGAGAAGCGCCCCGGCCCGTAGCCCCGGGAGCGAGACTCCGGTACGCCGGCGAACAACTCGCGGATCGGCGTGAACAGCCCGGTGTAGGTCGCCGGGTTCGAGCGCGGCGTGCGGCCAATCGGGCTCTGGTCGATGTCGACGACCTTGTCCAGGTGTTCCAGGCCCTTGATGCTGTCGTGGACGGCCGCTTCAAGGGTAGTGGCGCCATTTAGCGCTGTAGCGCTCAAAGGGAACAGCGTGTTGTTGATCAGCGTCGACTTGCCGGAGCCGGATACGCCGGTGACACAGGTCAGCAGGCCGATCGGAATCTCCAGGTCGACATTGCGCAAGTTGTTGCCACGCGCGCCTTTGAGCGACAGCGTCAGCTTCTTGTTGCGCGGTGTGCGCCTGGCCGGGACTTCGATCTTCACCCGGCCCGACAGGTATTTGCCCGTCAGCGAGTCCGGGTGCGCCATGACCTCGGCCGGTGTACCTTCGGCGACGATATGCCCGCCGTGCACGCCGGCGCCCGGGCCGATGTCCACCACGTAGTCGGCCAGGCGGATCGCGTCTTCGTCGTGCTCGACCACGATCACCGTGTTGCCGATATCGCGCAGATGCTTGAGGGTGCCCAGCAGCCGGTCGTTATCGCGCTGATGGAGGCCGATGGAGGGTTCGTCGAGGATGTACAGAACGCCCACCAGACCGGCGCCAATCTGGCTGGCCAGACGGATACGCTGGGCTTCGCCACCGGACAAGGTGTCGGCACTGCGGTCCAGCGACAGATAATCGAGGCCGACGTTGACCAGGAACTGCAGGCGCTCACGGATTTCCTTGAGGATCTTGTCGGCAATTTCGCCACGGCGACCGGTGAGCTTGAGCCCGCCAAAATAATCGGACGCATCGCCGATCGGCAGGTTGGTCACCGCCGGCAGGGTTTTCTCGCCGACCCACACGTGCCGTGCCTCACGGCGCAGGCGGGTGCCGCGGCAGTCCGGGCACGACTGGGTGCTGAGGAACTTGGCCAGTTCTTCGCGCACCGATGCCGATTCGGTTTCGCGGTAACGGCGCTCCAGGTTCGGCACGATGCCTTCGAACGGATGCGAGCGTTTGACGATGTCGCCACGATCGTTCAGGTATTTGAAATCGACGTTTTGCGAGCCGCTGCCGTGCAGGATGAATTTCTGCTGGTCGGCCGGCAGTTCGTTGAACGGCACTTCCAGGCTGAACTTGTAGTGCGAGGCCAGCGAGCCGAGCATCTGGAAGTAATAGACGTTGCGCCGATCCCAGCCACGAATCGCCCCTTCGGCCAAGGTCAATTCACCATTGACCAGGCGCTTGATGTCGAAGAACTGCTTCACCCCCAAGCCATCACAGGTCGGGCAGGCGCCGGCCGGGTTGTTGAAGGAGAACAGCTTGGGTTCCAGCTCGCTGATGGCGTGGCCGCAGATCGGGCAGGCGAAGCGTGCGGAGAAGATCATCTCTTCACCCGGCTCGTCATCCATCGGCGCTACCAGGGCGATGCCGTCCGCCAGCTTCAGCGCGGTCTCGAAGGATTCGGCCAGGCGTTGTTGCAGGTCGGCGCGAACCTTGAAGCGGTCGACCACGACATCAATGGTGTGTTTTTTTTGCTTGTCGAGCTTGGGTGCTTCGTCCAGCTCGTAAAGCTTGCCGTTGATCCGGGCACGGACGAACCCTTGGGCGCGCAGTTCTTCGAAAACCGACAGGTGCTCGCCTTTGCGCTCGCGGATGACCGGCGCCAACAGCATCAGCTTGCTGCCCTCCGGTTCGGCGAGAACCAGGTCGACCATCTGGCTGACGGTTTGTGCTTCCAGCGGGATGTCGTGATCCGGGCAGCGCGGAATACCCACGCGTGCATAAAGCAGGCGTAGGTAGTCGTAGATTTCGGTGATGGTGCCGACCGTCGAACGCGGGTTGTGCGAGGTGGACTTCTGTTCGATGGAGATCGCCGGCGAAAGACCTTCGATGGTGTCGACGTCGGGTTTTTCCATCATTGACAGGAACTGCCGGGCGTAGGCCGACAGCGATTCGACGTAGCGGCGCTGACCTTCGGCGTACAGGGTGTCGAAAGCCAGGGACGACTTGCCGGAGCCGGACAGGCCGGTGATGACGATCAGCTTGTCCCGTGGCAGGGTCAGGTCGATGTTCTTCAGGTTGTGGGTTCGAGCCCCACGAATCAGGATCTTGTCCAAGGTGGCCTCGCTTGGCGGGCGTCGAAAACGTAGGAGTATACGGCCAAATACTGGATGGATGCACACTATCAAACGAGAGGGTTACTGTCTTACATGAAGAGTGTGTCAGCAATGCGCGTCAAAGCGTCGCGATATACCCCGCCAATCGATGGGGCTGGTAGAATCGGCGCCGGTTCACATGAGGTTTTTCCATGCACGATCCCCACAGCGAGCGCATGAGTGGCAGCGAGACCCGCGCAGCAAGCGGTCTGGCCCTGGTGTTCGCCTTCCGTATGCTTGGCATGTTCATGGTGTTGCCGGTATTGGCGACCTATGGGATGGATCTGGCCGGGGCTACACCGGCCCTGATCGGCTTGGCGATTGGCGCTTATGGCCTGACGCAGGCCGTTTTCCAGATTCCTTTCGGTTTCATTTCCGACCGCATCGGTCGACGCCCGGTGATTTACCTGGGCTTGGTCGTCTTTGCCCTCGGCAGTCTGCTGGCAGCCAATGCCGATTCGATCTGGGGCGTGATCGCCGGGCGAATCCTGCAGGGCGCCGGGGCGATCTCCGCGGCGGTCATGGCCTTGCTGTCGGACCTGACCCGCGAGCAGCACCGGACCAAGGCAATGGCCATGATCGGCATGACCATCGGCCTGTCGTTTGCGGTGGCCATGGTGGTCGGCCCGCTGCTGACCCGCGCCTTCGGGTTGTCCGGGCTGTTCCTTGCCACGGGCGGCATGGCCTTGTTCGGCATCGTGATCGTGATGTTCATGGTGCCGCGCTCAACCGGCCCGTTGCAGCACCGCGAATCCGGTGTCGCGCGCCAGGCGCTGATCCCGACACTCAAGCACCCGGACCTGCTGCGTCTGGACCTGGGCATTTTTGTGTTGCACGCGATGTTGATGTCCAGCTTCGTCGCCTTGCCACTGGCGCTGGTCGAGAAAGCCGGGCTGCCCAAAGAGCAGCACTGGTGGGTGTACCTGACCGCGCTGCTGATTTCTTTCTTCGCCATGATCCCGTTCATTATCTACGGCGAGAAGAAACGCAAAATGAAACGAGTTTTACTCGGTGCCGTCGTGACGTTGATGCTCACTGAGCTATTCTTCTGGCAGTTCGGCGATAGCTTGCGGGCTCTGGTGATCGGTACGGTGGTGTTCTTCACCGCATTCAATCTGCTGGAAGCTTCGTTGCCATCGCTGATCAGCAAGGTTTCACCGGCAGGCGGCAAGGGCACGGCGATGGGGGTTTATTCCACCAGCCAGTTCCTCGGCTCGGCACTGGGGGGAATCCTCGGTGGCTGGCTGTTCCAGCATGGCGGTCTGTCGGTTGTGTTCCTCGGATGCGCCGGTCTGGCTGCCCTCTGGCTGGCCTTTGCTGTTACCATGCGCGAACCTCCCTACGTCACAAGCCTGCGCTTGCCGTTGTCGCCCGAGGCGATCCGCGAAGCGGGTCTGGTTGAGCGCCTGAAGGCGGTCGTAGGGGTAACAGATGCAGTCATCGTCGCAGATGAGGCGGCGATTTACATCAAACTGGACACCGAACTATTGGATCGCACCACCCTTGAGCGCCTGGTGAACAACCCGGCCGAGGCAGCGTGCGTAGCCTAGGAGAACGTTATGGCCCGTGGGGTTAACAAAGTCATATTGGTCGGCACTTGCGGCCAGGATCCCGAAGTTCGCTACTTGCCTAACGGTAATGCCGTGACCAACCTGAGTCTGGCGACCAGCGAACAGTGGACCGACAAGCAAACCGGTCAGAAAGTCGAAAAAACCGAATGGCACCGTGTGTCGATGTTCGGCAAAGTGGCGGAAATCGCCGGCGAATACCTGCGTAAAGGTTCGCAGGTGTACATCGAAGGCAAGCTGCAGACCCGCGAGTGGGAAAAAGACGGTATCAAGCGTTACACCACCGAAATCGTGGTCGACATGCAAGGCACCATGCAACTGCTGGGCGGCCGTCCACAGGGCGACCAGCAGGGCCAGGGTGGCGGTAACAACTACCAGCAATCCGCTCCGCGTCAGCAGGCTCCGCGCCCGCAGCAATCGGCACCGCAGCAGTCGCGTCCGGCACCACAACAGGCCGCACCGCAGCCGGCTCCGGATTTCGACAGCTTTGATGACGATATTCCGTTCTAAAGCAGCTGCAAGCCTCAAGCTACAAGCAGCAAGCTGACAAAACAAAACCCGCACTTCGGTCTGAAGTGCGGGTTTTTTATGGGCGGTGAAATTTAGTTGCAGACTCAGGCCGCGATGAACTCGTCGGTCGACACCACGCTGGCATACGCAAAGGCCAGGGACGACATAAAGGCCGCATGAACCTGCGCCGCCGGAACCGTTACGCCATTGAATTCCAGGTCACGGGTCGCGCAGGCATCGTGGATCACGGTGACCTTATAGCCAAAATCCGCCGCCGCACGGGCAATGCCGTCGACGCACATGTGGCTCATGCTGCCCACGATCACCAGCTCCTTGATGTCTTGCTCGTCGAGGATCGATTTCAGCCCGGTTTCGCGAAATGAATTGACGAAGTGCTTGAGCACCACCGGTTCGTCGGCGCGGTTGAGGACTTTGGGGTGCAGCTTCGCGCCTTCGGAGTTCGGGGTAAAAAACGGCGCCTCTTCGGTGGTGAATTCGTGGCGGATGTGCACCACCGGATCCCCCGCGTCGCGGAAGGCCTTGATCAGGCGTGCGGCGTTGTCGGCGGCGGCGTCGGCGCCAACCAGCGGCCACTTGCCTTGGGGGAAGTAGTCGTTCTGGATATCGACTACGATGAGCGCTTGCTTGGTCATGACTGTTTCCTCGAAGTGTGTGTTGGCGTGGAATGAAGTATTGGCTCTGGCAGGCGATCCGGGGATTGGCCGCACCGACAATAGAAGGGGGAAAACTGACAATGGACGCAGAAAGGGCAATCGCCGAACTGGGGGTGTTGATCTATCCCGGGGCGCAGATGGCGGCGGTGCATGGGTTGACGGATTTGTTCGGGGTGGCGAACCGGATCGCCGCCGAACATCAGTCTGCAGTGTTGCCGCTGCTGCGGGTCAGCCATTGGCAGGTGGAAGGCGATCAGGCGCCGGTTCGGGTCTTCGACAGCCATCCTGGCCCGGACCGCGCGCTGGTGGCCGTGTTGATTCCGCCGTCGATCACCGGTTTTTCCGAGGACAAGGCGCCACAGGGATTGATCCATTGGTTGCGTCAGCAACATGCCAGTGGCGCGACGCTCGGCGGGGTTTGCGTGGGGTCTATCCTGTTGGCCGAAAGCGGTCTGCTCGATGGTCGCAGCGCCACCACCCACTGGACTTCGGCCAAAACCTTCGCCGAACGTTATCCGGCGATCAGGCTCAAGGCCGATACGCCGATTGTCGATGACGGCGACCTGATTACCACCGCCGGGCTGATGGCGTGGTCCGAACTGGGGTTGCGTCTGGTCAACCGGCTGTTGGGGCCGAGCATCGCCACCAACACCGCGCGTTTTCTGGTGGTGGAGCACAGCGACAGCGCCAGTGAGTGCGGCAGTAACTTTGCGCCGATCCTCAGTCATGGCGATGCCGCGATCCTCAGGGTGCAACACTGGCTGCAAAGCACCGGGGCAACCGACGTATCGCTGGCGGCGATGGCCGAAAAGGCTGGGCTGGAAGAACGCACCTTCCTGCGCCGCTTCCGCGCGGCCACCGGACTCAAACCCACCGAATACTGCCAGCATCTGCGAGTCGGCAAGGCCCGGGAAATGCTCGAATTCACCAACGGCACCATCGACCATATTGCCTGGACGGTGGGTTATCAGGACCCCGGGGCGTTTCGCGCGACGTTCAGGAAAATCACCGGGCTGGCGCCGAGTGATTATCGGACGCGGTTTGGGGTGACACCGGGTGTTGCCGCACGATAGTCCCATCACCACAAATCCCCTGTGGGAGTGGGCTTGCTCGCGAAGGCAGAGTGTCATTCACCGCAAATGTTGACTGAAAGTCCGCATTCGCGAGCAAGCCCGCTCCCACATTGGTTCTGTGCCAGTCTTGAGTCGTGCAAAATGCCGGCATATCAAAGGGCATCGTGCAGAATAAAACAGGCCCCATGCCATCATGTTTTACCCAACCGGCTGATTTGAAAACCGTTTCCCTGCGCTGCGCCTTGGCCTGATCTCTGCACCCCTTCAGCTACATTCATCAAGCGTCGATTGAAGGGGGATACATGACCCCAACAAACCGCAAGAAACAGGTGGTCGCCCATTCCGTGCTCGCCGACGCACCGCTGCATGAAGTCGAAACCAACCGTGCGTTGGCCCGTTGGCTGGCGCAGATACTGGGGCTCAAGTATGGCGGCAGCTACGACCCGCAGTTGCACAGCGGGCGGGACCACTACCTGTTGCCGACCCAGACGCTGGTGGGCGCTGCGGCTGCCCGGCAACTGGGAGTCAAGGGGCCGGAGGATTTGTGGGGCGGCTATGTCGACCACGACTTCATCTGTACCAAAGCCATCAGTCACGGCTTGTTGAACCACCATGCCCATGCCCCACCAGGTTGGGCACCGTTGTTTTCCGAGCGGGTGCGCAGCGTAGTGCTTGATGGCCTCAGCGTGTTTTCCGTGAAAGATGCACGGCCGGCGGCGGAGCATTTGTTGTGCGCCGGGCCGATCCGCCTGAAGCCGATTCATGACTGCGCCGGACGTGGACAGGAAGTGATCAAGAGCCTCGACGAATTCGATGAAGTGCTTGCCAGGCCAGAGGCTGAGGCTATGTTCACCGAAGGCGTGGTGCTCGAACAGGACCTGGAGCAAGTGGTGACCCACAGCGTCGGCCAGAGTTTTATCGGCGGCAAGGTGCTCAGTTACTGCGGTGAGCAATACCTGACCGAAGACGCGCAGGGCGATGCGGTGTATGGCGGTTCCGATCTGCTGGCGGTGTCCGGTGGCTATGACCAATTGCTCAAGCTGGATCTGCCGGAAGACGTGCGCCTGGCGATCCATCAGGCACAGGTTTTCGATAAAGCCGCGGATGAAGCCTATCCGGGCTTTTATGCTTCGCGGCGCAACTACGACATTGCCCAGGGTATTGGCAGCGACGGCCAGCGGCGCAGTGGCGTGCTCGAACAGTCCTGGCGCATGGGCGGTGCCAGTAGCGCCGAGGTGGCGGCCTTGCAGAGCTTCGTCAACGATCCGGGGATGCGCGCGATTCGTGTGTCGTCGGTGGAATCCTACATCGAGCGGCCGCTGCCGGCAGATGCCATCGAGGTGTACCGCGGGCCGGCGCAGACCAATGACTTTCTCCTCAAGTACGTGACGGTTGAATCCTATGACGGCTAGAAGCGAATCCATTCAAATCGACATAGACAATGAACAGATGAGCGGGACTTTTCTGAGTCCGAAATCGAAGGTCCCCGGCGTGCTCTTCGTGCATGGCTGGGGCGGTAGTCAGGAACGGGACCTTGATCGCGCCAAAGGCATCGCCGGGTTGGGCTGTGTGTGCCTGACGTTTGATCTGCGCGGGCACACCGGCGGCACCGGTGGCACCGGCATTCCATTGTCCCGGGTGACCCGGGAAGACAATTTGCGTGATCTGCTGGCGGCCTATGACCGTTTGCTCGCGCACCCGGCCCTCGATACCTCGGCGATTGCCGTGGTCGGCACCAGTTACGGTGGTTATCTTGCCGCGATTCTGACCTCGCTCAGGCCCGTTCGCTGGCTGGCGCTGCGGGTGCCAGCGCTGTATCGCGATGAGCAATGGCACGCGCCGAAACGCGATCTGGACAAGCTGGATCTGCACGATTACCGAAGCACTCTGGTGTGCGCCGACAGCAATCGTGCCTTGCATGCCTGTTCGCTATTCACCGGGGATGTGCTGTTGGTGCAGTCGGAGACCGACGACTACGTGCCCCATTTGACGATCATGAGTTACCGCGCGGCGTGCCGGCAGACTCACTCGCTGACCCACCGCATCATCGACGGTGCCGACCATGCCTTGAGCGACCCGGTTTCACAGCAGGCTTACACCTCGATTCTGGTGGGCTGGATTACCGAGATGGTGGTGGGGGAGCGGTTGAGCATTATTCAATCATCCTGAGATTTGCGCTGTGCTTGCGGACGCCTTCGCGAGCAAGCCCGCTCCCACAGTTGATCGTAGGCGAGCACAAAAAATGTGTTCACCGTGGCTTCCTGTGGGAGCGCGATGGCGTCCTCACCCGCACCGCCAATCACCTGGGTTTCTTCGCAATCCGCAACGACTTGGCCTTGGCCTCCACCAGCAAATACATCACCAGGGCAATCAACAACGGCAGGATGAAGTAAATCGCCCGATAGGCCAGCAATCCCGCCACCAGGCTGCCCCGCGAAACCTCGTGTTGCAGCAGCGCCACGAACACCGCCTCGAGCACGCCGAGCCCGGCCGGGATGTGCGTGATGACTCCGGCGATGGCGCTGATCAACAACACGCCCAGCACCAGTGGATAGTCGAGCTTGCTCGGCAGCAACGTGAAAATCACCGCCGCCATCAGCGACCAGTTCAGCGCCCCGAGCGCCAGTTGCAGCACCGCCATGCGCAACGACGGCAGGTCAATCTCCAGGCCGCGAATCGCCCACTCCCGACGCTTGGCAAACCGGCACGCCGCCAGGTACCCGGCGCTCAGCAGCAATAACAAGACCCCCACGCCTTGCAGCGCACTGCTGCTGAGTTTCCAGCCCGGCGGCATGCGCACCAGCCCGCTGCTGAACACCGCGCCGGCAATCACCATGTAGCCGAACCAGTTGGTCGCCAGGCTCAGGCCAAGGATTTTCGCGATGTTGCTCTTGCTGACCCCGAGCCGCGAATACAATCGGTAACGCATGGCGATGCCGCCGACCCAGGCGCTCAGATTCAGGTTGAAGGCGTAGCTGATGATCCCCACGGGCAGGATCTGCTTCCAGGTCAGGTTCTGACGGATGTAGGTGCGGCCGATCAGGTCGAAGCAGGCGTACACCAGAAAGCTCAGTAGCGTCAGCCCCGACGCAATGATCAGCGTGCGCACCTTGAAATCGGCCAGGGTATCGAACACTTCGTTCCATTCGATGCGCTGGGCGAGCATCGTGAACAGCACGATCAGCGTCAGGAAAAACAGCATCGTCAGCGGTCGTTTCCAGCTGCGCCAGTGGGACTTGCCGGGGCTTTTTACGTGAGTTGCCGCGTGGGTCTCAGCGCGATTCATGGTCAGCACTCCCGGTCGGAGGAGGGACGGGTTTCAGGCGAGGTTTATGCGCCGGCAACCAACCGGCCCACGCCGGGAAATGCCGCAGGAAGTGAAACACCAGAAAGCCGATGGTCATGTGCCAGACACGCCCGCGTGGCGCGATGTCGGGAGCCATGACCGTGCAGTGGTTATCGCTGAGGTCTTCCAGGCGATCGAACAGATGACGATTGAAGTCGCGGTCGCGGATCAGCACGTTGGCTTCCAGATTCATCGACAGGCTCAACGGGTCGAGATTGCTCGAGCCAACGGTGCTCCAGTCTTCGTCCACCAACGCGACCTTGCCGTGCAGCGGGCGGTCGCAATATTCGTAGATCTTCACGCCGGACTTGAGCAAGTAATCGTAGGTCATGCGCGCTGCGAGCCTGGCCACCAGCATGTCTGGCTGGCCCTGCAGGATCAGCCGCACATCCACGCCCCGGCGCGCGGCGTTGCGGATCTCGCGCAGCAAGCGGAAACCGGGAAAGAAGTAGGCGTTGGCGATCACCACTCGCCGCTGTGCCTGACGCAGCACCTGGCGATAAACCTCTTCGATGTCGCTCGGGTGTTCCCCGTTGTCGCGGTACACCAGCCGCACCTGGCCATCATGATCGTTGAGGGCCAGTTCCGAACGCCGCACCCGGCGCCGCTGCCACCAGTATTTGGCCCGCACCGGGCGACCGCATTGCAACAGGGCGAAGTGATGGATGTCGGCCACGGCCGGGCCTTGCACTTCCACCGAATAATCCTGCTTGGCCTCGGGGCCGAAGTCGGCCAGGTGATCGGCGGAAAAATTGATCCCGCCGATGAAGGCAATGGTGCCGTCCACCACCACAATCTTGCGGTGCAAGCGCCGGAACCAGTTGGTGCGGATGCCCAGGCGTTTCGGTGCCGGGTCAAACATTTGCAGGTGTACGCCGGCCGCGGTCAGGTCGGTGAGGAACCCGGTACTCAGTTCGCCGCAGCCAAAGCCGTCGAGGCTGACGGTGGTGCGCACGCCACGCTGAGCGGCTTCGATCAGAATCTGTTGCAGCTCATTGCCGACCTTGTCCTCGAACAGGATGAAGGTTTCCAGCAGGATTTCACTTTGCGCCCGGCGCAGGGCTTCAAACACCCGGGGAAAATACGCTTCACCGTTTTCCAGCAACTCGACGCGGTTGCTGCCTTGCCAGCCGTATTCGACATCGACCGCTATCGGCTCGCGGTTGGGCGGAGCGGGGATGTGTTCCAGCGTGACTTTTTCCATCGGCTGGCCGCTCATAGCTCGATCTCCACCGACAGCGGGGCGTGGTCGGAAAGGTGCGACCAGGGCCGGATTGTCAGCACGCGTGGATGACTGGCCTTGAGGTTGCGTACGTAGATGCGGTCCAGGCGCAATACCGGCAAGCGCGCGGGGAAACTGCGCGCAGGTTTGCCATGGTGTGCGGCGAAGACTTCACGCAAACCGATGGGCTTGAGCAACGCATCGGCGCGCTGGCGCCAGTCATTGAAGTCTCCGGCGACGATCACCGGGGCGTCGCCGGGCAGGGCGTCCAGACGCTGGGCGAGCAATTTCAGTTGTGCCGTGCGGTGGGTTTCGCGCAGCCCCAGGTGCACGCAAATGGCATGTACCTCCTGGCCGTCGCCGGGCAAGCGCAACACGCAATGCAAGAGCCCGCGGTTCTCGTGCCCGCTGATGGACACGTCGAGGTTGTCGTGGCGGATGATCTGGAATTTCGACAGCAGCGCATTGCCGTGATCGCCCGCCGGATACACCGCATTGCGTCCATAGGCGAACTGCGGCCACAGGGTGTCGGCGAGGAACTCGTATTGCGGCATCGTCGGCCAGTTGGTGTAGCGCTTGGGGTGCTGCTCGTGGGTGCCGTGGACTTCCTGCAAAAACACCACGTCGGCAGATACGCTGCGCACCGCTTCACGCAGTTCTGGCAGGATGAAACGCCGGTTGAACGCGGTGAAACCTTTATGGGTGTTGATCGTCAGCACCGTGAAACGACAAGTGACGGACGGACTCTGTACTCGCATGTCGGTTGCGTTTGAGTGTGCGGGAATACCGGTGTGATTCGCTGTCATGTCACCTGCCACCTGACTGCACCTGTTTTTGGATGACTGCGGGGCAGTGGCGAAAGTTTCGATGGGGCTACGGACGGTACACAGTCAACGCATCACAACAGATTCAATGTGGGAGCGGGCTTGCTCGCGAAAGCGGTGTGTCAGTCACCTCATTGTTGAGTGTGCTGACGCCTTCGCGAGCAAGCCCGCTCCCACAGGGTTTATCAGTGTCCCGCTATAACGCGCGCGGAGCCCTCAGCCGGTTCGGCGAACACCGGGCCGAGGCGATCAAGACGTCCACTCCACGCGGTCAATGCCAGCGCCACCAGCACCACCAGGCCACCGATCCACGCGGTATGAATCAATCCCATGTGGGCGACGATCAGGCCACCGCCCCAGGCGCCACCGGCAATGCCGAGGTTGAACGCTGCGATGTTCAGGCCGGATGCCACGTCCACGGCGTGGGGCGTGTGATGTTCGGCCTGGCGCACCACGTACACCTGCAATCCCGGCACGTTGCCGAATGCCACGGCGCCCCAGACCAGTACGGTGGCCAGCGCCAGCCAAGGATTGCCGGCAGTGAAGGTCAGCGCGAACAACACGGCGGCGAGCAGGGAAAAAATGATTTTCAGGGCGCTGATCGGACCGCGTTTGTCCGCCAGTTTGCCGCCCCAGATGTTGCCGACGGCCACGGAGATGCCGTAGACCAGCAACACCAGGCTGACGGCGCTGGCACTGAAGCCGGAGAGGTCCTGAAGAATTGGCGCGAGGAAGGTAAAGGCGGTGAACGTGCCGCCGTAGCCGACTGCCGTCATCGCATACACCAGCAACAGGCGAGGTTGCTTGAGCACCTGCAATTGCTGCAAGAACGACGCGGGTTTGCTGTGGGCGATATTTTTCGGCACGTAGATCAGGCTGCCGATGAAGGCGATGACACCCAGTGCCGAAACGGCGAGGAAGGTTTCACGCCAGCCGAAATGCTGGCCGATGAATGTCCCCAGCGGCACGCCGGTGACCAGTGCTACGGTCAGGCCGGTGAACATGATGGCAATTGCGCTGGCGGCTTTTTCCTTCGGCACTAGACTGGTGGCGATGGTCGAGCCGATCGAGAAAAATACCCCGTGGGCCAGGCCGGTGACGATCCGTGCGAGGATCAGCGACTCGTAGCTCGGTGCTTGCCACGCCAGCAGATTGCCGAGGGTGAACAGCACCATCAGCGACAACAACAGCAATTTGCGCGGCACCTTGCCGGTGAGGGCGGTCAGCACCGGGGCGCCAACGGCGACGCCAAGGGCATACAGGCTGACCAGCAGGCCGGCGGATGGCAGGCTGACGCCGAGATCGGCACCGATGGTGGGTAACAGGCCAACGATGACGAACTCGGTCGTCCCGATGGCGAAGGCGCTGAGGGTCAGCGCGAGCAGGGCAATGGGCATGGCTGCAACTCCGGTGGTTGATTCGATGGAGCGCAGTGTCGGGATTTTGCTCGTGCGGAAAAATACAGGGATGGACATTTGATATTTGCCCTGGACGCAAAGATCGCAAGAGCGGGTGTTAGTCTGTGGCGAGGGAGCTTGCTCCCGTTCGACTGCGCAGCAGTCGTTAACCCATTGCATGCGGTGTATCAGATGTTTCCGAACGGTAGGTTTTGGGGGCGCTTCGCACCCCAACGGGAGCAAGCTCCCTCGCCACATGGCGGATCGCCATCCGGATATCCAGAGGCAATGCCCGAACTTGCCCGGCATTTCTCGATCAGTTCCTTACAGACACAGCCAAAGGAGCGGGTGCTTTGATCAGGCTCAAGAGCGCGATACTGCTGGGGGCGTTACTGCTTCTGGGCAGCGAGGAACTGGAAGCCGCCGCGATACCGGGGCTGCCGGCCGCCGCGACCGCCGCGACACCGCCGGCCCACCCCGAGCCGCTGGTACAGGGCGGCTTGCTCGGTGCCATCAGTTCAAGCATTGATGAGGTCCAGACCAAACTCGATCTCAACGAAAACCTGGTCGACGCCTGGCGCCTGCGTGCCGATCGCGCAGCCGAAGAAGTGGATCAACTGGTCAATCACTCATCGGCCCGCTCGAGCTGGAGCGTCGCCGGGGATTTCCTGTTGTTGACCTGCGTGTGGGCGGCCGTGTTTGCCGGGCTTTGGCTGCTTGGGCGGCTGACCGTCAGACGCCTGTGCGAACAGCGTTTACTGCTCAGTCGCGAACGGGGCCAGGCGTTGCTCGGTTACGTGCTGCCCTACGCCCTTCCGGCGGTGATCAGTTTGCCGTTGACGATTTATGCCAGCCAGTTTTTGCCGATATCGGCCGGCCGGGCGCTGGCGCTGTGTTTGGCTTATGCCACAAGCGCGGGGATCTTTGCCGCGTCCTTGGTGATGTCGCTGATGGTGGTGTTCAATGCCGGCCACAAGCGCCGGGCGGTGCAGATCATCCGTGAGAAAAGTCCCCGGCCGTTATTCGGTATCGGTTTTCTGGTGGCCTTGAGCGATGCGCTGACCAGTCCGCAGATCTCCCTTCAACTGGGCAGCAACCTCACCAGCAGCATTGCGGTGTTCACTGGGCTGGCGGCCTCGATTTCATTCGGCTTGCTGGTGATTCGCATGCGTCGCCCGGTGGCCCATGTCATCCGTATCCTGCCGTTGGCTCAACGGCTCAGCCAACCGGCATTACGTGAAACCCTGCGGATTTTTTCCGGGCTCTGGTATTGGCCGATTCTGTTGATGGTGCTGGTTTCGGTGATCAATCTGGTGGGCATTGGCGACGACAACCAGAAAGTGATGCGCAGCGCGTTGTTCACCACCGTGCTGCTGATTGCGACGGTGTTCCTCAGCACCACGCTGCATCATCTGTTCAAGGCGCGCAGCGAGTCGGATCTGCGCCGCAGCGGTGCTTACAAGGAGCGCTTCCTCAACCTTTCCCACGCCTTGCTGCGCATCGGCATGGCCGTCGTCTTTATCGATATTCTCGGCCGTATCTGGGGCGTGTCATTGTTCGAGTTTGCGGTGAGCAATGCCGTGGGCCGGGCGATCAGTGATTCCCTGAGCCACATCGGCCTGATCCTGCTGGTGACCTGGATGGTCTGGGTGGTGCTCGATACGGCGATTCAGGAAGCCCTGAAACCACCGGCCAACAAGCGCTCGGCGCGCCAGCCGAGTACGCGGGTAAAAACCATCCTGCCACTGCTGCGCAACGCGATCAAAATCATCCTGGTGGTGATTTGCGCGATCACCACCATGGCCAACCTGGGGATCAACGTTGCACCGTTCCTGGCCGGTGCCGGGGTCGTCGGGCTGGCGATCGGTTTCGGCTCACAGCAACTGGTGCAGGACGTGATCACCGGACTGTTCATCATTATCGAAGACACCCTGTCCATCGGTGACTGGGTGGTGCTCGATTCCGGTCACGCCGGCACGGTCGAAGGCTTGACCATCCGCACCTTGCGCCTGCGTGATGGCAAGGGCTTCGTGCACTCGGTGCCGTTCGGCCAGATCAAGGCCGTGACCAACCAATCGCGGCAATTCGCCTATGCGTTTTTCTCGGTGCAATTCACCTACGACACCGATGTCGACAAGGCCATCGAACTGATCCGCGAGGCCGGGCATTCCATCAGCAGCGACGCGTTCCTGCGCTACAACCTGCAAGGGCCGCTGGATGTGTTTGGCGTCGACAAAATGGACCTCAACGGCGTGGTGCTGACCGCGCAATTCCGCACGGTGTCCGGTGGCCAATATGCAGTGAGCCGGGCGTTCAACCAGCGTTTGAAAAAGCTTGTGGATAACTGCCCGTGGGTGCATTTCGCGCAGACTTATCCACAGCAGGCGCTGGTGCCGCGGCATCCCCTCGAACCACCGCTGGAGTCCGGGGCTGAGCCGGAGCATGGGGCGGTGTTGATGCCGGATCGGCCGCGGTCTCAATAGCAACACCCCTGTAGGAGCTGGCTTGCCAGCGAAGGCGCATGGTCAGGCAACATTGATGTTGAGCCTGACGGCCTCTTCGCTGGCAAGCCAGCTCCTACAGAATCAGTTTTTTATGTATTTCAGCGCCCATCTGCTGATCCAGTTCCTCCCAGAACTGTTGCTTGCCGGCAATCTCGGCAGCAACCGGCAAACCATCGCGATACACCAGCCGATTGCTCGCCAGCGCCGGGACTTTCGCGCCGGGCAATAGCGTGCCGGCGAGGTTCAGCGGATCGACCCCGCACACCGCGACCAAACTCCCGTCATGGGGCCGACGTCGCACCTCCCGCAGCAATGGAATCGCCTCGGGCAGGGCGAATTGCTCGCCCGCCAGGCCACTGACAAAACGCCCGCCGCGAATGTCGCCGCGTGCCTCCAGGCGATGGAAAGTACGTAGCAGTTCACGCCAGCTCGGCAGCCAGTCCGCCTCACGTTCCAGTAACCGCCAGAACACCACACCGTAGCGCCGCAGCAAGGTCATGGCGACGTGTTCCAGGGTGTCGCCCGGCGTCGGTGCGGCACGCTGGTTTTCCATCACCGGCGCGGCAGGCGCGCGGCGCAACAAGGCCCAGCGCCCGGCGTCGTCCATGCCACCGATAAATGCCCCGCGTCCGCGCCGACTGTTGCGGGTCTGGCGCTTGCTGACCGGGGTGATCAGTGCGCGCAATCCGGCGAAGCTGTCGGCATTCACCAGCCCCGCGCCCACCAGTTCCTGCAGGGCGATTTCCAGCTCCGAACGCAGCAGGTGGGCCTCATGGATCAGCTCATCGAAAAACAGTGCGCCGTGCTGGCTGAGGGCGGCGTGGACTTTTTGCGTTTTCGGCGACAGTTCGCTGACCGGCGTCTGCTCGGTCAAGCCGCTCCAGAGTCCGACCCGGTTGCGCGGCAGCAACACGATCGGCGTACTGCGTAGCGCGGTGCTGGCGCTTTTGTTGTGTGCAGTCAGGCGCGTCCACACCAGTCTGCCGCTGCGACACAACTCATCCAGCCAGGTCGCCGAGTAGTCCTTGATTCGCGTCGGCAGGATGTCGCTGTCCCAGGCCGAGGCAGCGGCGGGGTAGCCTTCAAATTGCGCAATAACGGCTGGCAATACTGCCGCGCCCTGGCCCTGGCTCGCGGTCGACACATGCTGCCAGTCGAACAGGAATCGCATGAAGTCCTGCAACGCCACCGGTTCGATTTCCCGACGCAGGCGCTTGACCGTGTAGCGGTGAATCCGCGCCAGCAAGTGCCGCTCGCACCATTCTTCCCCGGTGGTTCCCGGGGTGAAGCGGCCGCGCAGTACGTAGCCTTCGCGTTCCAGTTGCGCCAGGGCCTGGTTCACTTGTGCGGCGGGCAAACCGAGTGGTTCGGCAATCCGATTGAGCGCAAGTGGCCCGAAGGCGCTGAGCCGCGCGCGGACCAGTTCGAGTACGGCTTCGTCGGGTTCCCAGGCTTCATCGAAGTCCGGCAGCGCTTGCAGGGGGGGCGTCAATTCGGCTTGTGGATAGATCGCCCTCAGGCAAGTCAGGCGCTCCAGCGCCAGCCACAGCGATTGTCCGGCATTGATCTGCAAACGGCTCGCGCGTCCGCTGTCGGCCAGGGTATTGAGCCAGTCGAGCCACTGCAGGTTGGCGCGAGCCTCTATATCGGTGATGCACGCCAGGCTCATCAACGCTTCGTGCATTTCATCGACACCGCAGGGCGCTGGCCAGGCTTCGTCACGCACGGCGGCAATCGCCTCGGCGTCCAGCGCACCGAGATCGTCGGTGGATTGCGGGTCGCTCCAGCGGCGATTGAGCACCGCTTGGGTGCGTCGCTCCTCCAGCGGTGCATCGTCGAGGAAGGTGTAGGGGCGGGCGCTGAGAATCTCTGCCGCCAGCGGCGAAGGCGCCGGCAAGTCGCGGCTGATCAGGCGAATGTCGCCGCATTCCATGCGCCGCAACAGTGCCAGCCAACCTTGGGTGTCCATGGCGTCGTGCAGGCAATCGTCGAGGGTCTGCTCCACCAGTGGATGGTCGGGAATCTCCCGTTCGCCGGCGAGGTTTTCCACGCAGGCGATCTGATCGGGAAACACGCTGGCGATCAGGTCTTCGCTTTTCATCCGCTGGATTTGCGGCGGGACTTTGCGCCCGCCGCTGTAGCGCGGCAGGGCCAGGGCCACGCCGGCATTCCAGCGCCAGCGCACGCCGAACAGCGGTGCGTCGAGCACGGCTTGAATCAGGATGTGCTCGGCGCTGTTGCTGTGCAGGTAGCGCCAGACATCGTCCAGTTCAAAACTGTGGCTGGTGGACAGCGACAGCACGATGGCGTCTTCGCTGGCGGCGGCCTGCAATTCGAAGTTGAAGGTGCGACAGAAACGCTTGCGCAGGGCCAGGCCCCAGGCACGGTTGATGCGGCTGCCGAACGGTGTGTGAATGACCAGTTGCGTGCCGCCTGACTCGTCGAAAAAACGCTCCATCAACAGCGTGTCTTGCGATGGCAGGGCACCCAGTGTCTGCCGTGCGCGGGCCAGGTAGTCCACCAGTTGTTCGGCGCTGGCGACGTTCAGGCCCAGGGTCTCGATCAGCCAGTCGAGTGCTGGCTGCAAGTTGCCAGGCATGGCACCCAGCAGGTCGTCGAGTTGTGCCTGCAAGCGCGCCACCGCCGAGGACAATTCGGCGCTGCGCCCCGGCGCTTCACCGAGCCAGAACGGGATGGTCGGCGGTTGGCCCTGGGCATCCTCGACCCGAACCTTGCCGGTTTCCACACGCAGGATTCGATAGGACGTATTGCCCAACTGGAAGACATCCCCGGCAATGCTTTCCACCGCGAAGTCTTCGTTGATGGTGCCGATGTTCAGCCCTTGAGGCTCCAGCAGCACGCTGTAGTCGGCGTTATCCGGAATGGTCCCGCCACTGGTCACCGCCGTCAGTTTCGCGCCACGGCGACCGCGCAGGGTGCGGTTTACGGCGTCGCGGTGCAGGTAGGCGCTGCGGATGCCCTGACGCCCGTTGTAGCCCTCGGCGAGCATCTGCAGCAGCGCCTGGTAGTGTTTGTCGTCGAGTCCGGCGTAGGGCGAGGCACGGCGCAGCATCTCCAGCAGCGCTTGCTCCGGCCATTCCTGGCAACTGACCTCGGCGATGATCTGCTGCGCCAGCACGTCCAGCGGCGCTTGCGGGATCAACAAAGTGTCGAGTTCACCCCGGCGCACGCAGTCGAGCAACGCGGCGCACTCGATCAAATCGTCGCGGGTGGTGGCGAACAAACGGCCCTTGGGCGTGCCGCCGACCTGGTGTCCGGAGCGGCCGACCCGTTGCAGAAAACCGGCAATCGATCGCGGCGAGGCGATCTGGCACACCAGGTCGACGTCGCCGATGTCGATCCCCAGCTCCAGCGACGCCGTGGCGATCAGCACTTGCAGGTCGCCGCGCTTGAGTCGCTGCTCGGCGTCCAGGCGAAATTCCTTGGCCAGGCTGCCGTGGTGGGCCGCCACGGCGTCCTTGCCCAGGCGTTCGCTCAGGTGACGGCTCAGGCGTTCGGCCAGGCGCCGGGTGTTGACGAAAATCAGCGTGGTCCGGTGCTCGCGGGCGAGGGTGGCGAGGCGGTCGTAAACCAGTTCCCAGACATCGTTGGCCATCACGGCCGATAGCGGCACGGGCGGCACTTCGATGTCCAGGTCGCGGGGGCGGGCGTGGCCGATATCGATGATCTCGCACGGACGGTCGCGACCGACCAGGAAGCGCGACACCGCTTCGATGGGTTTTTGCGTGGCCGACAGGCCGATGCGCAGAAGCGGCGCCGGGCAGAGTGCTTGCAGGCGTTCGAGGCTCAAGGCCAGATGACTGCCGCGTTTGCTGGCGGCCATGGCATGGATCTCGTCGATGATCACCGTTTGTGTGGTGCCGAGCATCTGCCGGCCGGAATCAGAGCCGAGCAGCACGTACAGGGATTCCGGGGTGGTCACCAGGATGTGCGGCGCCGTCTTGCGCATCGCCGAACGGTCTTTTTGTGGCGTGTCACCGGTGCGCACGGCGGTGGTGATCTGCAATTCGGGCAGGCCCATCACGCGCAATTGCCCGGTAATGCCGGCCAGTGGGTTTTGCAGGTTGATCTGGATGTCGTTGGACAGCGCCTTGAGCGGCGAGACGTAGACCACCAGGGTTGCGTCGGGCAGGCCTTCGGCGGATTCCAGGCCGCGGTGCACCAGGTCGTCGATGACGGCGAGAAAGGCCGTGAGGGTCTTGCCGGAGCCGGTGGGCGCGGCGATCAGGGTCGAGCGGCGCTGGCGGATCAACGGCCACGCCCGGGCCTGGGCGGCAGTGAGCGCCGGGAATGTGTGGCTGAACCAGGCGCTGACGGCAGGGTGAAAGCCGCTCAGGGCACTGTCTGCGGGGATGGGCAGGTTCATGCAGCAAGTTATGCGGGTGGGGGCTGAAGATGCAAGTACCGCTCGGGATCTCTATTGGCTGACAGGGCCTCTTCGCGGGCAAGCCCGCTCCTACAATGGATTTGTGTACGCCGGCCACTGTAGGAGCGGGCTTGCCCGCGAAGAGGCCAGTCCAGGCACCGCAAAAGTCGGACATCTACACTTTACGGGTGACGGTTGCGCACTAAACCCGCAAAATGCAACGATTCCGGCAATTATCTACGACGCCGCCTGAGCGCGGTGTCGATAAAGCCATCGTTCCAATCAGACTGGGCCTGCTGACTCTATGCGAATGCGCCTTATGTTACTGGGCGGCGGAAATGCCCTTGGGCAGGCGCTGATTCGCCTCGGTGCGGAGGAAGACATCGGTTTCCTCGCCCCCCGCCCGCCCGAAAACGGCTGGGATGCCGCGAGCCTGACACAACTGCTCGACGACACCCGTCCCGATGCGTTGATCAACCTTGCCTACTACTTCGACTGGTTTCAGGCCGAAGCGGTCAGCGAACAGCGCCTGGCCGGGCAAGAGCGCGCGATCGAGCGTCTGGCGGAACTGTGCCAGCACCACAACATCGTTCTGCTGCAACCTTCGAGCTATCGAGTATTCGATGGCTCCCGCGCCACCGCCTACAGCGAAAAAGACGAACCGGTGCCCCTGGGCCAGCGCGGCCAGGCCTTGTGGCGGATCGAACAAAGCGTTCGCGCCACCTGCCCGCAACACGTGCTGCTGCGTTTCGGCTGGTTGCTGGACGACAGCCCGGACGGCGCCCTTGGCCGCTTTCTCGCCCGTGCCGAACAACCCGAAGAACTGCTGATGGCCGATGACCGGCGCGGCAATCCGACGCCGGTTGACGATGCCGCCCGCGTGATTATTTCAGTGCTCAAGCAACTCGATTGTGCCGCGCCGCTGTGGGGCACCTACCACTATGCCGGGCATGAGGCGACCACGCCGCTGGCGCTGGGGCAGGCGATTCTGACCGAAGCCCGCAGCCTGCATCCGCTGGCCATCGAAGCCCCGACCGCCCAGGCCCACGCCGCGCGTCCGGATGCAGCCGAAGAACCGCAACACGCGGTATTGGCCTGCAAAAAAATTCTGCACACCTTCGGAATCAAACCGCGCGCCTGGCGTGCGGCGCTTCCCGCTCTACTGGACAGGTTCTATCGCCATGGCTGACGGTCCCGTTTTGATCACCGGCGGTGCCGGTTTCATTGGTTCGCACCTGACTGACGCCCTGCTTGCCAAGGGCCATGCGGTGCGAATTCTCGATGACCTGTCCACCGGCAAGCGCAGCAATCTGCCGCTGGATAATCCCAGGGTCGAACTGATCGTCGGCGACGTGGCCGATGCGGCTGTGGTTGCCCAAGCCATGACCGGTTGCAGCGCCGTGGCGCACCTGGCCGCCGTGGCTTCGGTGCAGGCCTCGGTGGACGATCCGGTGCGCACGCACCAGAGCAACTTCATCGGCACACTGAACGTCTGCGAAGCCATGCGCCAGACCGGGGTCAAACGCGTGCTGTTTGCTTCCAGCGCGGCGGTGTATGGCAACAATGGCGAAGGTGAGTCGATCGACGAAGACACGCCCAAGGCGCCGCTGACGCCTTATGCGGCGGACAAACTGGCCGGTGAGCATTACTTCGATTTCTACCGCCGCCAGCATGGGCTGGAGCCGGTGATTTTCCGCTTCTTCAACATCTTCGGCCCGCGCCAGGATCCGTCCTCGCCGTACTCCGGGGTGATCAGCATTTTCAGCGAGCGCGCGCAAAAGGGCCTGCCGATCACGGTGTTCGGTGATGGCGAGCAGACCCGGGATTTTGTCTACGTCGAAGACCTGGTCGACTTGCTGGTACAGGCCATCGAAAAGCCCCAGGTCGAAGTCGGTGCGGTCAACGTTGGCTGGAACCAGGCGACGACTCTCAAGCAGATGCTCGAAGCGCTCGAAGCCGTGGTCGGCCAGCTGCCGCCAGTGAGCTACGGCCCGGCGCGCTCCGGTGACATCCGTCATTCACGGGCGGACAACCGGCGTCTGCTGGAGCGCTTTCACACCTCCTCGCAAACGCCGATGAGCGTGGGGCTGGCGCGGTTGCTGGGGCGCTGAGGATCTTGCAGATACAAAAAAGGCGCCTTTGACAGGCGCCTTTTTTGTGGCCGGAATTTGCGTTAAAACGGACGCAATCCCTGTGGCGAGGGAGCTTGCTCCCGCTCGACTGCGTAGCAGTCGCAATCCAGGCAATGCGGTTTGTCTGAGTCACCGCTTCTGCCGGTTTTGGGGCTGCTTCGCAACCCGACGGGAGCAAGCTCCCTCGCCACAACAGCCTCATTCACCACCACGTGAACGTTCGTTAGAACTTGTAGCCCAGGCCGACCATGTACACAAACGGATCGACGTCGACGTTGACCTTGGCGCGGGTGCCCGGTGCAATTGAGTTGTTTTCAACGGTGGCGCGGGTGTCGATGTCGATGTAGCGCACCTGGGCGTTGAGCAGGATGTTGTCGGTCAGCATGTAGTCGGCACCGACCTGCCAGGCCAGGCCCCAGGAGTTCTTCGCCTTGAAGTTGCTGAAACCGGCGGATTTGGCTTCGCTGCTGAGGCTTTCGTCGTAGATCCAGGTGTAGTTGATGCCACCGCCGACGTACGGCTGGAAGGCTGACTTCGAATCCAGCGGGTAGTAGACCACGCTCAGGGTTGGCGGCAGGTGTTTCAGGGAGCCGAGTTTGCCGTTGGCAGCCGGCAGGGCAGTGCCTTTGAGTTTCACGTCATGCTCGAACGGAGTGGCGGCGAGCAGTTCGATCCCCCAATTGTTGGTGAGCATGTAGGCGAAGTTCAGGCCCAGCTGCGTGTCACTGTCCATGGTCGCCTTGCCGCCCAGGTTGGTACCGGCCAGCGGCCCCTGATCGACCTTCACACTGGAGCTGTCGGCCTTCGGGTTAACGGTGATGGCGCCCGCACGAAGGATGATGTCACCCGCCTCGTGGGCGTGGGCGAGCGGGGCTGCGAGCGCGAGGGCAACCAGCGTAGCGCTGAGCATGGACTTGTTCATGGGGGCTCCAGAGGACGTTAAAAGTGTTCGATGTCCAATGGTAAGTTGCCTAACGAATCGGTCTTTTGATGCAGCTCAATGAATGTGGGAAGGGGTTGGACTTTGTAGTGATTTTGATGGCCCCTTCGCGAGCAAGCCCGCTCCCACAGGGGGAACGCATTCCAATGTGGGAGCGGGCTTGCTCGCGAAGACGGCATTTCTAACAACACAAAACGACCGGATTCACTCCGGCAATTCATACAGATAAATCTTCTCCGCCTCCATCTGATACCCGGCATCCGCCAACTCGCTGGTGGACGCCTTGACCTGCAACGCGCCCTCGATCCAGTAAGGCTGATACAACTCGTCGAGCTTCACGCCGACTTCGCTTTTGACGTGCACGATCTGGTTCGACGGCGGTGGCGGTACGTGGATGCAGGCGCCGAAATACGGCACCAGCAGAAACTCCGTGGTGCGTCCTTCCTCGCTCACTTCCAGCGGCACGATGTAGCCCGGCAGGCGAATGTTCTGGCCATCGAGGGCCTTGACCACCGGTGCATTGGGCATGTCCTGCTTGGCGGCGGGTGCCGACTCGGCCGACAGCGCGTTGCTCATCTGCGACAGGTCGTGCAACGGCGTCATGTTCGGTACTTCTTTCGGCGCATCCGGCGGAATCATCTCCGACCAGGTCAGGTCTTTTGGCTGGGCCGCCCACAGGGGCAGGGCGACCAGCATCAACAGCGCAAGTACAGCGCGGGGCATTTTCAACGTCCTCATAAGCGGATCGACAGGCCATCGGCCAGGGATTGGCGATAGGCGCGCCAGGCCGGCACGCTGCCCATCAGCAGCGCGGCGATCAGGATGCCACCGAGCAGTGTCCATTCATACTCGCTGGGCCAGGACAGTGGCAGGTACAAACCGTAATTGGCCTGCACATAACCCTGGGCCGCCGCGATGCACACATACAGCAACGCCACGCCAGCGATCACACCCGACAGCGCCAGGGCAAAGGCTTCGAGCACCAACAGCGTCGCGATGTGCCAGGGGCGTGCGCCCACCGAGCGCAGGATCGCCATTTCCCGGCGTCGCTCGTTGAGGCTGGTGAGAATGGCTGTGAGCATGCCGATCAACCCGGTCAACACCACAAACAGCGAAACCACGAACAAGGCTTTTTCTGCCGTGCCCATCAAACTCCACAGCTCTTGCAGCGCCACGCCCGGCAGGATCGCCAGCATCGGCTCGCCGCGGAATTCGTTGATTTCGCGCTGCAGGGCAAAGGTTGAAATCTTGTTGTTGAGGCCGAGCATGAATGCGGTGATCGCTTGCGGCGTCAGGTCCATGTTGCGCGCCTGATCGGCCGTGATACGACCCTCGCCACGGGCCGGCACGCCGTTGTGCCAGTCGATGTGAATCGCTTCCATGCCGCCGAGGCTGATGTGCAGCGTGCGGTCCACCGGCGTGCCGGTGCGCTTGAGAATGCCGACCACGGTGAACGGCTTGTCGTCGTGCTTGACCAGGCTGATCGCCGCCACGCCGTGAGCCAGCACCAGTTTGTCACCGAGTTTGTAATGCAGCGCATCCGCCACTTCGGCACCGAGCACGACTTCGAACGGGTCGGTGGCGAAGGCCCGGCCATCGGCCAGTTCCAGGTGTTGCTGGCGGCCGTACTGGTAATGCTCGAAGTAGGCTTCGGTGGTGCCCATCACCCGGTAGCCGCGATGGGAATCGCCGAGGGACATCGGGATCGCCCACTTCACTTTCGGGTTGTTGGCGAAGTGTTCGAAGCTGTCCCAGCGAATATTGTTGGTGGCGTTGCCGATGCGGAACACCGAGTACAGCAACAGGTTCACCGAGCCTGAGCGGGCGCCGACGATCAGGTCGGTGCCGCTGATGGTGCTGGCGAAACTCGCCTTGGCTTCGGTGCGCACGCGCTCCACCGCCAGCAACAGGCACACCGACAAGGCGATGGCGAACGCGGTGAGGATCGCGGTGAAACGGCGGTTAGCCAGGCTGGCCATGGCTAGACGAAACAAATACATCTCAAACCTCGGACGGGGTGGCGGCGCGATTGAGTTCGGCCAGCGACAGGTTGTGATCGAACAGCGGCGCCAGGCTCTGGTCATGGCTGACGAACAACAGGCTCGACCCGGCTTCGCGGCACTCGGCGAACAGCAGGCGAATGAAGTTCTCGCGGGCGTCGTAATCGAGGGCCGAGGTCGGCTCGTCGGCGATCACCAGTTCCGGTTGGCCGATCAGCGCGCGGGCAGCGGCGACCCGTTGCTGCTGGCCGATGGACAGCGAGTCGGCGCGGCGACCGAGGATGTTTTCATCCTTCAAACCCAGGTGGGCGAGTAGCGTGGCGGCCGCTTTGTCGACGCTGCCGTGTCGCTGTTTCGCCCGTTCGGCACGCAGTTTCGAGAAGTGGCAGGGCAGTTCGACGTTCTCGCGCACCGACAGAAACGGCAGCAGGTTGAACTGCTGGAAAATGTAGCCGGTGTGATCGACGCGAAAGTGGTCGCGGGCGCCGGCCGAAAGCTGCGTCAGCTCCTGGCCGAGCAGACGGATGCTGCCGCGATCAGGCTTTTGCACGCCGCCAAGCAGGCCGAGCAGGGTGGTCTTGCCACTGCCGCTGGGGCCTTTGAGGAACAGGGTCTCCCCGCGCTCCAGGCGAAACGCCGGGATGTCCAGCAGTGGCGGGTGACCGGGCCAACTGAAGCCCAGATTGGACAGTTCGATGAGTGCTTGGGTCATGTGAAACCGGTCAGGTTGGTGGTGAACCCTTGTGGGAACGGGCTTGCTCGCGAATGCGGTGTGTCAGAGACATTGATGCAAACTGATACGGCGCCTTCGCGAGCAAGCCCGCTCCCACATTTGATTTGCGGTAGATCAGAATTTCAGGGCGGCAGCCTTGGCCGTCACTTCAACGCCTTGCTGCCCGCTCGGGCCGATCAGTTGTACCTGAATTTTCCGGGTGGCCGGGAACGTGTTGAACATGTTCGCCAGGTCCAGGGTCTTCAATGCGTCTGGTGTGGCGCAGGTGAACTGATAGCGAGCGTGGATTTCGCTGTGATCATGGTGATGTTCGTGGCCGTCTTCGTCCTTGGCGTCTTCATCATGGTCATCGTCGGCATCGGGCTGGTCACCGAACAACGGGCTTTCCAGTTCCTGGTTTTCCACCACGCAACCGGCGGCTTTTGGCAGGTTGAACAGGGCCAGCGGTTGCTCAAGCCGGGTACGTGCGGCGACGACTTTGGCTTTGTCTGCATCGCTGGTGGCGACGTGCTCGAAACCCACCAGGTTCATGGCCGGACTTTCCAGCTCCAGCTCCAGGGTCTTGCCGTCCAGCACAGCGTTCAGGCGCCCCACGCCATGTTCGTGGGCACCCAGGCTGCCATGCTCATGATCGTGTTCGTCGGCAGCATGGGCGACAACCAGCGGCAACATGGCAAACGGCAGAGCGAGAAGCAGACGGCGCATGGCGAGTCTCCGAAAAGTAAAATGAAGAAATTGTTATGTAATCTTATAACGTAAGTGCGGAGAGTTTGACTGCCTGCTTGGCGTTGCACAAGTCCCATGGGAGCATGCAGGGAAGAAATGTGCGGGAGCAGACTTATGTTGCGAATTCGCGGAAGCATCGGCGACTGGCCGGTGGATTTGACCCTGGAAATGGACGACGCGGACTGGGCGCGACTAGGGGCGCAGTTGCAGGTGGAAAAATCCGCAGTCAGCGCGCCGGCGGCGAAACCGCTGAATCAGGATGATGCGCTGTGGCAGATCGCCAGGGATTTGCTGCGCAAGGCCGGGCAGTTGAGTGGACCGGATCTGCTCGATCAGCTGGAAGGATTGACTGGCAGCGCGGTGGCGGGCAAACGCCTGCTGGTGCGTTTGCGCCATTGTGCGGATGTGAAAGTGGAAAGCGGCGGCGATACACCGTTGTACCGCTGGTTGTTGTAGGAGCGAGCTTGCTCGCGAAGGGCGTCAGGGCACCGCAGTCATACAGGTAGCCCTCATTATCGTTGACGCCCATCGCGAGCGAGCTCGCTCCTACAAGGTGGCGCTTAGTACAGCGCAGCAAACAACTTGCGACGGTACGTGCTCACCAGCGGATGATCATTGCCCAGCAACTCGAACACCTGCAGCAAGGTCTTGTGCGGCAAGCCTTCGCTGTAAGTGCGGTTGCGGATGAACAGCTTGAGCAATGCATCCAGCGCGGCGTCGTACTGCTGACGGGCCAGTTGCTGGATGGCCAGTTGATAAACCGCTTCATCGTCCTGGGGATCTTTCGCCAGCCGGGCCTTCAGGTCGGCGGCATCCGGCAAGTCCCTGGCCAAACCGAGAAACTTGATCTGCGCCTTGGCACCGGCCAGCGCGGCCTTGTGCTCGTCGCTCTTGACCGCATCCAGCACGGCTTGCGCTTCGCCCAGTTCACCGCGTTCGGTCAGGCAACGGGCGTACAGGATCAGCGCCTTGGCGTTGGTGTTGTCTTCACCCAGCAGCACTTTGAGCAGGGCTTCGGCATCGGCAAAGCGGCTTTCATCGAACAGCGCCTGGGCCTGTTCGAACGGATCGGCGGCGGCCGGTGGCGGCATCTGTACATGGGGCTCGAGCAGGGCGCGAACGGCGGATTCCGGTTGTGCACCGGCAAAACCGTCGACAGGCTGGCCGTCCTTGAACAGCACCACGGTCGGCAAGCTGCGGATGCCGAAGCGGGCGACAATGTCTTGCTCGATGTCGCAGTTGACCTTGGCCAACAGCAATTCGCCCTGATAGCTCTCGGCAATGCTCTGCAACATCGGCATCAGCACTTTGCAGGGCGCACACCATTCGGCCCAGAAATCCACCAGCACCGGTTTGTGGAAAGAGTTCTCGATCACCGACTGGTCGAAATCGGCAGTCGTGGCGTCGAAGATGTACGGCGTTTCCTGACTCATGGGCAATCTCGTAGAAGCGTGAATGGGGCAACTATACGGCTTGGTGGGGGGCGGCCGGAAGCGGGGTAGTCGTGAGAGGTATGTTGCCTGAACGGGCGCCTTCGCGGGCAAGCCCGCTCCCACAGGGATTGAAGTTGGCCACAAGATTTGTGGTGCACACCAACCACTGTGGGAGCGGGCTTGCTCGCGAAGCTTTTAGCTAGCGCTGCGCGTGGTACAGGCTCACATGCCGAAACTCGTGGGGCTCGGCCAGATCCGGCAGGGTCATGGCTTCAAGCATTTCGATGCGCCGGTACAAGGGATGGCGAAAATCCCGCACTCGAGAGTCCGCCACCAGCGCCTCCCGGCCGCGACTGAGGAACTGGTCGAGCAGCGGCAGGTTCGCCCGGTCGTACAACACATCTGCCACCAGAATCAGATCGAAGCGATCGGCCTCGGCGAAAAAATCCGTCGAGTAATTGAGCTGTACATCATTGAGTTCGGCATTCGCCCGGCACGCGGCAATCGCCAGCGGGTCGAGGTCGCAGGCTAGCACTTCCAGCGCGCCGGCCTTGGCCGCGGCAATCCCCGCCACGCCAGAACCCGCGCCGAAATCCAGTACCCGCTTGCCTTCGACCCAATCTGGGTTTGCGGCCAGATAACGGGCCACGGCCAGACCACTGGCCCAGCAGAAACTCCAGTACGGCGGTTCATGCAGGATGCGCCGGGTTTCTTCCGGGCTGAAGGCGCGGTCCATGTTGTCGCCGTCGATCAGCCATAGCTGCAAATCGGTTTCCGGCAACGGGCAGGCCACCAGTTGTGCATCGCCGAGCAATTCAGCCAGGGCCCGTTGCAGGTCGAGCGGTGCACTCATGGGGCTTTGACAAATTGCAGTTGGCCCAGGGCCTGGGTGGTCGGCTGGGTAATCAACTGCGACGGCAGGTGCAGGATCAACTGGCCGGACTGACTGGCGCGGCCGCGCAGTTCAACGCGGGCACCGACCGGGAAGGATTCCGGATTGAAGCGCAAGTGAAACGGCAGC
The DNA here is from genome assembly GCF_059422645.1 of Pseudomonas sp. GW821-FHT01C01. Lineage (NCBI taxonomy): Bacteria > Pseudomonadati > Pseudomonadota > Gammaproteobacteria > Pseudomonadales > Pseudomonadaceae > Pseudomonas > Pseudomonas sp. GW821-FHT01C01. Next base: position 11,402 of record NZ_JBWKXF010000026.1, on the reverse strand, counting down.
ACCTGGTTGTTGCCGATCAGGCTGGAACTGGCGAGCAATTGTTGCGGGCGGTCTTTTTCGTCGATCACCAGCAGCGCCAGTTCGACTTCAGCGCCGGCCGGCACACCTTGCAGGGTGCCGCTCAATTCGCGCTGATACGCGGGCAGCGGGCCAAGTTCGGCAGCCTCCCGGGCCTTCTTCTGCGCTTGCTGCGGCGCCGGGCCTGGCGTTGGCGGCTGGGGCTTGGGTGCATCGCTGCCGCAAGCCACCAGCAGGCTGAAAACACTGAGCAAAACGAGCGGGCGTAACGACATTGGTGGCTCCATAAAGCTGAATTCCATGGATCAAGTGATCATCCCGTCTGTATACCGCAAACCCTATGGCTTGTCTTGCCACCGGGATGCGCTACCATGGCCCTCCCTTTTTTTGTTGCCTGCCACCATGCACTGTCCCTTCTGCGGTGCCAACGACACCAAGGTCATCGACTCGCGTCTGGTCGCCGAGGGCGAACAGGTGCGCCGCCGGCGTGAATGCCTGGCCTGCGGCGAGCGTTTCACGACGTTCGAGACGGCTGAACTGGTGTTGCCGCGCCTGATCAAAACCGACGGCAGTCGCCAGCCGTTCGACGAAGAAAAACTCCGTGCCGGCATGCAGCGTGCGCTGGAGAAGCGCCCGGTGAGCGTCGAGCGCCTCGAATCGTCGCTGGTGCACATCAAACACAAACTGCGTGCCACCGGCGAACGCGAGGTCAAATCCCTCGTGGTCGGCGAGCTGGTGATGGCCGAGCTGCAAAAACTCGACGAAGTCGCCTACATCCGCTTTGCTTCGGTCTATCGCCGCTTCCAGGACCTCAACGAGTTCCGTGAAGAGATCGATCGCCTGGCCCGTGAACCGGTGAAAGAATGACCACGACTGCCGAACAAGCCATCCTCGACGCTCATTTCATGGCCCGTGCCCTGGAACTGGCGCGCAAGGGGCATTACACAACGCACCCCAATCCGCGGGTCGGTTGCGTGATTGTGCAGGGCGGGCAGATTGTCGGCGAAGGCTGGCACGAGCGCGCCGGCGAGCCCCACGCCGAAGTCCACGCCTTGCGCGCCGCCGGTGAGCAGGCGCGTGGCGCTACCGCTTATGTGACGCTTGAGCCTTGCAGCCACCACGGCCGCACGCCGCCCTGTGCCGATGCGCTGGTGAATGCCGGTGTGGCCCGCGTGGTCGCGGCGATGCAGGACCCGAACCCGGAAGTCGCCGGTCGTGGCCTGCAACGCCTGGAACAGGCCGGCATCGTCACCGAAAGCGGCGTGCTGGAAGGCGAGGCGCGCAAGCTCAATCAAGGCTTCCTCAAACGCATGGAACACGGCTTGCCGTTCGTGCGGGTCAAGTTGGCCATGAGCCTGGATGGCCGTACGGCAATGGAAAGCGGCGAAAGCCAGTGGATCACCGGCCCGGCCGCACGTTCGGCGGTGCAACGCCTGCGCGCCCAGGCGAGCGTGGTGCTGACCGGCGCCGACACGGTGCTGGCGGACAACGCGCGGTTGACCGTGCGCGCCGATGAGCTGGGGCTGGACGCCGGGCAAACGGCACAAGCCATGAGCCGTCCACCGCTGCGCGTGCTGGTCGACGGTCGCCTGCGGGTGCCGCTGGATGCACCGTTCTTCAAGGCCGGCCCGGCGCTGGTCGCCACCTGCGTGGCGGTGGAGGAGCAGTACGCCAACGGTCCGGAATGCCTGATCGTGCCCGGTTATGATGGTCAGGTCGATTTGCGTCAGCTACTGGTCGAATTGGCTGCTCGTGGAGTCAACGAAGTGCTGGTCGAGGCCGGTCCGCGTCTGGCGGGTGCCTTTGCCCAACTCGGTTTGGTGGACGAGTTCCAGATTTTCATCGCCGGCAAGTTCCTGGGCTCCTCGGCGCGGCCGCTGCTGGACTGGCCGCTCGCGCAAATGAAGGATGCGCCGGAACTCAAAATCACCGAAATTCGTGCAGTTGGCGATGACTGGCGAGTCATCGCCATCCCAGTGCCAGCAGCAAGCGTATAATTTCCGGCCATCGCGCAAGCTTTGGCTTTGTTCTCGAGGAGAACCTCATGTTTACCGGCATCATCGAATCCATCGGCAGTATTCGTGCATTGACCCCAAAGGGCGGTGATGTGCGGGTTCACGTCGAAACCGGCAAGCTCGACCTGAGCGACGTCAAACTGGGCGACAGCATCGCGGTCAACGGCGTGTGCCTGACTGCCGTTGAATTGCCGGGCAACGGCTTCGCTGCTGACGTCAGTCGCGAAACCCTCGACTGCACCGCCATGAACGACCTGAAAAGCGGCAGCCCGGTCAATCTGGAAAAAGCCTTGACCCCGACCACTCGCCTCGGCGGGCACCTGGTCAGCGGTCACGTCGATGGCGTGGGCGAAGTGGTTGCCCGTACCGAAAACGCGCGCGCCGTGGAATTCCGCATTCGTGCGCCCAAGGACCTGGCCAAGTACATCGCCCATAAAGGTTCGATCACCGTCGACGGCACCAGCCTGACCGTGAACGCGGTCGATGGCGCCGAGTTCCTGCTGACCATCATTCCGCACACCCTGAGCGAAACCATCATGGCGTCGTATCAGCCTGGTTGCCGGGTGAACCTGGAAGTGGACTTGCTGGCCCGTTATCTGGAGCGCCTGTTGCTGGGCGACAAGGCCGCAGAGCCTGCAAAATCCGGAAACATTACCGAAAGCTTTCTGGCCGCCAACGGCTACCTCAAATCCTGACTCAAGGGGGTGCCTTGTGGCGCTCAATAGCATCGAAGAACTGGTTGAAGACATCCGCCAAGGCAAGATGGTCATCCTCATGGATGACGAAGATCGCGAGAACGAAGGCGACCTGATCATGGCCGCCGAGTGCTGCAAGCCCGAGCACATCAACTTCATGGCCAAGCACGCCCGTGGCCTGATCTGCATGCCGATGAGCCGCGAGCGCTGCGAACTGCTCAAGCTGCCGCTGATGGCTCCGCGCAACGGTTCCGGTTTCGGTACCAAGTTCACCGTGTCCATCGAAGCCGCCACCGGCGTGACTACCGGTATTTCCGCGGCCGACCGTGCGCGCACCGTGCAGGCTGCTGCCGCCCGTGATGCCAAGGCTGAAGACATCGTCAGCCCGGGTCACATCTTCCCGCTGATGGCCCAGGCCGGTGGCACCCTGGCTCGTGCCGGCCACACTGAAGCGGCCTGCGACCTGGCGCGCATGGCCGGTTTCGAACCGAGCGGCGTGATCTGCGAAGTGATGAACGACGACGGCACCATGTCCCGTCGCGCCGAGCTGGAGGCTTTTGCCGCCGAACACGACATCAAGATCGGCACCATCGCCGACCTGATTCACTACCGGATGATTCACGAACGTACCGTTCAGCGGATTGCCGAGCAGCCACTGGACAGCGAACTGGGCCAATTCAACCTGGTGACCTATCGTGATTCGGTGGAAGGCGACGTGCACATGGCACTGACCCTGGGCAATGTCTGCGCCGAAGAGCCGACCCTGGTTCGGGTGCACAACATGGACCCGCTGCGCGACCTGCTGATGGTCAAGCAGCCGGGCCGCTGGAGCCTGCGCGCCGCGATGGCCACGGTTGCCGAGGCCGGCAGCGGCGTGGTGCTGTTGCTCGGTCACCCGCTCGATGGCGACGTATTGCTGGCGCATATCCGCGAAACCGCCGATCACGCAGCGGTGAAAAAACCGACCACCTACAGCACTGTGGGTGCCGGTTCGCAGATTCTGCGGGACCTGGGCGTGCGCAAAATGCGCCTGATGTCGGCACCAATGAAATTTAATGCGATATCCGGTTTCGATCTGGAAGTTGTAGAATACGTGCCCTCCGAATAAGACACCGGGTTTTGGCATCGTTGTTCACTTGAGGCTTGTTTGATTTACTGTGGCGAGGGAGCTTGCTCCCGCTTGGGTGCGCAGCGCCCACAAAAGGGGCTGCTACGCAGCCCAGCGGGAGCAAGCTCCCTCGCCACAAAGTGAACGTCGTTGCGGGATTCCGGCGCTGTATTCGCGGTTCAAATATCACTGAGGGACGCGTACGAGACGCGTCCCGGCTCTTTAAGAGATCTAACGAATGACCCTGAAGACCATCGAAGGTACCTTCATCGCCCCTAAAGGCCGCTACGCTCTGGTAGTGGGCCGTTTCAACAGCTTCGTCGTTGAAAGCCTGGTCAGCGGTGCAGTTGATGCCCTGGTTCGCCACGGCGTAAGCGAAAGCGACATCACCATCATCCGCGCACCTGGCGCCTTCGAAATTCCGCTGGTTGCACAGAAAGTCGCTCAAAAGGGCGAGTTCGCGGCAATCATCGCCCTGGGCGCAGTCATTCGTGGCGGCACTCCGCATTTCGAATACGTGGCTGGCGAATGCACCAAGGGCCTGGCCCAGGTGTCCATGGAGTTCGGCGTACCGGTTGCATTCGGCGTGCTGACCGTTGACTCCATCGAGCAAGCCATCGAGCGTTCCGGCACCAAAGCCGGCAACAAAGGTGCTGAAGCTGCCCTGTCCGCTCTGGAAATGGTCAGCCTGCTGGCGCAGTTGGAGGCCAAGTGATTAGCGACGAAAGCGATCGTTTCAACCCGCGCGATCCAAAGCCTGCGGATGCCGGCAAGCCATCGAAAAGCGTCAAGCGCCGCGAAGCCCGTCAGCTCGCGACTCAGGCGTTGTACCAATGGCACATGGCCAAGCAGTCGCTGAACGAGATCGAAGCGCAGTTCCGGGTCGATAACGATTTCACCGATGTCGACGGCGCGTACTTCCGCGAAATCCTGCACGGGGTTCCGCAGTTCAAGACCGAAATCGACACTGCACTCAAGCCTTGCCTGGACTTGACCATCGAAGAGCTGGACCCGGTTGAACTGGCGGTTCTGCGCCTGTCCACCTGGGAGCTGCTCAAACGCGTCGACGTGCCGTACCGCGTTGTGATCAACGAAGGTATCGAACTGGCCAAGGTCTTCGGTTCTACCGATGGCCACAAGTTCGTCAACGGTGTGCTCGACAAGCTGGCCCCGCGTCTGCGTGAAGCTGAAGTGAAGGCGTTCAAGCGCTGATTGGCGCTTGAATGTCTTATTGGCGCCATGGGCGAGTTTGAGCTGATCCGCAATTTCTTTGCCGCCGCGCCTTGTGCGCAAGGCGGCGAAGGCGTTGCCCTCGGGATCGGCGATGACTGCGCCTTGCTGGCTGTTCCTCCCGGGGAGCAGTTGGCGATTTCTACCGATACGCTGGTGGCCGGCGTGCATTTCGCCGATCCCTGCGATCCCTTTCTGCTCGGTCAGCGTTCGCTGGCCGTGGCCGTCAGCGACCTGGCTGCCATGGGCGCCACCCCCGTTGCCTTTACCCTTGCCCTGACCTTGCCGACGGTAACCGCCGAATGGCTGCAAGCCTATGCCCATGGTTTGAACCAGATGGCGCAAAGCTGCGGCGTGGCGCTGGTAGGCGGCGACACCACCCGTGGGCCGCTGAGCCTGACCATGACCGTGTTCGGGCGTGTACCGGGCGGTCTGGCGTTGACCCGCAGCGGTGCACAACCGGGCGACCTGCTGTGTGTGGGCGGCGACCTAGGCAATGCCGCCGGTGCCTTGCCCTTGGTGCTCGGACAGCGCACGGCCGAAGCCAGCGTTGCCGAGCCATTGCTGGCGCATTACTGGTCGCCGCAACCACAGCTCGGCTTGGGGCAGGCGCTGCGTGGCAAGGCGACTTCGGCAATGGATATCTCCGACGGTTTGCTCGCTGATTGCGGGCATATCGCACTGGCCTCGAAGGTCGGTATCGAAGTCGAGCAGGATCGTCTGCCGCTGTCGCAGAGCCTGGTCGACTTTCTCGGCCAAGCGGACGCACAGGTTGCGGCCCTGAGCGGCGGCGACGACTACATCCTGGTTTTCACCTTACCGTCCGTCGAGTTGTCACTATTGTTGGCCGACGGCTGGCCGATCCATGTGATTGGGCAGGTGGTGACGGGGCAGGGCGTGAGGCTGCTGGACGCCGATGGCAAAGACATCACCCCGCAAACCCGGGGTTATCAACATTTTCGGGAGTCACCGTGACAGATCATCCCAAACAGGTCCCGGCGGAATTCGTACCGCCGTCGGTCTGGCGTAATCCGTGGCATTTCCTGGCGTTCGGCTTCGGCTCGGGCACCTTGCCAAAGGCGCCCGGCACTTGGGGGTCGTTAGTTGCGCTTCCCTTTATTCCGTTGTGGCAGATGCTGCCCGATTGGGGCTACTGGCTGATGCTGGGCATCACCATGCTGTTCGGCTTCTGGCTGTGCGGCAAGGTGGCCGATGATTTGCGTGTGCACGACCATGAAGGCATCGTCTGGGACGAAATGGTCGGGATGTGGATCACCCTGTGGCTGGTGCCGGAAGGTTGGCAATGGTTGCTTGCGGGTTTCTTGATGTTCCGCTTCTTCGATATCCTCAAGCCGTGGCCGATTCGCTGGATTGACCGGCACGTACATGGCGGTGTCGGCATCATGCTGGATGATGTCCTGGCCGGGGTTTTCGCCTGGTTGGCGATGCAGGGACTGGTGTGGTTTTTCGCCTGATCGGGGATTTCCAGGCGTTAATCAGGAGAGCTGTTAATCGGGGGAAGCAGGGATGGTTCTACGCGGATTGATGTTGATGGCGTTCGCGATGTCTTGCTCTTTTGTCCAGGCAGGGGGAGGGGGTGCTACGCCGCCGTCGGTGATTCATCTGGCCAGCGAAGACTGGGAGGACTACACCGCTGCTGACGGTCATGGGCTGGGTTGGGACGTGCTACGGCAAGTGTTCGAGCCGGCGGGCGTCAAAGTCGACATCCGCACTGAGCCCTACTTGCGCTCCCTGGGCCTGGCCGAACGGGGTGAGGTCGATGCCTGTGTCGGTTCCTATCGTGACGAATCCGAGGGCGTGCTCTATCCCCATTGGAGCTTCGACACCGATCACATCTATGCCTTGGGCCTGGCCAGCAGCCCGGTACCTACCCCGGAAACCCTGGGCAATTATCGACTGGCCTGGGTCCGCGGCTACGATTACCAGCACTACTTGCCCAATGTGCGCCACTTCGACGAAGTGATGCGGCGTACCGGCATCGTGTCGATGCTGACCCACAATCGCGTCGACTTCTATATCGATGCCCTGACCGAAATCGATATCGTCCTCAACCGCGCCAAGGATCCGTCCCAGCTGCGGCGTACCCATATCGCAGAGTTGCCGCTGTATCTGTGTTTCGCCAAGACCGCAAAGGCGCGAACCCTGATGGCTTTGTTCGATCAGCGCATGGAGCAACTGGTGAAAAGCGGCGAGCTGAAACCAATTTTCGAGCGCTGGAAGCAGCCGTATCCGTTTGATTCGAATTGACACGGTTCTTACGGCTGATGATGTACCCAATGTGGGAGGTTGTTATCAAACTATTTGATAGTTATCGCCGATAATTCAGCCTAAGCGTCCTCCGGAACCTGCTGTTACAATGCCGGCTCTGCGAATCTTCAGACTTTTAGATCAGGAGCACACCGGTGCCTGTCGTTTTTGTCGCCGCTTCCAAGCTGCCAACGCCTTTTGCGCAATTCACCATGCACGGCTTTCTCGATGAGGCCACCGGCCGCGAGCACGTTGTGTTGAGCCTGGGTGAGTTCGCCGACGGTGCCCCGGTACTCGGCCGGTTGCACTCCGAATGCCTGACGGGCGATGCCTTGTTCAGCCAGCGTTGCGACTGCGGCTCGCAACTGGAGGCCGCCTTGCAGGCCATCGCCCGCGAAGGTCGTGGCGTTTTGCTCTACCTGCGTCAGGAAGGCCGGGGCATTGGCTTGCTGAACAAGATCCGCGCCTATGAGCTGCAGGACGGTGGCGCCGATACCGTTGAAGCCAACGAGCGCCTGGGTTTTGCCGCCGACCAGCGTGACTACGCCATGTGCCTGCCAATGCTGGAGCACCTGGGCGTGAAGTCACTGCGCCTGATGACCAACAACCCGCGCAAGGTCAAAGCCCTGACCGACATGGGGATCGCAGTCGCCGAGCGCGTGCCGCTGCACACCGGCCACAACCCGCATAACCGTCTCTATCTGGCGACCAAGGCCAGCAAGCTCGACCACATGATGGGCAATGAACATCAGGGCGAGGTAGACCGGGCGTGACTCGCAGTCAGGTGCGGCGGCGATTGTCCGTCAACTGGTGGCAATACCTGGCACTGGCGTTGTTGCCGCTGTTTGTGATCAACGCGGTGTTCGGCCAGGCCGAAGCCATTCTGCCGGTGCTGGCGATGCCGTTGTTCATCGCCGGTGTCGCCTCGATGTTTGTCAGCCTGAAGTTTTTCGGCGCCTACAAACACGCGCTGATCGCCACCCAGAAAGCCCTCGATACCCCTGAAGAGCCTGCCGCCTGGATCAGCCTTGCGGCCAAGCGCCGCACGGCATTCCTTGCCGCCGGTCTGCCGGCCTGGATCGGTGCCCTGGCGGTGTTCGTCGGTCTCGAAGCGGTACCGCTGATGCTGCTGGCGCTGTCGACCGTCGTGCTGTTCTATCTCTACCGTATTCCGCGTCAACTCGGTTGATGCGCGCGGTCTGGCTGGCGCTGTTGCTGCTGGCCGTCAACGGCTCGGCAGTCGCGGTCGAGCGGGTTGTCAGCCTGGCACCATCGCTTTCTGAAATTGTCGTTGAGCTGGGTTCCGTCGACCTGCTGGTCGGTGTGCTGGACGCCGGTGAACGTCCTGCCGAACTCAAGAACCTGCCCTCCGTTGGCCGCTATGGCCAGTTGGACATGGAGCGCCTGCTCAGCCTGAAACCCGATCTTTTGCTGCTATGGCCCGGTAGCGTCGGCCCGGCCCAGCGCGACCAACTCAAGCGCCTGAATATTCCCACTTTCGTCGCCGAACCCCACAGCCTGGACCAGCTCGCCGCGCAGATCGAGGCCATTGCCGCTCAGCTCGGCCGGCCTGAACGCGGAATTTCATTGGCCACCGGTTTACGCCAGCGGCTGGATGAATTGCGCCAACGCTATCGACGGGATCAACCATTGCGGGTGTTCTATCAGGTGTGGGATCGACCGCTGTACACCGTCGGTGGCGAGCAGATCATCAGCGATGCGCTGGATGTCTGCGGCGCTCGAAATGTGTTTGCCGACCTGACGCTGCCAGCACCGCAAGTCAGTGTGGAAGCCGTGTTGCAGCGTAATCCCGAGGTGATCCTGGCCAGCGATCAGGCACAACTTGATGCGTGGAAAGCCTGGCCGCAGGTTGCGGCCGTGGCGCAAGGACAGTTGCGATTGGTGACGGACAAAGGCCTGGAGCGGCCGAGCGGGCAGATGATCGAAGCGACCGCCAAGCTTTGCCAGTTGATCGCGCCCGACCGCTGAGACCGAGTTGACTGTTTCGCGAGCAAGCCCGCTCCCACAGGATCGCGCTAAACCTGTGGGAGCGGGCTTGCTCGCGAAGAGGTCGGCCCAGACAGTACAAGGTCCGGATCAGATCTCCGGCGTCCACGTTACCCCGAACATCCACGCCCGACCTTCCTCGCGATACCCGTGCTGGCTACCTTGGTAGCTGTACAACGCCCGGCTGTAACCCTTGTCCAGCAGGTTATCGACCTTCAGTTGCAGTCTGATTTCACGATTGAGCTCCCAACTGCTGCGCAGTCCCAACAAGGCATAGCCGCCGAGCGGCTGTTGATTGTTCAGGTCGTCGTAGCTGCTGCTGACCGCTTGCCAACTGGCGCCGAGGCCCAGGCGATCGAATTGCCGATCCAGGTCCAGGCTCAAGGTGCGCCGCGCACGACGGGCCAGGGTATGGCCAGTGTCGCGATCCCTCGGATCGATAATCGCCACGCCAAGGTTGCTCTGCCAGCCGAACAATTCCTGCTTCAATGCCGCTTCAAAGCCGTTGATCCGCGCGGAGGCAACGTTCTCCGGGCGCGAGTTGCTGCCGAAGATGATCGCGTCTTCAAGGTCGGTGCGATACAGCGAAGCCTCCAGGCGACTGCTCTCAGTCAACTGGCTGCGCCATTGCAGCTCATAGCTTTTCGAGGTTTCAGGCTTCAGGTCCGGGTTGCTGAAGTCGGGGTAGTACAGATCGTTGAACGTCGGCGCGCGGAAGCCTTCGCTGTAGGTCAGCAGCATTTCGTTGTCCGGGTTCAGCGGCAGGGTGAAGGTGCTGCTCCAGGTATTCTGGCTACCGAACTGCTGGTTATCGTCGTGACGCAGGCCCAACTCCGTGGAGAAACTGTCCGCCTGAAAGCGATGCTGGATAAACGCGGCGCGGTTCCAGCGGCTGTCCTCGTCGTACGCCGTGCTGCTGTTGATCCGGTCTTCATACCAGTCGCCGCCCAGTAGCAGGCTGTTGCGCTCGTTGAGCGTCAGGTCGTTCTGCCAGGTTACCGAGTCGCGGTAAGTATTGAAAACACTGCGTTCATCGCTGAGCTTGTCGAGGGCCTTCTCGCGATTTTCGCTGTGGCCGAAATCAATGCGGGTTTTCCACAGATCGTTGACCCGTGCATCGACGTAGCTGCTGACGCTACTGACATCGAAGTTGCTGTAGGGCTGTTGCTGGACCGACGCGAACGGGCTGTCGAACTCGCTTTTGCCACGGTTATCCAGCACGTTGGCGCCGATCTCGATGTCATCGCCGAGGGCATGGCTCAAGCTCAGGCTGAACGACTGGTTGCGATACTCGTCATGGTCGCCGTCGCTGGGGTGTGACTCGTGGGTGCGATTGATCCCCGCAGTTTCGTCGAGGCTGGCGCCGAGGTTGAAGCGAGTTCGCTCATCACCACCGGACAGGCCAAGGCTGTGCTCCCAGGTCTGGTTGCTGCCAAAACCCGTGTGCAGGCGCGGTTGCAGACCTTGCTCGTCGCCACGGCGGGTGAAGATCTGGATCACCCCGCCAATCGCATCGCTGCCATAAATCACCGAACGAGAGCCGCGCAGCACTTCCACACGCTCGACTTGCTCGATATTGATGTGTTGCAGATTGCTGTCGCCGGAGGTCGAGCTGCCGATGCGCTGGCCGTCTACCAACACCAGGCTCTGGGCCGACTGGGTGCCGCGAATGTAGATGCCCGGCAAACTGCCGCGCCCACCCGATTGCGAGACTTGCACGCCCGGCACCCGACGTAGCAGATCGGTAACGCTATCGGGTTGCAGGCGATCGATGTCTTCACGGGTGAACACCGTGTTGGCGGCACTGCTGTCGTTGCGCGCTTCAACCTGGCGGTTGGCGCTGATCAATACGTCGGGCAGCTTCAGGGCTTGATCGCGTTCGAAGGTGTCGGCCAGCAGCGGGCCGGCCGGCAGCAGGCTCAGCGTCAGGGCGAGGGGGGAGAGTTTCATTGGGAGTCCGTCGGTGTTTCGTGGCGCACACAAATCAAATGTGGGAGCGGGGGGGGGGGGGGGGGGGGGGGGGGGGGGGGGGGGGGGGGGGGGGGGGGGGGGGGGGGGGGG
>NZ_JBWKXF010000025.1:10463-77003 GCF_059422645.1 Pseudomonas sp. GW821-FHT01C01 | reverse complement strand
CGCGGCATCGTTAACGACCATCGCGAGCAAGCTCGCTCCTACAGTGGATCATTCTCGCTTAACTGAACAGCATTACGTCGTCTGGTAGGTCTTTATGCTCAAAAAATGAGCATAAAGACCCGGCGAATCATCCCGTTGCAGCCACCGCACAAGCCGACACCAACCCTGTGTTAATATCGCGCCCCTGTTCATTTTGTATGTGGGTTTCACCATGAAGTTGTCCATGCCGCGATTCGATCAAGCCCCTGTCTTGGTGGTCGGCGATGTCATGCTCGACCGTTACTGGCATGGTGGTACCTCACGGATTTCCCCTGAGGCACCGGTGCCGGTGGTCAAGGTCGATCACATCGAGGACCGCCCGGGCGGTGCTGCCAACGTTGCCTTGAACATTGCCGCCCTGGGGGCTCCGGCCTCGCTGGTCGGTGTAACCGGCGACGATGAAGCCGCCAACAGCCTGGTCAACAGCCTCAAGGGCGCCGGCGTGCGGGCCATCTTCCAGCGCATTGCGCACCAGCCGACCATCGTCAAGCTGCGGGTCATGAGCCGTCACCAGCAACTGCTGCGTATCGACTTCGAAGAGCCTTTCGCCACCGACGCGCTGGCGTTGGCGGCGCAGGTCGATGAGTTGCTTGAAGGCATCAAGGTGCTGGTGCTGTCCGACTACGGCAAAGGCGCGCTGAAAAACCATCAGGCGCTGATCCAGGCCGCCCGTGCCCGTGGCATACCGGTGCTGGCCGATCCCAAGGGCAAGGATTTCTCGATCTACCGTGGTGCGAGCCTGATCACGCCAAACCTCAACGAATTCGAAACCATCGTCGGTGGTTGCGCCGATGAGCACGAATTGGTGAGCAAGGGCGCGCAGTTGATGCACGACCTGGAGCTCGGTGCGTTGCTGGTGACCCGTGGCGAGCATGGCATGACCCTGCTGCGTCCGGATCACCCGGCGCTGCACTTGCCGGCCCGAGCCCGCGAAGTGTTCGACGTGACCGGTGCCGGCGACACGGTGATTTCCACCCTGGCGGCCGCGATTGCCGCTGGCGAAGAACTGCCCCATGCGGTGGCCCTGGCCAACCTGGCGGCGGGTATCGTGGTTGGCAAGCTCGGTACGGCGGCCATCAGCGCGCCGGAACTGCGTCGTGCGATTCAACGTGCGGAGGGTTCCGAGCGCGGTGTGCTGGGTCTTGAGCAGTTGTTGCTGGCGGTCGATGATGCGCGCGCGCACAACGAACGGATTGTCTTCACCAATGGTTGCTTCGACATCCTGCATGCAGGCCACGTGACTTATCTGGAACAGGCGCGGGCCCAAGGCGATCGCCTGATAGTGGCGATCAACGACGATGCATCGGTCAGCCGCCTGAAAGGGCCAGGTCGTCCGATCAACAGCGTCGACCGGCGCATGGCAGTGCTGGCCGGCCTGGGAGCGGTGGACTGGGTCATCAGTTTCCCGGAAGGCACCCCGGAAAACCTGCTGAGCGCGATCAAGCCGGACGTGTTGGTCAAGGGCGGCGACTACGGGATCGATCAGGTCGTCGGCGCGGACATCGTGACGGCCTACGGCGGTACCGTGAAAGTGCTGGGGCTGGTGGAAAACAGCTCGACCACCGCGATAGTCGAGAAGATCCGCAAGTCCGAATGAAGCCATAAAAGATCGCAGCTTCTGTAGGAGCGAGCTTGCTCGCGATGAACTCAGCGGCACCGCATTCAATCAGTCAACACGCGGTATCGTTCACGTCCATCGCGAGCAAGCTCGCTCCTACAGAGGCTGCGATCTTTTGCTTTTAAGAGCTGACCTTCTTACGCGGCACGATTTTCTTCAGCAGCAGCTTGGCTTTCCCGCGCAACCGCGCCAGCCCCGAATCCTTCCCCGGTGGGGTCAGACCCTGCTGTCTCACCCAGTCTTTCCAGCGAATTCGTTCATCCCTCACTAGCCAGCCTTCCTGTCGGGCGAAACTCTCGGCCAGGTACAGTCCGCGCGTGCTGGCCGGGTACAACTGATCCTTTTTCAAGGTGTAGAGCTCAGCCATCGGGTGGCCGTCCTGCAAGGGCATCAAGTACAGATCGGGGCGCTTGCGGTCGAGGCGGGCGACGAGTTGATCGCCTTCCAGTCTTTCGTCGACATGGAACAGGCTCAGGGATTTGGCGTCCTTGGGAACGTCCAGGCGCAAGTCATAGATCAGTTGCAGCGACGCCGTTGGCAAATGCACGTAAGCCCGCGGGCGCTCTATCAGCATCAGGTTGGCGCAACGTACCGGCCGCGCCGAGCCGGACAATGGCGACAAGCGAAACGGCAGCGCTTCGCGGTAATGCAGGGCGGCTGAGTAGGGCGCCGGCAGCCAGGTGTCATTGAACCGGCCACCGAGCCAGCCTTCGGGGGTTTCCAGCAGGCATTCTTCGGCAATCTCCTGGATCGCCGTGTGCAAGGGCAGGTTCAGTTCATGGGCCGGCACGTACCCGGAGATCAACTTGAGCACCACATCGCCACGGTCCTGCCGGCGCTGGCGCACCAGTACCCAATAGTCGCGATTCTGCCAATGCAGGGTCAGGCGCACCGAAACCCCGAGATTGGCCAGCTCCAGGGCAAACCGTTCGCTGTCGCCGACCGTCACCGGGCGACGACGTTGCAGGGTCTGGGAGAAATTCAGCGGCCTGCCGACGCTCTGATAAGCCAGGCCTTCGGGAGTCGCTTCGACGAATAACGGCAGGGTCTTGAAGTTGCTCGGGTTCTTTCTTATGAGCGTACGCGGCATGTCGGCTCCTGCTTAAGACCGCGTGGGCGGCGTCAGTGGCTACGTAGGACCTGGGCAACGGTCGCGACATTGTGGGCGAGGTGCAGCGGATTGATGGTCCCGACAATAGCACTGGCAACACCCGGATGTTCAAACAACAACTCGAAACTGGCGCGCACCGGATCCACGCCCGGACTCAGGCATACATGACCACTGGCGAGGGCTTTCTTGACCAGAATGGCTTTGCCGTGTGCAGCAGCATAGTCAATGACGGCCTTTTCGTTTTGCTCGTTCAGATTGTAGGTGACCATCGCGCAGTCACCGTGCTCCAGCGCCTTCAAACCACCTTCGACGGTTTTACCGGAAAAGCCGAAGCCACGAATCTTGCCTTCGGCCTTGAGCTCGGCGAGGGTGGCGTAGACTTCGCTGTCATTGAGGATCGCCAGGTCGTTACCGTCGGAGTGCACCAAAACAAGATCAATGAAATCCGTTTCCAGTCGTTGCAGGCTTCGTTCCACCGACATGCGTGTGTGGGGGGCGCTGAAGTCGTGACGGGACTGGCCGTCGGCAAACTCTTCGCCCACCTTGCTGACAATCACCCAATCCTGACGCTGGCCACGCAGCAACGGGCCGAGACGTTCTTCGCTGCGACCATAGGCCGGGGCGGTATCGATCAGGTTGATGCCCAGGTCGCGGGCAAGCTTGAGCAGCATGCGCGCTTCATCGTCATCGGGAATCCGGAAGCCGTTGGGGTACTTCACCCCCTGGTCGCGGCCCAGTTTCACCGTGCCCAGGCCCAGGGGCGAAACCAGCAGGCCGGTGCTGCCCAGCGGGCGGTGCAGGTCGTGCAGGGTTGGTTGGCTCATGGCAGCAGTTGCTCCCAGGCAGGTACGCCCATCGGCGGCTTCGGCAGTTCAGGCAGCGCTGCCGGGTGGCTGGGCTGGATACCGTCGCGGGTCAGGCTGGCGATGACCCGGTCGGCGAAATCAGGTGCCAGGGCGAGTTTGGTCGGCCAGCCCACGAGCAGGCGGCCTTCCTCGGCCACAAAGGCATTGTCGGGGCGCGTCAGGCCGGATTGCAGCGGTTCCGCGCGATCCACCCGCAAGGTCGCCCATTGCACCGTACTCAGGTCGATCCAGGGCAACAATTGGCCGAGTTCTTTCTGTGCGGTGGCGATTTGCTCGGCGGGCTCGCGGGTCACGCCTTCAGATTCCGCGATATCGCCGCCCAGGTACCAGACCCATTGGCCATCCGCCGCCGGGTGCGTGGTCACGGTGATACGGGGTTTGGTACCGCCACCCAGGCAGTGGGCGTATAGCGGTTTAAGACTCGGACCCTTGGCGATGATCATGTGCAACGGGCGACGCTGCATCGCGGGCTGGCTCAGGCCCAGCGCTTCAAGCAATGCCGCCGTCCCGGCACCGGCGCTCAGGACGATGCGTTGGGCGCGGATTTCGCGCTCGTCCACTTTCAGGCCGACCAGCACGCCACCTTCCAGCAACGGCTCGATTTTCTGCCCGGCGAGCAAACCGTCTCCCGCCAGATCGGCCAGGCGCTGGATCAGGCTCGGCACATCGACCACCAGTTCCGCCAGGCGATAGACCTTGCCCTTGAAGCGTTTGTCTTGCAGGGCTGGCGGCAATTGCTCGCCCTTGACCTGATCGACGCGCCCGCGCACGGCTTTGCTGGCAAAGAAACTGGTGAGGTTGCCGGCAAGGGTGCCGGGGGACCACAGGTAATGGGCTTCGGACAGCAGGCGCACGCCGGACAGGTCCAGTTCGCCGTCGCCAGCCAGGGCTTCGCGCCAGCGGCGCGGCATGTCGGCGATGGCTTCCGAGGCGCCAGTCAGGGCGCCATGCAGCGCGTATTTGGCGCCGCCGTGGATGATGCCCTGGGACTTCACGCTCTGCCCGCCGCCGAGGCTGGCGCTTTCCACCAGCACGGTCGAAAAACCCTGGCGACGCAGGCGCGCATTCAGCCAGAGGCCGGCGACACCAGCGCCGACAATCAGAACGTCGGTGGAAATAACGGATGGCATGCAGCGACCTCTGTGTTCAAGACGAGGGCGCAGTATACAGACTCAATGTGCAGGGGAGAGGTGATCGCAGAACATGTGGGAGCGGTGGTGCGGCATTCCGACTTGCTCGCGAAAGCGGCGGGTCAGTCAATTCATGTACGACTGACAGAATGCATTCGCGAGCAAGCCCGCTCCCACAATGGATCGGGTTTCGAATGTTAGTGACCGGCAGTTTTGGAGAAGAGCTGGATGACCACGACCCCCAGCACAATCAACGCCATCCCCATCATCGCCGGCACGTCCAGCTTCTGCCCATAGATAAACAACGCTGCAACGCTGACCATCACAATCCCCATGCCGGCCCACACGGCGTACGCCACGCCCACCGGAACGCTGCGCACCACCAGGGTCAGCATCCAGAAGGCAATGCCGTAGCCGAGGATAACCAGCACCAGTGGCAGCGGGGTGCTGAGGCCCTTGACGGCTTTCATCGAAACAGTGGCAATCACTTCGGCGCAGATGGCAATGGCCAGGTAGTAGTAAGCGGTCATGGGTCAATCCTCGTGTGAAGTGTTGCTCTCTGAGGTCGGCATTCTAGTGATTCGCCAGATGCGGTAAAGTCATTACCTATCTGTTTTGAAGATGGGTTGAGCCATGAGCATGCAATGGAATCTGGAGCAGTTGCGGTTGTTTGTCAGCGTAGCGGAGCAGCGTTCGTTTTCTGCCGTGGCGCGGGATCAGCGCAAGGCACAGTCGGCGGTCAGCAGTTCGATAGCGATGCTGGAAGAAGACCTGGGCGTTAGCCTGTTCGACCGCAGCAGCGGCCGACAACCGAAACTCACTGAAGCCGGTAATGCCTTGCTGGAGGAGGCGCGGGAAGTGCTGCGCCAATGCGAACGGCTCAATGGCCGGGCGTTGGCAATGATGCGCGGTCAGGAGGCACGACTGCGTGTGGCGCAGGATGAAGCGATGCCTTATCAGCCGATCATCGAAAGCTTCGAGGCCCTGGCGGAAAAATTCCCCAGCCTTGAAGTGCAACTGACCAGCGCCGCCCAAGGCGATGTGGCGCGCAAGCTGGTAGAGCGGCGCGCCGATCTGGGGTTGCT
The DNA here is from genome assembly GCF_059422645.1 of Pseudomonas sp. GW821-FHT01C01. Taxonomy (NCBI): domain Bacteria; kingdom Pseudomonadati; phylum Pseudomonadota; class Gammaproteobacteria; order Pseudomonadales; family Pseudomonadaceae; genus Pseudomonas; species Pseudomonas sp. GW821-FHT01C01. Next base: position 71,154 of record NZ_JBWKXF010000025.1, on the reverse strand, counting down.
GTTCTTTCACGATCAGATTCCCGAGGCACTTGAACGGCGAGTGCTGGGCAGCGTGGAAATGGTCACGGTGTGCGGCAAGGATCATCCGTTGGCGCGCAAAGGCGCAGTGGACGGCCAACAACTGGCGCAACATCGGCAGTTGCTGATGTCCACGGAGTCGAGCATTTATCCCGGCAGTGATCCCGCCAGCCCACAGGTCTGGCGCGCCGACAGTTTCTATGTGATGGCCGAATGGCTGGTGCGCGGTCTCGGCTGGGCCTGGCTGCCACGTCACGTGGTGCAGTACCCGACCTATCAGAATCAGATGGTCGAACTGGTCAGCGAATGGACCCCGCCGGCCCTGGTGGTGGAACTGGTATGGCGCCGCGATGAGCCACTCGGTCCGGCCGCGCGCTGGCTCGCCGAACGTTTTGCCGTGCACTTGCAGACGATTGGCGAAAAAAGCCGATAAACTCCGCCGCCATGAATAGAACTCTCTACACCGCGCTGTTTTATCTGGGGCTGCCACTGGTAGCGATTCGGCTTTGGCTGCGCGCGCGCAAGGCGCCGGCGTACGCCAGGCGTATCGGCGAGCGCTTCTCCTGCGGGATGCCGGCGATGAGGCCGGGCGGCATTTGGGTGCACGCCGTCTCGGTGGGCGAGAGCATTGCGGCCGCACCGATGATCCGCGCCTTGCTGGCGCGTTACCCGAATCTGCCGATCACCGTGACTTGTATGACGCCGACCGGGTCGGAACGCATCCTGGCACTGTTCGCCAATGAACCGCGCATCCAGCACTGCTACCTGCCTTACGACCTGCCTTGCGCCGCCCGGCGTTTCCTCGATCGGGTCCAGCCGAAACTGGCGGTGATCATGGAAACCGAACTGTGGCCCAACCATATCCATCAGTGTGCCAAGCGCGGGATTCCCGTGGCGCTGGCCAATGCGCGCCTGTCCGAGCGTTCGGCCAAGGGCTACGGCCGGTTCCGCAAGCTGACCCGGCCGATGCTGGCCGAGATGAGCCTGTTCGCGGTGCAGACCGAAGCCGAAGCCAGGCGCTTCCTTGAGCTGGGTGCGCGTTCGGAGACGGTCGAAGTGACCGGGTCGATCAAGTTCGACCTGACCATCGACCCGCAACTGTTCCGGCGCGCTGTTGAGCTGCGCGGGCAATGGCAGGCGCAGGAACGACCGGTGTGGATCGCTGCCAGTACCCATGACGGCGAAGACGAGGTGGTGCTGGCGGCCCATCGTCAATTGCTGACCAGTCACCCCGATGCCTTGCTGATTCTGGTGCCGCGTCATCCGGAACGCTTTAACTCGGTGTACGGCTTGTGCCAGCAGCAAGGGTTTGCCACGGTCCGGCGTTCCAGCGGTGATGCGGTCAGCGCGAGTACTTCAGTGCTGCTTGGCGACACCATGGGCGAATTGCTGTTTCTCTACGCCCTGGCTGACAGCGCATTCGTCGGTGGCAGCCTGGTAGCCAACGGCGGGCATAACCTGCTGGAGCCTGCGGCCCTGGCCAAACCGGTGCTGAGCGGGCCGCATCTTTTCAACTTCCTCGAAATCGCCGCGCAGTTGCGCAGTGCCGGGGCGTTGCAGGAAGTGGAGGATGCCGAAGGGCTGGCAGTGGCGGTGCAGCGGCTGTTCGAACTACCGCGTGATGCACAGCGTATGGCAGAGGCCGGGTTGAAAGTGATGCGCGCCAATCAGGGGGCATTGCAGCGGTTGCTGGATGGCTTGGGGCGGTTGATCGACCGATAGACCGTGCTGCCTTCATTCGCGAGCAAGCCTGCTCCCACAGGGGATTTGTGAGCGACACAGATCCAATGTGGGAGCGGGCTTGCTCGCGAAGCCTTTGCTTTACAGTTTTGCTCAGGGCCGGGCTTTCAACTGTTCGGCTGCCGCCTCGGCCAGGTCCGGTGGCAGGAAGTCCTTGTCCGGGTTGTAGTCGGGCTTGAGCCAGCGGGCCAGGTCCTGCAAATCCCCCGGGTTCAACGTGCCGGCCTGCTGCTTCAAGCGCAGGTTGTCGAGGATGTAGTCGTAGCGGGTGTTGTTGTAGTCGCGTACCGAGGTGTACAGCTGACGCTGCGCATCCAGTACGTCGACGATGTTGCGTGTGCCCACCTGGTAACCGATTTCAGTCGCTTCCACCGCACTCTGGTTGGAGATGATCGACTGCTTGCGCGCTTGCACCTGCTCGACATCGGTGTTCACCGCACGGTGCAGGTCGCGGGTGTTTTCCACGATCTGCCGACGCAGGGATTCGCGCTGCTGCTCGGTCTGGTCCAGTTGTGAATACGATTGACGCACCTGGGAGCTGATCAGGCCGCCGCTGTAGATCGGAATGTTCAGTTGCAGGCCAATGGTCGTTTGCTCGACGTTGCCACCATAGGGCTGGGGCAAGTTGTTCGGGTTGCTGAAGCCCAATGCATCGTTGTCGCCCTTCTCATACTTGGCAACCGCGTCAACCGTTGGCAAGTGACCGGACTTGCGTTGCTTGAGGGTTTGCTCGGCGGCGCTGACGGCGTAGTTGCTCGCCAACAGATTGAGGTTCTGCCGGGCGGCCGTTTCGACCCAGGCTTTGGCGTCGTTCGGTGCCGGCGGCAGGATCGGCAGTTTATGGCTGATGCCCTGGATCGATTTGTACTGACGGTTGGTCAGGGTGATCAGGGCTTCGAAGGCGTCATCCACCTGGCGTTGCGCGACGATCCGGTTGGCGCGGGCAGTGTCATAGCTGGCTTGTGAGTTCAATACGTCGGTCTTGTCCGAGAGACCGACATCGAAACGCTCGTTGGATTGATCGAGCTGGCGTTTGAACGCGGCTTCTTCGGCCTTCGTCGAAGCCAGGTTGTCCTGGCTGCGCAGCACGTTGAAATAGCTGTTGGCGGTTTGCAGGATCAGGTTTTGCTCAGTCGCCGAGAGTTGCAGGGCAGCCTGTTCGTTTACATCCTTGGCGGCCTGGAACTGGAACCAGCGATCGGCGCGGAACAAGGGCTGCGCCAGGGTGGCCTGGTACGAGTGAGCATCGCGGTTGGTCGTGCCCGAAGGTTGATCGAGCGATGTACGCACCTCGGCAATATCGGCGCCGCCCGAGAGGTTTGGCAGCAAGCCGGCGCGGGCCTGGGGAACGACTTCTTTCTGTGCACCGTATTGGGCCATGGCGGCCGCCAGATCGGCGTTATTGTCCACGGCTTCCTGATAGACACTGACCAGATCCGTCTTGGTCGATAAGGGCGCTTCTGCTGCCCAGGCCATTCCATTGGACGCACAAGACACGGCAAGGGCCAGTGAGAGTTTGCGCAGCATAGACGTTCCCTAGAATTGATATTACACAGGTAATTTGAGCGCCAAGGCTAAGGCGCTGCTTTGACAGCGTCAATGCGTGGCTCAGCGTAGCGAGTGTAGTTGTGCATTAAGGCGGCAACAATCCTGATACTGCGTGTAATTACGCCATTCATCATGGTGTTTGCAGTGGGGTTGGCGTTCTTTGCCAGTTGTGTCTAGACTGGCCGGGTTCTTGTCGGGGTGCCTTGCTATGAGGCTGAGATCGAATAATTTCGGATCCCGTTGAACCTGATCAGGTTAGCGCCTGCGTAGGGAACAAGATTTCTCGTCACCCGGCGAGTCCTCTTGTGCTTCGTCCGGGATGTTGTTCGACAATCGAACACCCCTCGAGCACTGAGCACAGCACAGCTGGTTTTCCCAGCGCCCGTGCGTCCATTCGTTTACAGGTTCGCTCCGACAAAAATCCACTGCCTGGATGCTGTCTGGAGAGCCCGTGATGACCACAAAAGCAAAAATCACCACCAACCTGAGTGACTCGGCCAAGGTCGATCAGCAATCGGTTCAGCCGTTTACCCGCTCGCAAAAAATCTATGTTCAGGGCACCCGTCCGGACATCCTCGTGCCGATGCGCGAAATCAGCCTTGACGTGACACCGACCGACTTCGGCGGTGAGGTCAACGCACCGGTGGTGGTGTATGACACCTCGGGCCCGTACACCGACCCCAATGTCATCATCGATGTGCGCAAAGGCCTGGCGGATGTGCGTTCGCCATGGATCGAATCCCGCGGCGACACCGAGCGCCTGAGCGGCCTGAGCTCGAATTTCGGCCAGGAGCGCCTTGCCGATCCGGAGCTGACCAAGTTGCGCTTCGCTCACGTCAACAATCCGCGCCGCGCCAAGCCGGGTGCCAACGTCAGCCAGATGCACTACGCGCGTAAAGGCATCATCACCGCCGAGATGGAATACGTCGCCATCCGCGAAAACATGAAGCTGGAAGTGGCCCGTGCGGCTGGCCTGCTGGACCAGCAACACGCCGGCCACAGCTTCGGTGCCAGCGTGCCGAAAGTCATCACTCCAGAATTCGTCCGTGAGGAAATCGCCCGTGGCCGCGCGATCATTCCGGCCAACATCAACCACACCGAACTGGAACCGATGATCATCGGCCGTAACTTCCTGGTGAAGATCAACGGCAACATCGGCAACAGCGCCCTGGGTTCGTCCATCGAAGAAGAAGTGGCGAAACTGACCTGGGGCATTCGCTGGGGTTCGGACACGGTCATGGACCTGTCCACCGGCAAGCACATCCACGAAACCCGCGAGTGGATCATCCGCAACTCGCCGGTGCCGATCGGTACCGTGCCGATTTACCAGGCCCTGGAAAAGGTCGGCGGCGTCGCCGAAGACCTGACCTGGGAGTTGTTCCGCGACACGCTGATCGAACAGGCCGAGCAGGGCGTCGACTACTTCACCATCCACGCCGGCGTGTTGCTGCGCTACGTGCCGATGACCGCCAAGCGCGTCACCGGCATCGTCTCCCGTGGCGGTTCGATCATGGCCAAATGGTGCCTGGCGCACCACAAAGAGAACTTCCTCTACACCCATTTCGAAGACATCTGCGAAATCATGAAGGCCTACGACGTCAGCTTCTCGCTGGGCGATGGTCTGCGTCCGGGCTCGATTGCCGACGCCAACGACGAAGCGCAGTTCGGCGAGCTGGAAACCCTCGGCGAGCTGACCAAGATTGCCTGGAAGCACGACGTGCAGTGCATGATCGAAGGCCCGGGCCACGTGCCGATGCAATTGATCAAAGAGAACATGGACAAGCAGCTGGAGTGCTGCGACGAGGCGCCGTTCTACACCCTCGGCCCGCTGACCACCGACATTGCGCCGGGCTACGATCACATCACCTCCGGTATCGGTGCGGCGATGATCGGCTGGTTCGGTTGCGCCATGCTCTGCTACGTGACGCCAAAGGAACACTTGGGCCTGCCGAACAAGGATGACGTGAAGACCGGGATCATCACCTACAAGATCGCCGCGCATGCCGCCGATCTGGCGAAAGGTCACCCGGGTGCGCAAATTCGCGACAATGCCTTGAGCAAGGCGCGCTTCGAGTTCCGTTGGGAGGACCAGTTCAACCTGGGCCTCGATCCGGACACCGCCCGTTCGTATCACGATGAAACCCTGCCGAAGGATTCGGCCAAGGTCGCGCACTTCTGCTCGATGTGCGGGCCGAAATTCTGCTCGATGAAGATCACCCAGGAAGTCCGCGAATACGCGGCCAACCAACGGATCGAAGCGGTCGACGTGGACGTCGCCCAGGGCATGGCCGAACAGGCCGAGCGCTTCAAGCAGGAAGGCAGTCAGCTGTACCAGAAAGTTTGATCTGACCTGTGATTGACGGCGCCTGTGCTGCCGTCTTCGCGAGCAAGCCCGCTCCCACATTCGACCTGTGTACGCAGGACCAATGTGGGAGCGGGCTTGCTCGCGAAGGCGCCAAACCAGGCACCGAATATCTCAATGACACACTTATCCCTTTGAGATAACACCTTTGAGCATTCAACCCAGCACTTATTCACCCGATATCGCGGTGCCGACCGACAAACGTGTGTTCGGCGGTCGCGACCTGTTTTCCCTGTGGTTTTCCCTCGGCATCGGCCTGATGGTCCTGCAGACCGGTGCATTGCTCGCACCGGGCCTGGGCTTGTCCGGTTCGTTGTTGGCGATTTTTCTCGGCACGCTGGTCGGCGTTCTACTGCTGGCGGCGGTCGGGGTGATTGGCAGTGACACCGGCCTGTCGTCGATGGCCGCGCTCAAGCTCAGCCTCGGTACGAAAGGCGCGAGCCTGCCGGCGGTGCTGAACCTGCTGCAATTGATCGGCTGGGGTTCGTTCGAAATCATCGTCATGCGCGATGCCGCGAGCCTGTTGGGTGCGAAGGCGTTCAGTGACGGCAGCCTGCTGTCCAATCCACTGCTCTGGACCCTGTTCTTCGGCGCACTGGCGACCCTGCTGGCTGTTAGCGGTCCATTGACGTTCGTCCGGCAGATCCTGCGCAAATGGGGCATCTGGCTATTGCTGGCCGCTTGCACCTGGCTGACCTGGAACCTGTTCGCCAAGGCTGACCTGGCCGCGTTGTGGGCCCAGGCCGGTGACGGTTCGATGCCGTTTGCCGTGGGTTTCGACATCGCCATTGCCATGCCGCTCTCGTGGTTGCCGCTGATCGCCGACTACTCGCGTTTCGGCAAGCGGGCGAAAAACGTCTTCGGTGGCACCGCCATCGGTTTCTTCATCGGTAATTTCTGGCTGATGAGCCTGGGCGTGGCCTACACCCTGGCGTTCGCGCCGAGCGGTGAAGTCAATGCCTTGCTGCTGGCGTTGGCCGGTGCCGGCCTGGGGATTCCGCTGCTGCTGATTCTTTTGGATGAATCGGAAAATGCCTTTGCCGATATTCACTCGGCGGCGGTGTCCAGCGGGATTCTGTTGCGCGCCAAAGTCGAGCACCTGGCCCTGGCCATCGGCGTCATCTGCACGCTGATTGCCCTGCTGGCGCCGTTGGCCCAGTACCAGAACTTCCTGCTGCTGATCGGTTCGGTGTTTGCGCCGTTGTTCGGCGTGGTGCTGGTGGATCACTTCATCCTGCGCAAGCGTAGCGGCCAGGTGGCCTCAGCCGCACTGCGCTGGCCGGCGCTGCTCGCCTGGCTGGGCGGGGTCAGCACCTATCATTTGCTCGCCAATCTGTACCCGGATGTCGGCGCAACCCTGCCGGCGCTGGTTCTGGCAGGGCTGCTGCAACTTGTGCTGGGGGCTGCCTTCAGTTCCGGCCAGGAAACAGCTCGGGCTTGATGATGCCGTTCAGGCGAGGGTAGGGGATCTTCAGTTCGACATGGCCCAGCGCGTAAGGCGCGATGCTGCTGGTTTCGTACTTGAGGATCACCCCACCATAGGTCAGTGCCACGTTCCGGGTTTTCTGGAACGGCCAGCTCTTCACGAACTCCGGTTCCTGGTCGAGCTTGGTGCTGATCAGCCAGCTGTTGTGCGCCACTTGCGCGGCTTTCCAGAACGCATCTTCCTGCCCCGGCACCAGCATGTCCGACAGCGTCAGCACTTTATGCTGCTGGCGCGAGTAGTTGATAAAGCCTCGACCTGGCGTGCCATGGGCACTGCCGGTGTCCAGGTAGCTGGACAATTCGACGATCACCAAGCCGTCATGCTGCTCACGTACCTTAGCCTGCAGATAGCTGCTGCTGCGTGGGCCGGCGGTGCGCAAAAACTCTTCGCGATAGGCCGCCAGAGTCGGGGCCACCGGAGCGTCGGGCGAGGTACGGGTCATTTGCAGCAGGCGTTTTTCGATGATGCCGTCAAGTGCAGGCTCGGCCGGGAAGTGCAGGGTATCGATGTTGACCAGCGGGCAATCCGGGTTGCTGCAACCGGGCTTGAGCTGCTCGGAGGCATCGCGGGTGGTTTCCAGCGGCGTCCGGTAGTTGGGCTGGAACAGGCTCGCGCAAGCGCCCAGGGTCAGGGCGATAGCAGCCACGGAGGCGATTTTGAAAAGCGACATGAGCGTCCTTTCTGAAACAGGGGAAGGCAAAAAGTTACCGGCTTCGACTCTCAACAAAGCAGTCAGTTCGCCACTAAGCTAATTAGAGTGGGTTTCGCCTTCACCGTCTATCCCGCTGACGGGAAAGGGGCTGCATCAAACATCACGGGCGCGTTAGGATGGCGCGAAGTCGAGGCCCAGGAAAAAAGGAGCCTCGAACAGGATTTGCAGTAAAAGAGGATTGTCATGACGGATTTTGCCAACGCCATTCCGACCGCCGTTGATATCGTGCGGCGCGAAAAGTGCTACGAGGGCTTCTACAAACTCGAACGCGTACACTTGCGCCACGAATTGTTCGCCGGGGGCATGAGCCGCGAGATCAATCGTGAAGTGTTCGTTCGTCATGACGCGGTATGCATGCTGCCTTACGATCCGCAGCGCGATGAAGTGGTGCTGATCGAGCAGTTTCGCGTCGGTGCCATGGGCAAGACCGACAACCCGTGGCTGATCGAACTGGTCGCTGGTCTGATCGACAAGGATGAAGTGCCGGAAGCAGTTGCTCACCGCGAGGCGCAGGAGGAAGCTGGGTTGGAAATCGGGGCGCTCTGGCCGATGCTCAAATACTTTCCATCGCCGGGCGGCAGCAACGAATTCGTGCATTTATACCTGGGGCGTTGCGACACTACCGGGGTTGGCGGCCTGCATGGGCTGGAGGAAGAAGCAGAAGATATCCGCGTCACGGTCTGGGCTTTCGACGATGCCCTGCAAGCCGTGCGCGACGGGCGTATTGCCAACGCGGCGAGCATCATTGCCTTGCAATGGCTGGCTTTGAACCGCGTTGAAGTGAGGGGGTTATGGTCGTAAACAAGCTGCGCGATCGCTATCGGGTGGACCTGGTGGGGCTGCAAGCGTCCTGCGAGGCGAACTACGCGCGCCTGATGCGACTGCTGCCGGACATGCGCAGCGAGCCCGCCGCCCGGCGCATCGCCGTGACCCATGGTGAGCAGATGCTCGGCGTGCTGGCCCTGGAAGTGCTGCTGACCTGTCCTTACACCACGACCCTGCAAGTGCGTCAGGAACACAGCCTGCCGTGGCTGCCGGTGCCGCAACTGGAAGTGCAGGTCTACCACGACGCACGCATGGCCGAAGTGGTCAGCGCCGAACATGCGCGACGCTTTCGCGGCATCTATCCTTACCCGAACGCCTCAATGCACCAGCCGGACGAAAAGGCCCAGCTGAACATGTTTCTGGGCGAATGGCTGAGCCATTGCCTGGCGCTGGGGCATGAGTACGAAGTAGTACGTTAGTTGTGAAGCGCAGTTGTGAACTATGTCAGGTTCACAGGTTTCCCCTTTCGATCATCCCCCAGCATAATTGCGGCACTTACCCATTCCCGTGATCACGCCCTGGGAGAACGCCTTGCCGAGCGTATCCATATTGACCATCGCCGATCCGGCGTTGCTGGTGCAACTCTCCGACAGCCACCTGTTTGCCGAAGCGGACGGTACGCTGCTGGGCATGAACACTCGCGACAGCCTGCAAAAGGTCATTGAACTGGTACGCGCGCAACAGCCGCAGATCGATTTGATCCTGGCCACGGGTGACCTGTCCCAGGACGGAACGCTTGCGTCCTACCAGCAATTTCGCGACATGACGCGTCAGTTGGATGCGCCGGCGCGCTGGATTCCCGGCAATCACGATGAACCGCGGGTCATGGCCGAGGCGGCGGTGCAGAGTGCCTTGCTCGAACCGGTGGTGGATATCGGCAACTGGCGGGTCACGTTGCTTGATTCGGCCGTGCCGGGCTCGGTGCCGGGGTATTTGCAGGACGAACAGTTGCAGTTGCTCGCCCGCTCGTTGAGCGAAGCGCCGGAGCGCCATCATCTGGTGTGCTTCCACCATCACCCGGTGTCCATCGGTTGTGCATGGATGGAACCGATCGGACTGCGCAATCCCGAGGCGTTTTTTGAAGTGCTGGATCGTTTTCCACAGGTGCGCGCAGTGTTGTGGGGGCATGTGCATCAGGAAATCGACCAGATGCGCAATGGCGTGCGTTTGATCGCCTCGCCCTCGACCTGCATCCAGTTCGAGCCCGGCAGCGAGGACTTCAAGGTCGGGGAGCAGGCGCCGGGCTATCGCTGGTTGCGGCTATTGCCCGACGGGCGGCTGGAAACCGGGGTGGAGCGGGTCACCGGGTTCGATTTCACTGTAGATTACGGCTCCAACGGCTACTGATTTTTCATTTTCCTGGAAAACCGGGGCGCGGCCTTCGCGAGCAAGCCCGCTCCCACAGGGGATTGGCGTCGGTCACAAATCCCCTGTGGGAGCGGGCTTGCTCGCGAAGGCGTCTACACAGACGCCTTGAATTTCGCGGATATCCCCGATTCCCCAGAGTCCCTGTAAACTCCGTCTCTTTAGCCGACGTCCAGGGAGCTCAAATGTCCGGTTCGATCCTTTATATCCACGGCTTCAACAGCTCGCCGTTGTCAAAGAAGGCCTGCCAGTTGATCGACGTGATGGAGCGTCTGGGCGTGGGCGAACACTTGCGAGTTCCGGCATTGCACCATCACCCGCGCCAGGCTATCGCGCAACTGGAGCAGGCGATTGCCGAGCTGGGGCGGCCGCTGCTGGTCGGCAGCTCCCTCGGCGGCTACTATGCCACTCACCTGGCCGAGCGCCATGGCTTGAAAGCCCTGTTGATCAACCCTGCCGTCAGCCCGCACCGGATGTTCGACGGCTATCTGGGGACGCAGAAAAACCTGTATACCGAAGAGACCTGGGAGTTGACCCCCGACCACGTGACGGCCCTTGCCGAGCTGGAGGTGCCGGCGCCCCAGGATCCGCAGCGTTATCAGGTGTGGTTGCAGACAGCTGACGAAACGCTGGACTATCGCCTCGCCCAGCAGTATTACCGGGCATGCGCCTTGCGTATCCAGGCGGGCGGCGACCACAGTTTTCAGGGGTTTGCCACGCAACTGCCGGCCATGTTGAGTTTTGCCGGCATTGGCGCCGATTTGTATCAGGCAATTGATTTCACATCGCTTTGATGCAATGCCTGCTTTCATGGATTTCTTTTTTTCCGAACACTTTTTTTCCGAACACTTTTTTTCACAGAACACTTTTTTTCACGGAACACTGACGACGAGAACCCATGGCCACTCCCAGCGCTAGCTCTTATAACGCAGACGCCATCGAAGTCCTCTCGGGCCTCGACCCGGTGCGCAAACGCCCCGGCATGTACACCGACACCAGTCGGCCGAACCACCTTGCCCAGGAAGTCATCGACAACAGTGTCGACGAAGCCTTGGCCGGGCATGCCACATCGGTGCAGGTGATTCTGCATGCCGACCATTCCCTGGAAGTCAGCGATGACGGCCGTGGCATGCCGGTGGACATTCACCCCGAAGAAGGCGTGTCGGGCGTCGAGTTGATCCTTACCAAGCTTCATGCCGGTGGCAAGTTTTCCAACAAGAATTACCAGTTCTCCGGCGGTTTGCACGGGGTAGGTATTTCCGTGGTCAACGCCTTGTCCACCGAAGTGCGGGTGCGGGTCAAGCGTGACGGCAACGAATACCAGATGACCTTCAAGGATGGCTACAAAGCCACCGAGCTGGAAATCGTCGGCACTGTCGGCAAGCGCAACACCGGCACCAGCGTGTTCTTCGCGCCGGATCCGAAATATTTCGACTCCCCGAAATTCTCCATCAGCCGCCTCAAGCACGTGCTCAAGGCCAAGGCCGTGTTGTGCCCGGGGCTGCTGGTCAGCTTTGAAGACAAGGCCACCGGCGAGAAAGTCGAATGGCATTACGAAGACGGCCTGCGTTCCTACCTGGTGGATGCGGTCAGCGAATTCGAGCGCCTGCCGGACGAGCCGTTCTGCGGCAGCCTGGCCGGTAATAAAGAAGCAGTGGATTGGGCGCTGCTGTGGCTGCCGGAAGGTGGCGACGCAGTCCAGGAAAGCTACGTCAACCTGATTCCGACAGCCCAGGGTGGCACCCACGTCAACGGTTTGCGCCAGGGCCTGCTCGACGCCATGCGCGAGTTCTGCGAATTTCGCAGCCTGTTGCCGCGCGGTGTGAAGCTGGCGCCGGAGGACGTCTGGGAACGCATTGCCTTCGTGTTGTCGATGAAGATGCAGGAACCGCAATTCTCCGGCCAGACCAAGGAACGCCTGTCGTCCCGTGAGGCGGCGGCGTTCGTCTCCGGTGTGGTCAAGGATGCGTTCAGCCTGTGGCTCAATGCCCACCCGGAAACCGGCATGCTGCTGGCGGAACTGGCGATCAACAACGCCGGCCGTCGCCTCAAGGCCAGCAAGAAGGTCGAGCGCAAACGCATTACCCAGGGGCCGGCGCTGCCGGGCAAGCTGGCCGACTGCGCCGGACAGGATCCGATGCGTTCCGAGCTGTTCCTGGTGGAAGGTGATTCCGCCGGCGGCTCGGCCAAGCAGGCGCGAGATAAAGAGTTCCAGGCGATCCTGCCGTTGCGCGGCAAGATCCTCAACACCTGGGAAGTCGACGGCAGCGAAGTGCTGGCCAGCCAGGAAGTGCACAACATCGCCGTGGCCATCGGCGTCGATCCGGGCGCGGCGGACATGAGCCAGCTGCGCTACGGCAAGATCTGCATCCTCGCCGACGCCGACTCCGACGGTCTGCATATCGCGACTTTGCTCTGCGCCTTGTTCGTCCAGCATTTCCGCCCGTTGGTGGATGCCGGTCACGTCTATGTCGCCATGCCGCCGCTGTATCGCATCGACCTGGGCAAAGAGATTTACTACGCCCTCGATGAAGCCGAACGCGATGGCATCCTCGATCGTCTGGTGGCCGAGAAAAAACGCGGCAAGCCGCAGGTCACCCGATTCAAGGGGCTGGGTGAGATGAACCCGCCGCAACTGCGTGAAACCACCATGGATCCGAACACCCGGCGCCTGGTGCAACTGACGTTGGGCGAGGATTTCGAAGCGACCTCGGAAATGATGGATATGCTGCTGGCGAAGAAACGCGCCGGTGACCGCAAGACCTGGCTGGAGTCCAAGGGCAACCTGGCCGAGGTTCTGGGCTGATGCGTTTGGGCTTTGCCCTGGCCTGTGGGTTGCTGCTGACGTCGATCACGGTATCCGCCGAGCCGGCGCCACAGCTTCGCCTGTTGTCCGAGCATGTCGTCGACGGCATGCGCGGCGGCAACCTGTCCGGGCTGGCGCAGTGCGGCAAAGATTTGTGGGCGGTTTCCGACCGCGACGATGATCAGATCTACCGCCTCGATACCAGTGAATCTGCCTGGCAGGCCGAAACGGTGCACATTGACGTACCGCCGGTACCTGACAGCGGATTGCCCTGGGGGCTGAAGTCTCGCGTTTGGGGGGCTTCGTTCGTGCGTGGCGGTAATCTGGACTTCGAGGGCATCACCTGCGACAGCGCCGGTAATCGTTATGTGGTCAGTGAAGGCCATGCCGCTGTCTTGCAAGTGCCGCCAACGGGGCCTGCCTCTTGGTTGAAAATCTCGCCGATGCTGGTTCGCGAGGCGCGGGCCAGTGGCCTGCTGTTGCAATTCAATGCGCTGTTCGAGGGGCTGGCGATCAATCCGGCGGGTGATCAGATGTGGCTCGCCGCCGAGCGTCAGGGCCGCGGACTGCTAATGATCAAGCGCAAACAGACGTTGTGGGACTGCGACGGTGGCTGCGTGCTGCTGAGCGAAGCGGGCGTGGAAATGCAGCCCGAGCAGTTTCCCCATGCCAAAGCTGTCCCGCGGGATTTCTCTGACCTGTCGCTGTTCAACGGCAAGCTGTTCACCCTTGAACGTATCGCCTACCAGATCTGCCGCCGGGATCCGCAGACGGCCAAGGTCGAGCGCTGCTGGTCATACGCCGCCGAGTTGCTGCAGGAAAACCGTCGTTATCCACAGAACTACGGGCTTGAAGAAGCGTTGATCGTGGATGCCGATGGCGCCTGGGTCGGTGTCGACAACAATTTTGGCGCGCGTGCCGATGGCGAAGTGCGTCCGGTGGTCTGGCGCTTCGCTGCACCGGAAGGTGGCTGGAGTGCCAAGCCATGAGGCAACAAACGCCGGGTCAGCGCATCGGTCGGGTGTTTATGGTACTGGCCTGGTGTGCCGCACTGTTTCTGGCCACGCGTTTTTTCGGCCAATGGGAAGCCCGACAGCAAAATCCGAATGTGGTGGTCAGCTCGGAGCAGGGCGAAGGTTTCATTGAGGTGAAACTGGTCAGCAATGCCCAGGGGCATTTTGTCGCCAGTGGCCAAATCAACGGCCAGCCGGTGGACTTCATGCTCGATACCGGGGCGACCGATGTGTCGATCCCGGCAGACCTGGCCAGGCGCTTGAAGCTCGAAGAAGGATTCGGCGTGACCCTGAGCACGGCCAATGGCTTGAGCCAGGGCTATCGCACTCGTATCGAACGCCTGCAACTGGGCGACATCGTGCTGCACGACGTGCGCGCATTGGTGGCGCCGGGACTGCATGGCGATCAGGTGTTGCTCGGCATGAGCGCACTGAACAAACTTGAATTTACCCAGCGCGGTGGCACCATGCTGCTGCGCCAGACAACGAACCGATGAGGCCCGCATGAGCGACTCCCTTGATCTCAGCCTGGACGGTGTAGAACGCCGGTCATTGGCTGACTTCACCGAAAATGCCTACCTCAACTACTCCATGTACGTGATCATGGACCGTGCCTTGCCGCATATCGGCGACGGTCTCAAACCGGTACAGCGGCGTATCGTCTACGCCATGAGCGAGCTGGGGCTGGATGCCGACTCCAAGCACAAGAAGTCGGCGCGAACCGTCGGTGACGTGCTCGGTAAATTCCACCCCCACGGCGACTCGGCCTGCTACGAAGCCATGGTGCTGATGGCCCAGCCATTCAGCTATCGCTACACGCTGGTCGACGGCCAGGGTAACTGGGGTGCGCCGGATGATCCCAAGTCCTTCGCCGCCATGCGTTACACCGAAGCGCGGCTTTCGCGTTATTCCGAAGTGCTGCTCAGCGAACTGGGCCAGGGCACGGCGGACTGGGGCCCGAACTTCGACGGCACGCTGGACGAGCCGCTGGTATTGCCGGCGCGTTTGCCGAACATCCTGCTCAATGGCACCACCGGCATCGCCGTGGGCATGGCCACTGACGTTCCGCCGCACAACCTGCGCGAAGTCGCCACGGCGTGCGTGCGTTTGCTCGATGAGCCCAAGGCCACGGTCGAACAGCTCTGCGAACACATCCAGGGCCCGGACTACCCGACCGAAGCGGAAATCATCACCCCGCGCGCCGACCTGCTGAAAATCTACGAAACCGGTCGCGGTTCGGTGCGCATGCGCGCCGTGTATCACATCGAAGACGGCGACATCATCGTCACCGCACTGCCGCACCAGGTCTCGGGCGCCAAGGTGCTGGAGCAGATCGCCGCGATGATGCAGGCCAAGCCGTCCAAGGCCCCGCAAATTGCCGACCTGCGCGACGAATCCGACCACGAAAACCCGTGCCGGATCGTGATCATTCCGGGGGCGCGGAAGAACTTCGACCACGATGCCTTGATGCAGCACCTGTTCGCCAGCACCGAGCTGGAGTCGAGCTACCGGGTCAACATCAACATCATCGGCCTGGACGGCAAGCCGCAGCTGAAAAACCTGCGCGCGTTGCTGGTCGAGTGGCTGGAGTTCCGGGTGCAGACCGTACGTCGTCGCCTGCAATTCCGCCTCGACAAGGTTGAGCGTCGTCTGCACCTGTTGGACGGTTTGTTGATTGCCTACCTCAACCTGGATGAAGTGATCCACATCATCCGTACCGAGGAGCAGCCACGGGCCAGGCTGATCGAGCGTTTCGCCCTGAGCGAAATCCAGGCTGACTACATCCTCGACACCCGTCTGCGTCAGTTGGCGCGACTGGAAGAGATGAAGCTGCGTGCCGAGCAGGATGAACTGCTCAAGGAACAAGCGAAGCTGCAAGCCCTGCTGAGCAGCGAAGCCAAGTTGAAAAAACTGGTGCGCAGCGAACTGATCAAGGACGCTGAAACCTACGGCGATGACCGTCGGTCGCCTATTGTCGAGCGTGCCGAAGCCAAGGCCCTGACCGAGCACGATCTGCTGCCGAACGAGAAAGTGACGGTCGTGCTGTCGGAAAAAGGCTGGATTCGTTCCGCCAAAGGCCACGAGATCGATGCCACCGGGCTTTCCTACAAGGCCGGGGACGGTTTCAAGGCGCTGGCCGCCGGACGTTCCAACCAGTTTGCCGTGTTTATCGACTCCACCGGCCGCAGTTATTCGGTGGCCGCCCACACCTTGCCGTCGGCCCGAGGCCAGGGCGAACCGCTGACCGGTCGCCTGACGCCGCCACCGGGGGCGAGTTTCGAATGCGTGCTGATGCCGGAAGACGATGCGCTGTACGTGATCGCCTCCGACGCCGGCTACGGTTTCGTGGTCAAGGGTGAAGACCTGCAGGCCAAGAACAAGGCGGGCAAGGCCCTGTTGAGCCTGCCGAACAACGCCAAGGTCATGCTGCCGCGCCCTGTGGCCGATCGTGAACAGAACTGGCTCGCGTCGGTGACGACCGAAGGTCGCCTGCTGATCTTCAAGATCAGCGACCTGCCACAATTAGGTAAAGGCAAAGGCAACAAGATCATCGGGATTCCCGGTGAGCGAGTGGCCAGTCGCGAAGAATTTGTGACGGACATCGCCGTATTGCCGGACGGTGCAACACTGGTGTTGCAGGCCGGGAAACGTACCTTGTCCCTGAAAGCGGACGACCTCGAACACTACAAGGGTGAACGTGGCCGTCGTGGCAACAAATTGCCGCGTGGTTTCCAACGGGTAGATGCGCTGCTCGTCGAAAACCTCAATTAGGCGACTTAGAAGCGCCGAACTACGATTTAACCCGTAGTTCGGCGCTTTGCGCTGGAGTCGGAACGAATATTCACGGATGATATGGCCTTTCAAACGCCGGCACTG
Organism: Pseudomonas sp. GW821-FHT01C01; assembly: GCF_059422645.1. Classification (NCBI taxonomy): domain Bacteria; kingdom Pseudomonadati; phylum Pseudomonadota; class Gammaproteobacteria; order Pseudomonadales; family Pseudomonadaceae; genus Pseudomonas; species Pseudomonas sp. GW821-FHT01C01. The sequence continues at coordinate 54,402 of NZ_JBWKXF010000025.1, read as the reverse complement.
CCGCGCGTTCTTCATATTTGTTGAGTATTTTCACTGTGATCAGCCTTTTAGCGATCACCTGGATGGGACGATGACTGCTCTGCGCCTTCCTTTTATTCTTATGCTCGCCGGCATTCTTGGCCTGGCGGGCTGCAGCGTTCACCAACCGGTGTCGTTGTATCAGCTGGACGCTGGAAGTCCGGCTCAGCCTGCACAGAACGCAGGCATGGCGGTATTGTTGGGACCGGTCACCGTGGCCGACTACCTGCAACGCGAAACACTGTTGCAGCGTCAGCCGGATGGCAGCCTGCAAGCCTCGACCGACGGTCGTTGGGCCGGCAGCCTTTCGTCGGATATCGATCAACTGTTGCTGCGTCAGGTCGCAGGTCACCTGGACAGCCAGCGCGTAGTGCTGGCCCCGGCTACAGTGGGTTTCACCCCGGATGTTCAGGTGCTGCTGACCATCACCCGCCTGGATTCGGGTGAAAAACAACCGGCGATCCTCGACGCGCAATGGCGCCTGATCGACCGTCGCGGGCAAGTCCGCGACAACCGCATCATCCATTTGCAGGAGCAGCATGCCGGTAGTACGTCGGCTCAGGTTCAGGCGCAGGGCGTGTTGCTGCAACGCCTGGCCGAGCAATTGTCGGTGGCGCTCAAGCCACTGGCCAATCAGCCGCCGATCGCCGAAGTCCCGCGCAAACCGGCAGCCAAGCCGGCAGCGCCTGCGGTAGAACAGGAAAAGCAGCCGAAGATCCCGATGGCCGCGCCTATTCGTACGGATATGGAAGTGTTCCGCTTCTGACCCCGGATGGATTTGAAACAAAGCCCGCATTGATGCGGGCTTTGTTGTTTCTGCAGCCGGGAGATCTACAGGGCCTGTTCTGGCCTCTTCGCTGGCAAGCCAGCTCCTACAGGTTTTGCGTCGTTCACAAAATGGTGGGCTTATACCTATCCATTGTAGGAGCTGGCTTGCCAGCGAAGGCGTCAGCTCAGGCAACAAAAAGCCCGCAGACGATCACTCATCTGCGGGCTTCTTCACATCGGGCCTAAGGCTTAAGCGCGACGTTCATGCATCCGCGCCAGCTGCCGCTCAAGCATCGACGGATACGGCTCCATCAACCGCTCCACACAGCACGCACCTTCAGGGCTGGCTATCGGACGGATCCGTGCGCGCTGGCGGATCAAGGCGTCATCACTGATCTTGCGCTCCACCAGCAGCAGGTTGCGGCTGTGCTGCGACAGGGCCAGGGCGTCCTGGGCGGAGTCGGTCAGCAACAGGTCGATCTGGCTCAGGCCGAACAGTTCGTCGCCGAGGGTCAGGCCCAGCTGCAATTGCAGGGTGATGCCGCTGTCCGCGACTTCGATTTGCAACTGGTGGCCCAAGGCCCGCAGCAACTCGCCACAGCAAATGGCATTGGTCAGGTAGTCGTCGCCGCTGTCTTCGGTGTGGAACAGCATCAGCGTGCTGCCGTCGTTCAGGGTCTCCACTTCGCCCTGGTACAGCGAAGCGGCCTGGTCGAGGCAGTCGCGATAGCGTTCGAGCAGTTCCTCAAGACGCGCCCGCGGCAGGCGGCGCAATTGCTCCTGGGAGCCCAGTTGCACGGCCAGCACCGCGCTGTGTTGCGGCACGCTCGGCGTGGCCTGGCGAATCGCCGGTTGCGGATTGCTGCCCAGCGACTCGTCGCGCAGATCGGCGAACGGGTCTTCGTCATCGTCGTCTTCGACGGTGCTGACGATCTGCCTTGGCGCTGGCTTGAGTGCAGCTACCGGGCGGCTCTCGTCGAAACTCGGATCGCGCAGGTTACGGACTTCGAAGGCCGGGTCGGCCTCGTCATCGACGTCGTCGAATTCCGGTTCCGGTTCCGGCACAGGGGCGGGCTCCGGGGCGAAGTTGGCGTGCAGCTGTCGCGCCAGATCGCCGATTTCGTCCTGGCGGTCGGTGGCCGGTGTGTATTCATCGATATTGCGCAGCCACACCCGCAATTGCAGCAGCGGCGTGGAGAGATAACGGCCCATGCGCAGGCTCAGGGCCAAAGACAGGGCCAGCAGGATTGCGCTCAGAATTCCCATGCTTTGCAGGCTGATGGTCATTGGCTGCTGGAACTGGTCCATGTCCAGGCTGATGCGCAATTGTCCGGCAGTCACGTCCTGGAAAGTGATCTTGCTCTGGTACATGCCCTCGGCTTCGCCCAGCAGACCATGCTTGGGGCGCTGGCCAGACTCGGCGAGGATGCGGTTGTCCGGGCTGTAGATGGCGGCGTGGGCCACCAGCTTGTTCTTGGTCAGGTTATTGAGCAGCACGTTGAGGCTGAGGATGTCGTTTGACACCAACAGCTCCGTGGCCGACGTGGCCGTCTGCGTGGTCAGGCTTTCGCCCAGCGCATCTGCCTGCTCGTGCATGGCCTGCTTGAACTGCAAGCCCATCACGCCGGCATAGATGACCAGGGCCAGGGCGACCAGGATCACGTTATGGCTGGCAATGCGCAATGCAATCGGTACACGGCGGTGGCGCAGTGCACGGAAGATCAGCAGGAAGAAGTTATCGGTTTTTACTGGCGTGGGCCGGTTCACTTGAGCTCGGCTCTTTTGTCCGTGAAGTTGACGCGCAGTATAGCGACAGGCCCTAGACCGTCAAAGCGCTCACGGTGCCCGATGGTCACTGAAAGTGGGTAGAATGCGGTTTTTTTCCACCTGCGGGGGTGCGCCTTGCGCGAAATCGTCCTGATAAACATCACGGGAGTCGACCGTCCGGGTCTGACTGCGGCCATTACCGGCGTTCTGGCCCAGGGTGGTGTGAACATTCTCGACATCGGTCAGGCGGTGATCCACGACACCTTGTCGTTCGGCATCCTGGTTGAAATTCCTGATACCGAGCAAGGCAAGTCCGTGCTCAAGGACATCCTGTTCAAGGGCTACGAGCTCGAGCAACAGGTGCGTTTCACACCGGTGTCCGAGCAGGATTACCAGCAGTGGGTCGGCAACCAGGGCAAAAAACGCCACATCGTGACCCTGTTGACCCGCAAGGTGACAGCCGGGCAGTTGCAGGCCGTGAGTTCGATCACCGCCAAATATGGCCTGAACATCGATCACATCGATCGCCTGTCCGGGCGCATGCCGCTGGACACGCCGGCGGACAAGGGCAAGGGCTGCATCGAGTTCTCCGTGCGCGGCGAGGCGGCGGATCCGCAGGCGCTGCGTGCCGAGTTCCTCAGCGTCGCCCAGGAACTGAACGTCGACATCGCCTTCCAGGAAGATTCGCTGTTCCGGCGCAACCGTCGCCTGGCGGTGTTCGACATGGACTCGACCCTGATCGAAGCCGAAGTAATCGACGAGCTGGCCAAGGCTGCCGGTGTCGGCGACAAAGTATCGGAAATCACCGAGCGGGCGATGGCTGGCGAACTGGACTTCCGCGCCAGCTTCAAAGAACGCCTGGCCCTGCTCAAAGGTCTGGACGTTGGCGTGCTGGACTCCATCGGCGCCTCGTTGCGCCTGACCGAAGGCGCAGAAACCCTGTTCGCCGAACTCAAGCGCCTGGGCTACAAGACCGCGATTCTGTCGGGCGGCTTCACCTACTTCGCCAAGCAATTGCAGACCAAGCTGGGTATCGACTACGTGTTCGCCAACGAGCTGGAAGTAGTCGACGGCAAAGTCACCGGCGTGGCGGTCGAGCCGATTGTCGATGCACAGCGCAAGGCCGATTTGCTGAGGGAGCTGGCACACAAGGAAGGCTTGCGCCTGGAACAGACCATTGCGGTCGGCGATGGTGCCAACGATCTGCCGATGCTGGCGATTGCCGGTTTGGGCGTGGCATTCCGTGCCAAGCCGCTGGTCAAGCAGTCGGCCAAGCAGGCCATTTCGACGCTGGGCCTGGATGGTGTGTTGTACCTGCTCGGCTTCCGCGATCGCGACGGACAGCTGTAAAACAATGTGGGAGCGGGCTTGCTCGCGAAGGCGTCGTCACATTCAACATCTATGTTGACTGTAAGTCCGCTTTCGCGAGCAAGCCCGCTCCCACATTCAGATCTTCATACAGGTCAGGCTTTTGGTGACCCCATGCCCTGACCCATCTGCACCGCAGTACCGGCGGTCATTTCTTCAGCCCACTTCACTTGATCCGGCCCGAACAGCACGACAGCGGTCGAACCCAGCTTGAAGCGACCCAGTTCCGCACCTTTCTCCAGGTGGATCGGTGCGCGCGCGGCTTCGTCGTAGCGGAAGGTTTTCAGCTCGCGCTTCGGCGGCGTGACCAGGCCGGCCCAGACGGTTTCAATCGATGCAACGATCATCGCACCCACCAGCACCACGGCCATCGGGCCGCGCTCGGTGTCGAAAATGCACGCTACGCGCTCATTGCGGGCGAACAGTTCCGGAACGTTTTCAGCGGTGGTCTGATTGACCGAGAACAGGCGGCCCGGGATATAGATCATCTCGCGCAGGGTGCCGGCCAGCGGCATGTGCACGCGGTGGTAGTCTTTCGGCGACAGGTAAATGGTCGCGAATTCACCGCCCATGAACGGTGCAGCATTCGCCGCATCACCGCCCAGCAGTTCCAGCACGCTGAAACTGTGACCCTTGGCCTGGAACACACGACCGTGTTCGATCGGGCCGAGCTGGCTGATCGCGCCGTCGGCCGGGCTGAGGATCGCGCCCGGAGTTTCGTCCAGCGGACGGGCACCGTCTTTCAGTGCGCGGGTGAAGAACGCGTTGAAGTGTTCGTAGGCAGTCAGGTCTTCGACCAGTGCCTGGGACATGTCCACCTGATAGCGCTTGGCGAACCAGGCGGTAAAGGCATTCTTGAACCAGCGCACGCGGCATTCGGCGATGCAGCCGGCCAGTCGCGAGAGCAAGTTGTGGGGCAGCAGGTACTGGCCGAGGAGAAACAGACGCTTGTTCATTCACAGTCCTTAAAAATCTTAAATTTCTACCGGGGTATCGGGATGGTTGCCCCATTCGCCCCAGGAGCCGGCGTAGCCCTTGACCCGCGGATAACCGAGAGCCTTGGCCACCAGATAGGTGAAGCCAGAGCGGTGGTGGGTCTGGCAGTGGGTAATCACTTCTTTGTCTTTGCTGATCCCGAGTTGTTCGAGGATCTGCGGCATGTCGGTGCGGATGCGCAGCTGGCGTGCCTGATCCATGCCGGCGGTCCATTCGAAATTGACCGCGCCGGGAATGTGTCCGCCCTTGGCCGCCAACACTTTTTCACCGGAATACTCCAGCGGCCCGCGTGCGTCCCAGATCGCCAGGTCGGCGGCGCCGAGACGGCTTTGCAGGTACTCGCGGGTGGCGGTGGGTTCGTCGTGCAAGGTCAGTGAAACCGGGCCACCCACGGCTGGCGGGACCTGGATCGACATGGGCAAACCTTCTGCCAGCCAGGCCCGCAGGCCGCCGTCGACATAGTGGTACTTGCCGTGGCCAATGACGTCCAGCAGCCAGATAAAGCGTCCGGCCCAACCGCCGCCTTCGTCGTCATACACCACGTAGACCGCATCGGGGTTGTGTCCAAGCTCTCCAAACAACGTTTCCAGCGCTGCCTGGGGGGGCATCAATCCCGGGGCGGGCGCCTGGCCGAGTTGCGTGCGTTTCGGATCGACAAAGCGCGCGCCGGGTATGTGCCCTTCGGTGTAGCGGGCGACACTGGTCAGGTCCACCAGAATCAGTTCGCGGGCGTCGAGGCGAGGGAGCAAGTCGCTCGGCTCGATCACCAGCGGCAAGCCAGAGAAGTCAGACATGTGAGGTCTCCAGAGCACAAAAGGGAGGATTGTAACGCAGCTTATTGGCCTCGGTGGCTAAAGCTGTGCAGGGCTTTTTCGATGCACTGCGCAGTTTTGCCGAAGGCCTGTACGGAAATTTCCGAAAACGGACCGCCGCCCTGATCTGCCACGACGATCATGATCACCCGGCCGTTGTTGACCAGCGAGCGCAGCAGCAGGTGTTCGCCGCTGAACTGTTTACGCAGGTTGTTGGGCAACAGGGGCGAGAATTGCGCGTTGTTGGCTGGCGTCAGGCGCACCTGGGCCTGTTGCGCGAGCAGGCGTTGCAACACGTTGCTCTGGCTGACCACGAAGTTCAGCCCGGCCGCTTCCTTTGGCAGGCCGGCCGTCTGGTGCACGCGCAGATTGGCGTGGGTGCGGTCGGCCATCAGGATCATCACCCGACGCATGCCGCAGGCCACGAGGGCGTCCCGGGCGGCGATGGTCAAGTGCATGGCGTTGGTGAAGCGACTCGGCTCGACCAGCAATTCGGCGCATTGCTTGCGCCACATCGCCAGCTCTTCGGCGTTCGGTGCCGCCGCCGGCAGCAAACCGGCGTGGATACGGTTCATGCCCCACGGCCAGATCAGCGATTCGGCGGGGTGCCAGAGGTCGGGCATGGCGTGTTGGCGTGCGCTGTTGGCAGCTTGCTGGTGCAATTGCTGCTGCACCTCGTCCATCGGCATTTGCAGGTAAAGGCTGGTCAGGAGCTGCCAGCGCTCACTGTGCGGGCTGTCCCAGGCGTGTTGTGCCGACAGCGCCAGACCGTTGGCCAGCAGCACCGTGTTGGCCGGTTGATTGAGCCAGCGGCGCAGGGTCGGATCGTCATCGAGGCGGTTCTGCTGGCGCAGTGGATGCTCGCTGTCACGGGCGATGCGCAGGACTTTCACCAGTTCCCGCTGTTCAGTGAGTAACAGCCGATAACCCTGCTGCACCCAGATCGGCAAGCGCCAGATATCCACCAGCGCCTGGCCGATGTCCAGCAGACGTACGCCAAACAGTTGCTGTTCGACTTTGCGTGCCGACTCGCCTTTATGGATGACCCGCAACTCCCAGTCTTCGAGCAGTTTTGGATGGGTCAGTGCCAACGGCCACAGAGGCGAAAGAAACAGCAGGCTGCCCCAGTGGATGTCCTGCCACAGGCGTGCCAGGCGACTGGCAAAAAAACCGTTGGCCTGTTGCGTGGCGTGCTGGCTGATCATCTGCAACTGACGCAGGGCTTTGGGGATTTCGGACTGGGGTTCGGCGGGCAGGCGCGCGAGCAGCTCTTCCGTGCGCTTCAAGCCGAGGCGATTGATCGCGATCTCAAGGTTTTCCGCCGGCTCGGTCATGCTGCCGTGGGTGTGCCGGTTGGCTTCACGGATGACACTCAGGGCCAGGGCCGGGCTGTCCTGCATCAATTCAGTGATATCGCGCAGCGAGCTGCGACTGTCGCGGATCGCCCGGCAGACTCGGTCGTGACTGTCCTGCGGAACCGGCAGGCGCACACTATCCAGAAGCTTGACCCAGCCTTCGAGCGTCGTCGGTTTTGGCGTTGGAACGTTCGTTTCGTTAACCATGGTGGGAGGCGATCATCGTCAACATTACCTATGCCCGGATTGGGTCAAATTGGCTTTTCGCCTGAACGGCCTATAGTCTGGCGCAGTTTTGCCGATAAGTAGAAGAAGAGATTTTTTAACTTCCGAATATGACCTTGAACCCGACTCAGTAAGTGCTCTCCTACCTATGGCTAAAATTATCGGCATCATCGTCGTATTCGCGAGCGTGCTCGGCGGATACGTGCTCTCCCACGGCAAAATCGGCGCTCTCATCCAGCCTTTCGAGGTGATGATTATCGGGGGTGCGGCCCTTGGCGCATTCCTGCAGGCCAACCCCGGCCACATGACAATGCGCGTGCTCAAGAAGGCCTTGGGCATGTTCGGTTCGCGCTTCAACCACGGCTTCTATCTGGAAGTGCTGGGGCTGATCTACGAGATCCTCAACAAGAGCCGCCGCGAAGGCATGATGGCGATCGAAGGTGACATCGAAGATGCCGCCGCAAGCCCGATCTTCGCCAAGTACCCGACGGTGTTGAAAGATGAACGCATGACCGCGTACATCTGCGATTACCTGCGCATCATGTCCTCCGGCAACATGGCTCCCCATGAGCTTGAAGGCTTGTTCGACATGGAGCTGACCAGCCTCAAGGAAGACCTGGACCACCCCTCCCACGCAGTCAACGGCATCGCCGACGCCATGCCCGGTTTCGGTATCGTCGCGGCGGTATTGGGTATCGTGGTGACCATGGCTTCCCTGGGTGAAAGTGACCAGAAAATGATCGGTCTGCACGTCGGTGCAGCGCTGGTAGGTACCTTCTTCGGTATTCTCGCCGCCTACGGTTTCTTCGGTCCGTTGGCCCACGCCCTGGGTCACGATGCCAAGGAAGAACTGAACGTCTACGAAGCCATCAAGGCCTCTTTGGTTGCTTCGGCTTCCGGCATGCCGCCATCGCTGGCGGTGGAGTTCGGCCGCAAGGTTCTGTATCCGGCGCACCGTCCTAGCTTCGCTGAGCTGGAACAAGCGGTTCGCGGTCGCTAAGTCATGGAAAATAACCAGCCAATAATCATCAAGCGCGTCAAGAAATACGCGGGCGGGCATCACGGGGGTTCCTGGAAAATCGCCTTCGCGGATTTCGCGACAGCGATGATGGCGTTCTTCCTGGTGTTATGGCTGTTGTCCACGGCAACGCCGGAACAGAAGATCGCCATCGCCGGTTACTTCAAGGACCCAATCGGCTTCTCCGAAAGCGGCACACCGTACATCATCGATCTGGGCGGCACGCCGACCCTGGCGCCGGAAAACACCCTCAACCCCGAGGTGAAGTCCCAGCCGCAGCCGGACAAGGTCACCATCGATACCGATCAGGTTGAAGGCATGGCCGAGCAGGTCGAAAAAGAACGCCTCGAACTGTTGCTGCAGGAACTGCAGAACAAGGTCGAAGAGAACCCGCAACTGCAGAAGTTCAAGGACCAGATCCTGTTCGAAATCACTCCGGACGGCCTGCGCATCCAGATCGTGGACGCGGAAAACCGCCCGATGTTCGATTCGGGTTCAGCCCGTCTGAAACCGTATTTCGAAGACATCCTGCTGGCCATGGCCGACACCATCAAAGCGGTGCCGAACAAGATCAGCATCAGCGGCCACACCGACGCCAAGCCGTACACCGGCACCGGTGATTTCGGTAACTGGGAGCTTTCGGCCAACCGTGCCAACGCCGCACGTCGTGCGCTGGTGGCGGGCAGCTATCCGGATGCACAGGTGGCGCGCGTGGTCGGTTATGCCTCGTCGGCCCTGTTCGATCGCGAGCATCCGTTCAACCCGGTCAACCGTCGCATCGACATCGTGGTGCTGACCAAGAAAGCCCAGCATGCGATCGAAGGTTCGCAAGGCGCGGAGCCGACACCTGACGCTCCGCAAGGTTCGGCAGTTCCGGGAGCCGCACCGGTCGACCCGAACGCGTTGCCGGCGGACAAGGAACCGCTGCCGGCTCACGAATTGCGCGAACGGTTGAATCTGTTTGATGCTCCGGCGCCGAAACCGGGTGAAGCGCCCAAGCAGTGACGTACAAAAAAGCCGACAGCGATGTCGGCTTTTTTGTGCGGCTTTCACTGGTTTGGAGGCCACCAGGGGCATGATCCCCTGTAGGAGCCAGCTTGCTGGCGATGGTCGTCAACGATAACGCGTGCTGTCTGAATCCACTCGGCGTACTGGAGTCCATCGCCAGCAAGCTGGCTCCTACAGATGGTGGGTGAGAGTAACCCCCGACCGGTCACGAGGACGGATCGGGGAGCAGGGCGACGTCAGAACCCGCGGATGATTCGGGACTTGAGGTCGGCGTGGAAGCGATCCGCATTGGATTTATTGACGCTGCGCGCTGACTCGCTGCCGGTCACGGACTCGAGCGACATTGAGCGCTTGAGCATCGCTTCGTTTCGATAGGCATCGATAAAGAACTCGATGTCCCGGTCGCTGCTCAGCTTCGGCCACTTGTCCAGGTACAGCGGCAGCTCTGTCGGGCCGGTCCTGTACGAGCAGATACGCCGATTTGTGATGGTCGCCTCGCCGATTTCGAACGGCACCCACCAGGACAGCGCGGTTTTCTCCGACACCACTGCCAGCAGGTGCGTGCATTCGCTGATGTTGCGAGTGATCACCCCGGTAATGTCATCGGTGGTCTGGGATTCGGCATCCAGCACGTCGAGGTAGGTCTTGATGCTGGCCTGCATCAGGCGCGTGTTGATTTTGACCGCGTGGGCGCGATCCATGTGGCGGTAGCTGATAAACACTGGCATCAGAAATGTCCCTTGATCGCGAGTTCGCGGTAATAGGCACCGAGGGCGGTGAGGCGGCAGCCGGTGGCGTGAATGGCGGCGTAATACATGTGCTCGGCCTCCACCGGTTCGATGAGGCTGTGGCGGTTGCACTTTTGCAACTGGGCGAAGACCTCGCCGTGTTCCGGGTTGAATTCCGGTTCGGTGGGTTCAAAGCTGGGGGCGAGGGGGTACACCGACTCCGCTTCGGCAAACCATTCAGGGAGTTTGCGCAGGATTTCCTTGGGGATCAGCGGCGAAACTTCGCGCAGGGAAATGAACTGCGACACGTTGGTCTTGAACACCGGGCGCTGTTCCCAGGCATCGAGGGCGTTGTCGACAAACGAATAGAGGCTGCCGGGCGTGATCTTGCCCAGGATATTCGCTGCGCCACCGTGCAGGGCCTGGAGCAACAAGCCGGTGAACACGCCATGCTGCACGCCCTCCATCGCCGGCTCTTCCTTTTTGCAGGCGGTCAGAATCGTCATGCCTTCGCCGACCACGCTGCCTTCACTGCGCAAGGCACGTAGTTCGCCGGCCGCGCCGCTCTGGCAACAGTCGAGGATGATCACTTTGTTTTTGATCCGGGTGGCTTTGGTCGCCCAGTTGAGAATGTCGCTGAGGCGAATCCCGTCCTTGGCGTTCTTGTAATCCTGCGGGATCAACATGCCTTCGTCTGTGTCGGTGTCGAAGCTGCCGTGGCCGGCGAAATACAGCAGCGCGACATTGCAGTCCCCGGAAAACAGCTCGTGGATCTGGTTCTCGAGTTTTTCCCGGCTCAGGTAGTCCTCGGCGGAGGTCAGCACGATGTTCTTGAAGTTCGGATCACCGTTGGCGTCGGTCTTCAGCACGGACGCCATGGCCATGGCGTCATTGCAGCAACCGCTCAGGTGCGACACATGGGTGTAGTCATTGATGCCGATAAACAGTCCCTTGCGCATGGTTACACCGCCGTATGCTGGCGAATCGCGTTGATGATGCTGCTCGTGTTCCACGCACATTCGGCATGTGCCGCGTCACGTACCACCGTGGAAATCCGCTCGGCGCCGAACGGCTTGATCGCAATGATCACCTTGCCCATGCGTTTGGCGATCTCGATTTCCTTATTGATCCACTTGCTGTACGTGGAATACATCCCGGCCATGATCAATACCGCCGAACACAGGCGGATCTTGTTTTCGATGGCCTCCTCAAGTTGTTTGTCGGTTTTCGCGCCGACAATCGGATTGTCCGGCGGCACCGAAAAATTCTTGTACGTGAAACCGGGCTGCGCGTTGAGCAGGCGCACGAGATTGTCGTGGGCGTTGGAGTAGTTCCACGAGTGGCTGATGAACAGGTGGTAGGTTTGCATGGTATCCCTCGGTGTCGCTGGAGTGCGAAGAGGGTTTGAACTTAGGCGATTGAAGGGCGACCACAAGGGGCGGGGGCGGAAAGAGAAATGCCCTACAAGCGAGCGTGCGCAAGCCTTACAGAAAGATCTGATGTGTAAGCGGGGGAAGATCCAGTCGCCGGCCGCCCCGCTGTAGTCAGGGCGGCCGACACGTCTGTTTAGTAGCCGTTTTCCGGCAGGCTGGCGATGATCGAGCGGTAGCTGTTCATCCGTTGCTGCTGCACGCGACCGTCTTCAAGGGCCTTGAGCAGGGCGCAACCGGGTTCGCGGTCATGCTTGCAGTCGCGGAAGCGGCAGGTGCCAAGCAGGTCGTTGAACTCGATGAAACCGGCTTCGACGTCGGCACGGCTGACGTGGCCCAGGCCGAATTCGCGAATGCCCGGGGAGTCGATCAGCTCACCGCCGCCAGGGAAGTGGAACAGCCGCGCGGTGGTGGTGGTGTGGGTGCCCTGACCGGACAGCTCGGACAGCGGGCCGACGCGGGTTTCGACATCCGGCAGCAGGCTGTTGACCAGCGACGACTTGCCGACACCGGACTGACCGACGAACACGCTGATGCGCCCGTCCAGTTGTGCCTGCAATTGCTCCATGCCATTGCCGTGGTGCGCCGACACTTCCAGTACCGGATAGCCGAGGGTGCGGTAAACCGCGAGCAGGGCATTCAGCGCAGGCGCGTTGTTTTCGTCGATCAGGTCGAACTTGTTCAGCAACAACAGCGGCTTGATGCCTGCATGCTCGGCCGCCACCAGATAGCGGTCGATCAGGTTGGCGTGGGGCTCGGGCAGCGGCGCAAACACGATGACGATCATGTCGACGTTGGCCGCCACCGGCTTGAGCTGACCACGGCTGTCCGGGCGACACAGCTCGGTGTTGCGCGGCAGTTGCGCCACGATCACACCGATGCCCTGGTTGCCGGCGCGCCACACCACCTGATCGCCGGTCACCAGCGCCGGCAGGTTGGCGCGCAGGTGGCAACGGAACACCTGGCCGGCCAGTTCGCCGTCGCGGGCCTCGACCTCGACCTGCACACCGAAGTGCGCGATCACCAGGCCGTGCTGTTCCGGGCCCAGGTCGCCACCCTCAAGTGCCTCGACAGCCGAGGACTCGCGTTTGGCGGCGCGGGCGGCGCGTTCGCCCTGAATCTTTTCGATGCGCCAGTTTTGACGACGATTGAGTTGGCGTTTGGCCATGGGTGTTCCGTATCAATAATGCAGCGATTAGGTAAAACGGCCGCGAGTTTAGCACGCCCGGCCACCGGCCTAGGCTAAACTGCGCAGCATTGCCTAGGAGCCGACACATGCAAAACCCGCAGAACCTGATCTGGATCGACCTGGAAATGACCGGTCTGAACCCTGATACCGATGTCATCATCGAAATGGCCACCATCGTCACCGACAGTGACCTGAACACCCTGGCCGAAGGCCCGGTGATCGCCATTCACCACAGCGACGAAATCCTCGCCGGCATGGACGAGTGGAACACCCGTCAACATGGCGGCTCCGGGCTGACCCAGCGGGTTCGTGACAGCCGCATCAGCATGGCCGAAGCCGAAGCCGAAACCATCGCCTTCCTGGAGAAGTGGGTGCCGAAGGGCAAGTCGCCCATCTGCGGCAACAGCATCTGCCAGGACCGTCGCTTCCTTTATACCCACATGAAGTCCCTGGAAAGCTACTTCCACTACCGCAACCTCGACGTGTCGACCCTGAAAGAGCTGGCCGCACGCTGGGCGCCGGACGTGCGTGACAGTTTCAAGAAAGGCAGCACCCACCTGGCGCTGGACGACATCCGCGAGTCGATCGCTGAATTGCAGCACTACCGCAAGCATTTCATCAAGGCTTGAGCTTGAAACCCGACCTGTAGGAGCTGGCTTGCCAGCGAAGAGGCCCTTGAGGGCGCCATCGCCGGCAAGCCGGCTCCTACAAGTAGCAGCGCCCTCTTTTGGTGCTCCAGCGAAGTCAGTAGACTGCGCGCCTTTTTGCAAGGACCGCCACCATGCTGCTGATGCTCTACCTGATCGCCATTACCACCGAAGCCATGACTGGCGCCTTGTCTGCCGGCCGGCGTGGCATGGACTGGTTTGGTGTGGTGCTGATCGCTTGTGTCACGGCGCTGGGTGGCGGTTCGGTACGCGATGTATTGCTCGGGCACTACCCGCTGACTTGGGTCAAACACCCGGAATACCTGGTACTGACCACGGCCGCCGCCATGATCACGGTGTTCACGGCGCGCTGGATGCGCCATTTGCGCTCGTTGTTTCTGGTGCTCGATGCCATGGGCCTGGTGGCTTTCACCCTGATCGGCTGCATCACCGCCCTGGAAATGGGCCATGGCATGTTGGTGGCTTCGGTCAGCGGTGTGATCACTGGGGTGTTCGGCGGCATCCTGCGCGACATCTTCTGCAACGACATTCCGCTGATCTTCCGTCGCGAACTCTACGCCAGCGTGTCGTTTGCGGCGGCGTGGTGTTACATGCTCTGCATCTACCTGCAATTACCTGGCGAACAATCGATTCTGATCACCCTGTTCGGCGGTTTCCTGTTGCGGTTACTGGCGATCCGCTTTCACTGGGAAATGCCAAAGTTTGTGTATAACGACGAACATTGACCGTTGTTTGCCACAGTTTGCGTGATTGAGTGCGTTAACTATGTAGACTTTTCCGGGCGATGAGTTCCCTAAGCTGAAGTTTCATTTCGGCTTGGAGACTGATTATATGTTTGAAGTACCCGCACAACAGCGTCCCGACAGTAAGCATCGCCCGCTCATAGAAGAAAAAATTCCTGATTGGCTGACCCAGGCGTTGCCCCACAGGCGCCAGGCGTTGCAGCGTACCCCCGTGGTTATTCCCGATTGGTACAGAGCCGCCTCAGCCGCTTCGCATGCACAACTGGCGCAAGCCGTTAAAGCCAGATGGCTGTCGCAGACCCGGCTGGACAAGGTGTTCGAGCCGCTGGCAGATGCCCGTCGGTTCGCCGAACCCTTATTGCGAAAGGCGCTGAAAGATCGCTTTGATATTGAGCTGGATGTCGCGCGAACGTACCTGCGGCTCTATCTGCCCAAAGGTGTGTTGACCGCGTATCAAGTTAAAACCCTTTCACTGCTGGATGCAGCGCTGCACAACTTCGAGAAAAAAGAGTCGACCGACAACTATTTCGAACACGCCTCTGGTTTTATCAATGAGCCCGACAATCGTGGCCATTTCAAAGTACTCCCGATTAATGAACGGATAAGTATCAGTGCATTTGTTTCGATGTGCCGGGAGTTAGATATTGGCGGCCAGTACTCACGACAACTGCAAGCGCTGTTATTACCCAGGGATGCGGTGGCCAAAGCGGTGCTGGAACTGAGGGTCAAGGCCAGTCAGAAAGATGCATTCAGGGCGTCCGTGCTCCTGGCGCGGATGAAAGGCGATATCGGCGCGGACTCGCAGCAAAGGCTGTTGCAGCTGGCTGATGGCGTGGCGAGTCCGGCATTGTACTGCCATCAGTTGCAGATCATGACGGCCAGGCTGACCGGGATTATGGTGCTGGCGGGTGACCTTGAGCGTTCGTCCAGAGTAGAGCCGCTGGTGGTGTACATACCCGATGATCCGCAGCATCCGCTCAAGGAATATCCGTCGACCCTGGCGTTCAGGGCGACATTGACCGAACAACTGCGCACACCCGCCTATCAGGCATTTTTTGCGCGGTTTATCGCGCATGAGCAACGCGGGCAGTTCTTTGCCATGCTCGACCAGCGTCTGAATGTTGTGACCTGGCATCCACCACAAGCCAATGATCCGCAACCCGCCTGGCGCCGCACTCCCGTCGACAATCCTGCGCTGCACTTTGACGCGCATCGAATCCCGGCTGATCCTTGGCAATGGCTGTATCAGGACACGCTCAACAAAATCCTCAATGACGCGCGCAACATTGCCGTGCCCACGGCGGATGAAGACCGTAAGTCGCGCTGGGCGTTGTGGGACAGTCTGCAAAGCGTGGCATCGATCGTCATGCAGGTCGCGACACTGGTGGCGATCCCTTTCGTGCCGTTTCTGGGCGAATTGATGCTGGCCTACACCGCTTATCAACTGCTCGACGAAACCTTTACCGGCATTCTCGATTGGGCCGAGGGGCAAGTGATCGAGGCCGCCGACCACCTGCTGACCATCGCCGAAAACATGGCGCAACTGGCAGCCTTCGGAGTGGCCGCAGCCGTAGCTGGCAAAGTATTGGCCATCAAGCCTTCGGTGTTTGTGGAGGGGCTCAAACCGGTTGAGCTGCACGACGGCCGCATACGTTTATGGAATCCCGACCTCCAGCCCTATGAGCAACCGGCTTCGCTGTCCCTCCAGGGCGAACCGGACGAACTGGGCTTACAGCATCAAGCAGGCAAAACCTTTCTCACCCTTGACGCGCGCACTTATGAAATCGCTGCCGACACTCAAGGTGACGCCTATCACGTCCGCCACCCGCAGCGACCGAACGCCTACCGACCGCGTCTGACCCACAACAACACCGGCGCCTGGGCCCATGAGGTCGAGCGACCGATGGAGTGGCAAGGCGCGCAACTGTTCCGGCGTCTGGGGCATTCGGTCGCGGAGTTTTCCGATGAGACGGCACGACGCATCCTCACGATCAGCGGGGTCGATGAAGCGATGTTGCGGCACCTTCACGTTCATGCACGGCGTCCGCCGGCCTTGCTCAAGGACACCCTTCGGCGATTCAAGCTCGATAGGCAGATTGAAAAGTTCAGGGTGCAAATGTCCAGCAGCGATCCGGCGATCTACACCGACGCCGATGCACAGTTGCAACTGCATGTACTGAAGGGGCAGCAGGTCAATTTGTCGCAGAGTCAGTTACGCCATGCCGACGTGATTCAAACCGTCGTGGAAACGCTGGAGGAGGGTGCTCTGAAAAAACTCCTTGGATTGAGTCCTGCGCCTGGTGACAGTTTGCCGGCAATCCCTGTTCGCGCTGCCCTGCTGCGCATCAGAATGGCCGACTGGGCGCAGGAACAGCGAGTACAGCTGTTCAACTTGCTGGAGGATTCATTTGAGCTGAGCGCGGACGCGCCAACCCGGCAAATTCGCAGGATCTTCCCTGAGCTGCCGCGATCCATCGCCGAAGAGTTATGGTCCGAGGCCAGCGCGAGCGACCGTTTGCACCTGCTCAACAAACCGGGAATCCCCCGGCACATGGCGCACGAAGCGTTGTTCTACCTGCGAGAGGTGCGCCTGAGCCGTGCCTATGAAGGGCTGTACCTGGAGGCGCGAGCCAGCGTGGATAGCGATGTCCTGGCGCTGCACATGCTCGAAACCGTGAACGGCTGGTCCCCGGACATTCGTATCGAGGTGCGGGACGGACATTTCGATGGTGCCTTGCTGGACAGTATCGGCGGGTCAGACGTGCCAATCCGCAAGGTCCTGGTCAGGCAAAACGTTGGTTACCGTGCATACAGTGGGGCCGGTGAAGAGCTGCATGGCTTCGACGATTTTTTCAGTGCAGTGCAACATGCTCTCCCTGATGCGCAACGCAAAGCGCTTGGTCTGCCCCATGTCGGGCAGGGTGGCGAACTCAAGCTGATGCTCAGGAAGCAGGCACCTTTGCCTCGCTCGCAGCTCAGGGCACTGTTGGGACAGCCACCACTGGATCCCGCGTTGCGTTCACCCATGGCGCTTGCGGTGGGGCGTGCCGGCTATCTACTGGGCGGCGGCGATTTCAAACCGTTGCAGGCGGAATCTGTTGCGCAGCGAATGCGCAGGCTGTTCCCCACGCTCAATGAAGAGGAACTGGAAACCTTGCGCCGGGAGTTGTTGCATACCGAGCCGCTGGTGGCGATGGCACGTCTGGAAAACGAATACGTCGCGTTGGCCAATCATCTGCAAGTGTGGGTCGGCGAAGTGCCTTCCCATGACCCGCTGTCCGGCATCGCGTTGACGGCCGAGGGCGCTGCCAGCCAAAGGCGCTACCGGGAGGCGTTTGCTGACGTGGTGCAAGCGAGTTGGAGTCGGCGCCTGACGGCGCAGAACCGGTTTGATACCGGCAGGTTCTTTTCCAAACTCGACATCCTCGGTGATTTACCCGAGTTGTCGGCGGATTTCAGTCATGTGTCCGAATTCCTGTTGATCAATACAAGCCCGTTTTTGAGCGCTGGCAAATTCTTGAAGGGCTTTACCGGTTTGAAGTATCTGACGATCAGGGGCGTTCGCCTCGATGGTTTCCCGATTGAAACCTTCCAGATGCGCTCGCTCATCAGTCTGACGCTGGACGATTGCAACCTTCGCCTGAGCGAAGCCACCGCGGAGGGGTTAGCCCATATGGAAAGTCTTGAAGAACTGGAGTTGGACAACAATCTCCTGGGCTTTACACCTGATGTTGGCTATATCAAGGGCCTGCAGCGTCTGAGCCTGAAATCCACCGGATTGGCCGAGGCACCTCACGGGCTCTTCAACCTGAAAAAATTGCGCTTTGCGGATTTGACGTTCAATCGGATTGTCGATTTGCCGGACGAGTTGTTCGACGTTCCAGACACGCAGCCGACCAATTTCAATTTTTGTGACAACCCGTTGAGCGATGAAAGCAGGCAACGTATCTCTGGGTATGTCGAAAATTCAGGCCTGGATCGAAAAGTCTTGATTCAATTCGATGATGAAGTGAGTGCGCACAGTGAAGATGAGTTTGAAGATGGCTTCAGTTCTGAGTCTGATGAGAGTGGGGTCGAAAGTGGCGAAGAAAGTGATGCTCGCTAATGTTTTTTAGTTGGGGCTGTGTTTTGTTGTTGTTTCGGTGGTTGATACAAGTTTGTTTGGTTGTAAATGGGTGATATCGGTTAGCCATTCATGTCCTGAGTGGCAAGCCGGATGGAGTTTTGTAGTGGGTTTGAGTTGTTTGCTTTATGTGTTGAGGAAATGAATTTTATAAAAGTTTTTTGTTTTTGTAATCTTGGGTAACGTTATTGGTTGTCGGTTTCAGTAAGTAAGTTGTGAGGTTGTTGTTGTGTGGTTTTTCCTGGCTGGTAGGCATTTTGCGCCTGTGTTATTTCTTTCGCTCAATCACTCGTTGTTGAAATTTCATGAGGTTTCAATGGCGAATAACTGCAGTCGATATGCTGCGCAAATAGATAGTTGGGAGTTAGCCATGATTATTGCTGAACAGTTGTCGGGTACATCCAGTATCAATGTTGAAGTCGCGAACAATCCGGCAGTAGCCATCAGTCAGTTCGATGTCCAGTTCGATGCGGACTCTGCCATTCGCAATAAAAGCTTGTACGGCAATGGTCGGATGCAGGTCCGGGTATTGGTGTTGATATCCGGAAAGGACAAGGATGAGAACGTAGTGCCCCTGCCGGCTTCTGTTTTGAATTCGGTTTTTCCGATTTATTACAATGGGGGTCAATCCCTGGGCGGGAACTGGTCTGTATGGGGGGCGGAGAATGACTATTTACATGAATTGCCCTCAAACACTTTGTCCGATCACGGCGTTCTCTCAGAAACAAAAACAGGCAACCTGAGCCAGCAACTTCCCCATGTTCTGGAATTCTGGATTTCATCCGAGATTGTCGGCACCGCTCAAGTCGGGGCAAAGGTGGTGCTCAATGGTGAGACGATCAGAACCAACAATACCGGCGCGAACAAGTTCGACAGCAGCGTAACGCTAAACGCTCTATTGCCGGTGGTGTACCCAATCGATTACTTCAGTCTTCAAACGGTGCGTGTGGAGAACGCGCCGAGCCTTAGTCCGATGAACAAAATATATCTGAGATTGAATCCACCGGGCAGAAGCGTGCAGTTGCGCCGCTGGCGGGAGCGGGACGGTTCGGTAGGCCGCCCAGGCAGTGAGGTTTTCCGTGATGTGAAGGAGCCGAAAATCTGGACCTTCTTTTATGCATTGGCCCACGAAGAGACTAAAAGCTATCCGGTCCCCTTGATGAATGGGGGCGGGACATTCCCTGTTTCGGTAAATGACCGACGTGGTGAGCTTACCCTTGTTTCGGTCCTGAATTACCAAACTGCATCAGGCCCGAAAAAATTGGGTGTATTTTATTTCTCTGCTATTGATGAATACGGTACTGAGCATAGATTGAGCCTGCGACCAACATTTTATGCCGATAATCAACTAAAAGACATCTTTCTGGATCGTGGCTGATAGTGGTTTAACGTTCCGCTATTAAAGAGTCGGGCCAATTCGGTTTAATACGTCGGTTGGTCCGGTGCTTGATTATGTCATTTTCACTTATTGGCAATATGGCGGAGGATATTTATTAATTTGTAAGGCGAATCTCTGATGGCTTCTGAAAGTCTTGTCTATTCCAATGCATTTAACTTTAATGATTTTGTTAATGGTAGTGTCGACGCCCGCACGGGTATGTACACGTTCAGCGTGTCCCTGGGCGAAATCAAGTCCGGAGGGTTGAATGGGCCTTCCTTGCCTATTCAGTTGCAGTTCAATCCGCTTAATTCCACTGATACCGGTTTTGGCAAGGGTTGGCATTTGGCATTGACGCGCTATGACGTACTCAACAAGGTCCTGTCGTTGTCGAGCGGCGAACGGTACAAGGCGTCAGAAACGGCTTCTGCTCTACTGTTTAGCGAATTGAAGCTCAATACACTCAAGGTTAGTAAGCCTGAGGCAGGGCGCTATGACATCGTCCATAAAAACGGAGTTCTTGAGGAGCTTCGGCTTCATGGATCAAGCAATATTGCGGTGCCGATTCGAATTGTTGCGGTAAACGGCACAAGTATTACCCTTGCCTATACCTCGATCAATGGATTGCCGGTACTGAGTGAAGTCCGGGATGCTCAGCGCGTTTTGCTGAGCATTACGCGAAATGCGAGTGTCAAACTGACGCTGTATCCCGGCACGGACTGTGAAGCAGCGTTCACATTGTCACAATCCAGTGGTCAGGTAAAAGTCGGTATGCCCATTGGCGGCGAGTGGAAACTGGGCTTGCAGCAGATTGGCGGCCTGAACTGCATCATCTCTGTCGAGTCTCCGCTGGGTGGTATGGAAACCATCCGCTATAAAACGGTGGGGCATCGTTTTCCACCCTTGGGTCCGTTGCAATCGATGCCTTGTGTGAGCGCACACATCAGCAACCCCAGGTTCGATCAACCGTCGATTACCACGAATTACGACTTTTCCGATGCCAATTTTTTGGGTTTCGGTGCCGGTATCAACTGGTCAAACGAAGGCGACAATCTCTACCGGGCAGGCGCCAACTACACCTATACGTCCACCGAACGCCTGATGCTGGGTGATCGAGTACACAGCTCTACCGTCAGGACCTACAACAAATTTCATCTGTTGGTGTCGCAAGTCAGCATTTGCGGGGATGCATCGACGACACGATCGATCGAGTATCACCAATTGCCAGGCGTGAATCTGGCCGGGCAACCGGAGCAATTTCGCATGCCTAAAGTCGAGACGGTCATCCATGAGAATCGCAGGACGGGAGTGAAGTCGTCGCCGCAGGTTACCCGTACCGAGTACGACGAGTGGGGCAACTTGCTCAGGCAGATCGAGCCGAGCGGTGTGACGACGGTTTGCGAGTTCTACCCATCGACTGCGAGCGACGGCTGCCCGGACGACCCTTTGGGTTTCGTGCGCTTCGAAAAGCAACGCACAGTTTCCCCGGCGACAGGGTTTGCCTCTGCCCCTACCTCACTCACTCGCTATCGTTATGACCTGCTGACCAAGGCGGACAGTGCGACTGTGCCGGTTATCGTGCCTGTTCAGGAGCAGTTTCTGGAGCTCAGTGGGCAAGCCCAGACGCTGCGCGCTCAAACGGATCTGGATTACTTCAACGTCCCGGGCGATCCCACACGTCATGGGCTCGTACGCAAGCAAACGGTTATTCGCGAGGGCAAGCCGACGCACTGCGAATTTGAATACCGTTTAAGCGGGACGGTCCTTGAGTTGCAGACTACCCAGACGGGTTTCGATGGCGCTCGCAAGACGACGGCCCGAACGCTTTCTGCAATCAACGGCACGAAATTATCGGAGCGTAATGAAGATGAAGGGACTGTTATCTTCACACATGACCCGTTTGGCAGGCTGCTTCGCGAGACCGTGGCACCGGGCACGGCGTTTGAAGCCAGCCGAAGCTGGTCCTATCAATTGGCTTCCGGCAGCGTTACTCCGGCGTCGATGGTCAGCGTCGATGTCAACGGCGTGCAACAGCGAGTCACCTGTGACGGGCTGGGACGGACGATTCGTATCGATGAACAGGACAGCGACAGCCAGGCTGGCGGGCCGCTGCGGATGGTTTATTCAGTGCAATACAACGCCATAGGCCAACTTGTCGAAGAGATCGCGACTGACTGGTTGCAGGGCGTGCCTCTGGGGCAAAAAAAGAGCTTTGTCTTTGATGAATGGGGGCAACTGAAAACCACTCTCCACGCCGATGGTCGCGCTGAGCATCTTGAGTTCGACCCTGTGACCCTGCAGGAAGCGAGTTGGCAGCAAGGCATGGGCAAAACCGTCACGGTTTACCAGAAGTTCGGTAAGCCGCAGAGCGTAGAGACTTTCGACCTTCAAGGAAGGAGCCTGGGCAAGATCCTTCATGAGTACGATGGCTTGGGTCGTGGTGTTAGCCAGACGGATCCGGCAGGAAACAAAACACTCTACCAATACGATGTCTTCAATCGCCTGCGGCGCAGCGTACTGCCGGATGGTCACGCGGTGGAAACCGAGTATGCAGTGCATAGCCATGGGCAGTTGCCGGTCGAGGTAAAGGTTGCGGGGCGCAGTCTGGGTCAACAGACGTTTGATGGTCTCGGACGTTTGATCCAGAGCAAGGTCGGTGGGCGGGTGACGACGGCGGGGTTCGAGGCTGGCGTCAGCAAGCCGGTCTGGGAACAGACGCCGGGCGGTGACCGGGTCGAGTACCGATACGAACCTAACCTCGGTGGCCTGGTGACACAGCGCAAGGCAGGCGGACTTGTCGCCAGTTACTCCTATGATCACCGGCTCGGCCTGCCAACGATGTGTACCGAGCAAGGGCGTGAGACCCGTTTCGAGTATTACCCGTCCGGGCGGCTCAAGGGTGAGACCTCGACCCAGGGCGCCCGACAGGACAAGGCTCTGTATACTTATTCCCTCGGCGGACGCCCCTTAACCTGCACCGATGTGTTCGGTAACCAGCACAAAACTGATTACGACCAACATGGGCGTCCGAAATCGTTTGAGCACAACTCGCTCAAAGCCGCATTCGCTTACAACGCACTTGGCCAATTGGCGATGGTCAACGCACAAGAGGCCAACGGTACGCGTTCGCTGGTCACCCGATTGGCCTATGACGATCTGGGACGCGAGGTGTCGCGTAGTTTTGAGGTCAGCGGTTCCGGCACGCAAACCTTGACCTCGAGCTACACACTGGCCAGCAAACTGGCGCAAAGAATGTTGAAAAGCGGCAATGAGGTCCTGCGCGACGAGCGTTTCAGCTATGACCGGCGCGGTCGGCTGACTGAGTACACCTGCAGTGGTACGCAACGGCCGCGAGATCCGCATGGCAAAGAGATCATCAAGCAGATTTTCGTGCTTGATGCCATGGACAACATCGTCACGCTGGAAACCGAATTTCCCGGTGGTAAAAACCTGTGTTCCTACGACTACAGCGCCAGTGACCCTACCCAGTTGATCGGCATCCGGCACAGTCACAAGGATTATCCGGCACCTGTGGTGCTGCAGTACGACGCCAACGGGCAATTGATCAAGGACGAACAGGCCTGCACGCTGACTTACGACGCGTTGGGTCGCCTGACGCAAGTGGCCAGTGCCGTCGGCGCGGTGGTGCGCGGTTATCACTACGACGCCCAGGACCGATTGGTCGAAATGTCGCAACGGGTCGGTCCGGTCACCCGGCGTTACTACCGTGATGGACGGGTGATCAATGAGGAGAATGGCCTGGACAAGAGCACCTGTTTGCACAATGTTGACGTGGTGTTGGGGCAGAGTCGGCAGGGGCAGAGCGCGAGCACCCGCTTGTTGGGCACGGATCAGCAACAGAGTGTGTTGACCGAAGTGATGGGCGCACAACGCCAGGACGTCGCCTACAGCCCCTATGGGCATCGGCCGGCAGAGGGCGGGCTGTTCAGCCTGCTCGGTTTCAGTGGCCAGCAACTTGATCCTTTGACCGGGCTGTATCTGTTGGGCAATGGTTACCGGGCCTACAGCCCGACGCTGATGCGCTTTCTCAGCCCGGACAGCATGAGTCCGTTTGGTGCGGGCGGGTTGAATCCTTACGCTTACTGCGGCGGGGACCCGATCAATCGGGTCGATCCCACCGGCCATTTCTGGAAAGCTCTGTTGGGGATTGCCCTGTCGATTGCCGGTTTTGCCCTGAGTGTCGTGACGATGGGTGCCGCCACGCCTCTGGCGGTGATCGGTCTGACACTGGCGGCGTCCTCTGCGACGCTGGGGGTCGCTGGCATCATCGTCAATGAAGTGGCGCCGGAGTCGGGGATCGGAGGCATCCTGGGCTGGGCGAGCCTGGCCACTGGCGTGCTGTCGGCAGGAGCGGGTTTGGGAGCCCTCGGCAAAGGTGCCGTGCAATGGGGGAACAAGCTGGCCAATGCCTATAAGCCTGGGCTGAGCGGCAAAGGAGCGCAGGCGGCTGCCAAAGAAATGGCCAGGGGAATGGGCAAGGGGAGCTCGAAGGCGGGATCGTCGATGGTAAAAGGCAAAGGCGCCAAGGCTGCGGCGAAGGTTGCCAAGTCAGGTAGAAAGGCGGATGACGCACCCGTCAAGTGGAGCCTCAAAGAGCCCAAGGGTAAAAACATCAAGGCCGATTTGAGCGATAGCGCCATGGAACAGTACGACGTATTCAGAAAGGGGGTAGCTGACGAAGGTCTGTCTCCGGTGCAGGCATCCCAGAAAATGGGCGACCCCAAGTACACGCTACTGGAGAAAAAATTGAACCGGTTTGAAGTGCGTATAAGCGGCAAAGACAGGGTGACATTTTTGGTCGATGAAACCGATCACATTGTCGAAATACTGCAAGTAGGGGGGCATACCTGAGTTCTCCGGCTGCCTCAGGCCAGGCGACTGGCGTGTTGCCTTAGCGCCCATTCAACGTGTTCGCGCACCAACTCAGACGGATAGTCCTGTCGCGCCTTCAACGCTTCCAGCACCGGAATCGTTGAAGGCGCATTTCCCAAACCTACCGCCAGGTTGCGCAACCAACTCTGATAACCCGCCCTGCGCAGCGGCGAGCCTTCGGTGCTGCTCAAGAACTTGTCTTCATCCCACATGAACAGTTCCGCCAGCCCGGCATTATCCAGATTGTGGCGCGGCTTGAAGTCGCTTTCGCCGGACGGACGGGCGAAGCGGTTCCACGGGCAGACGATCTGGCAATCATCGCAACCGAACACCCGGTTGCCGATCAGGGGGCGCAATTCTTCGGGAATGGCGCCCTTGAGTTCGATGGTCAGGTAGGAAATGCAACGCCGGGCATCCAGCACATAGGGGCCGACGAAGGCATTGGTCGGGCAGATGTCGAGGCAGGCGCTGCAGCGGCCGCAATGTTCGGTGGCGTGGGGCGGGTCGACTGGCAGCGGCAAGTCGACGAACAGCTCGGCGAGGAAGAAATAACTGCCGGCCTGGCGATTCAGGACCAGGGTGTTTTTGCCGATCCAGCCCAGGCCGGCCTGTTCGGCAATGGCCTTTTCCAGCACCGGCGCACTGTCGACGAAAGCGCGGAAGCCAAACGGGCCGATCTCGGCCTGGATTTTTTCCGCCAGTTGCTGCACGCGTTTGCGGATCAACTTGTGGTAATCGCGACCCAGGGCGTAACGCGAGACGTAGGCTTTTTCCGGTTGGGCGAGCATTTTTGCCATTTGCGTGTCGCCCGACAGGTAATCCATGCGCAGGGACACCACGCGCAATGTGCCGGGCACCAACTCTTCCGGGTGCGAACGTTTGCTCCCGTGGGCGCCCATGTAGTCCATTTCGCCGTGATAACCGGCTTCGAGCCAGCGCTCCAGGTGCTGCTCATGCTCGGCCAGGTCGAGGCCGCTGATGCCGACTTGCTGAAAGCCCAGCTCGCGACCCCAGTCCTTGATGGATTGGGCGAGGGCAGGCAGGTCTGTGGTAATAGCGGGCATGAGGCGAGAGAAACCGGAGCTGAGGTGCGTATAATTCTGCCAGACATCGGAGCCCGAAGACGCATGCCGCACACTAAAGATGAATTTCCCGACGCGCTGTACAGTGCCGCGCAAGTGCGAGGGCTCGATGCGAGCCTGATTGCGGCCGGAACAAAGGGCTTCGAATTGATGCAGCGCGCGGCGCGGGCGACGTGGCGTGCGCTCGTCCGCCAATGGCCGACGGCGAGCGAACTGAGCGTGTTGGCCGGTCATGGCAACAATGCCGGGGACGGTTATCTGGTGGCGGCGCTGGCCCGGCGCGCCGGCTGGACGGTGCGGGTGCTGGCGGTAGGGGATCCGCAGTGCTTGCAGGGTGACGCGGCGCTGGCCCATGCCGAAGCGCTGTCTGAAAAAGTGCTCATCGAGCCCTGGACCGCACAATCCGGATTGCGCGGCATCGTGCTCGATGCTTTGCTTGGCACCGGGCTGAGTGGCGATGTGCGTGAGCCGTATGCCAGCGCGATCGCAGCGATCAATGCCAGCGGGCTGCCGGTTGCGGCGGTGGATATCCCTTCAGGGCTGTGCGCCGATACCGGTCGTGTGCTTGGCTGCGCTGTGTGTGCCGACCTCACCGTGACGTTCATCGGGTTGAAGCTGGGGCTGTTCACCGGTGATGCAGTGGATGTGGTCGGCGAGTTGGTGTTCAACGACTTGCACGCCGATCCGCAATTGCTTGCGGGCGCTGCAATCACGGCACTTCGCCTGACAGCCGGTAACCTGCCGCGTCCGGCGGCCCGGGCTCCGGCCTCCCATAAAGGCAGATTCGGTCATGTGCTGCTGATCGGCGGTGATCGTGGTTTCGGGGGGGCAATCCTGTTGAGCGCGCAAAGTGCGCTGCGCAGCGGTGCGGGCATGGTGTCTGTGGCGACCCGCAGCGAACATGTCCCGGCCGCTCTGGCCAGGGTGCCCGAGGCAATGGTGCTGGGTACTTCGTCAGCCAATCAGTTGATGGGATTGCTTCAAAAAGTTTCCGTGTTGGTCGTCGGCCCCGGTTTGGGCCAGGCCGCTTGGGGACGCAGTCTTTTGTCGGCCGCCGCCAACGCGCTGCTGCCGCAAGTCTGGGACGCGGATGCGTTGAACCTGCTGGCCGAAGAGCGGGTGAGCCTGCCCATGGGCTGCGTAATCACCCCGCATCCGGGGGAAGCTGCACGGTTGCTTGGCATGAGCACCGCCGAGGTTCAGGCAGACCGTCCGGCGGCGGCCCATGCCTTGAGCAAAAAATATACAACGGTCGTCGTCCTGAAAGGTGCCGGCAGCCTGATCGCCCATCCAGATGGGCGTCTGGCGCTGTGTCATCAAGGGCATCCGGCGATGGCTTCTGCCGGTTTGGGCGATGTGCTGGCCGGTTTGGTCGGCGCGCTGCTGGCCCAGGGCATGGAGGCATTCGATGCGGCCTGCCTGGCGGTCTGGCTGCACGCCAATGCCGGTGAACAACAAGGTAAATTCGGCCGTGGGCTGGCGGCCAGTGATCTGATTCCAGCCATTCGTCAGTTGTTGGAGGAGCAAGCACCGTGTCTGAAGTAACCCTGTACCTGGCCGATGAGCAGGCCATGAGCGACTTTGGCGCACGCATTGCCCGAATCACCCAAGGCCATGGCCTGATCTTCCTTGAGGGCAACCTGGGGATGGGTAAAACCACGTTGTCCCGGGGCATCATCCGCGGTTTGGGGCATGTCGGGGCAGTAAAAAGCCCGACCTTCACCCTGGTTGAACCCTACGAGATCGGCGACATTCGCGCTTTCCATTTCGACCTGTATCGCCTGGTCGACCCGGAAGAGCTGGAATTCCTCGGCATCCGCGACTACTTCGAAGACGATGCCCTGTGCCTGATCGAGTGGCCCGAGAAAGGTGCAGGCTTTTTGCCAAAGCCCGACCTGACCATTACCATTAGCCCGCAAGACAGCGGACGTTCGCTGAAAATTTTATCCCAGGGTTCGCGCGGCGAGTCCTGGTGTGCCGCTTTGGCATTGGAATCCATATAGATGATGGGGTTAGGTATGCGCTTTCGCGCGTTGGTTGCTGCCGTAGGGGTGTTGTTTCTGGCGGTGACCGTCGACGCTGTGGCCGATACGAAGGTCAACAGTGTTCGTCTGTGGCGGGCACCGGACAACACGCGACTGGTGTTTGACCTGACCGGCCCGGTGCAACACAGCGTCTTTACCCTGACGGCTCCGGATCGCCTGGTCATCGACATCAATGGCGCGACCCTCGGTGCGCCGCTCAACGTCAACACCTCGAACACCCCGATTACCGCCATGCGCTCGGCTCAACGCACGCCGACCGACCTGCGGGTGGTCATCGACCTGAAAAAGGCCGTGACGCCAAAAAGCTTCTCCCTGGCGCCGAACGCCCAGTATGGCAACCGGTTGGTGGTCGATCTGTTCGATAACGCCGCAGATGCCGCTCCACCTCCGGCGCCTGCACCCTCGGTCGCCACGGTGCCCGCAGTGCCGGTAACGCCTGCTGAACCTGCAATCAAGCTGCCACCGGCCCCGGCCGGCAAGCGCGACATCATTGTGGTGATCGACGCCGGACACGGTGGCGAAGACCCGGGTGCATCGGGTTCTCGCGGTCAGCGTGAGAAAGACGTGGTATTGCAGATCGCCCGCGAATTGCAACGTCAGATCAACGGCATGAAAGGCTTCCGCGCCGAACTGACCCGTACCGGCGACTACTTCATTCCGTTGCGCGGCCGTACCGAAATTGCCCGCAAGAAAGGCGCCGACCTGTTCGTCTCGATCCACGCCGACGCCGCGCCTTCTGCCGCCGCTTTCGGTGCCTCGGTGTTTGCCCTGTCCGATCGCGGCGCAACTTCGGAGACGGCGCGCTGGCTGGCCGACAGCGAAAACCGTTCCGACCTGATCGGTGGTGCCGGCAACGTCAGCCTCGATGACAAGGACCGCATGCTCGCCGGCGTGCTGCTCGACCTGTCGATGACGGCATCTCTGACGTCCAGCCTGAACGTTGGCCAGAAGGTGCTGAGCAACATTGGCCGGGTTACGCCACTGCACAAGCAGCGGGTCGAACAGGCCGGGTTCATGGTGCTGAAGTCGCCGGATATTCCGTCGATCCTGGTCGAAACCGGGTTCATCTCCAACGCCAATGAAGCCTCGAAACTCGCGGCATCGAACCACCAGCAGGCGTTGGCGCGTTCAATCAGCAGCGGTGTACGCCAGTTCTTCCAGCAGAACCCGCCGCCGGGCACTTACATTGCCTGGCTGCGCGACTCCGGCAAGATTGTGCAAGGTCCACGTGATCATCGGGTCAATCCGGGTGAGACCCTGGCGATGATCGCCGTGCGTTATCAGGTGTCGCCAGCCACCCTGCGCAGCGCCAACAACCTGTCGAGCGATGAGCTCAAGATCGGTCAGCACCTGACTATTCCGGGCACTGAATTGGCGGCCAAAGAATGAATCAGGTCCTGAACAGTGGCGCACGAATCGAGCTGCTCAGCCCGCGACTGGCGAACCAGATCGCCGCGGGTGAGGTGGTCGAACGCCCGGCTTCGGTGATCAAGGAGTTGCTGGAAAACAGCCTCGACTCCGGTGCCAGACGCATCGATGTCGATGTGGAGCAGGGCGGCGTCAAATTGCTGCGGGTGCGTGACGATGGCAGCGGCATTTCCGCCGATGACCTGCCGCTGGCCCTGGCCCGTCACGCCACCAGCAAGATCCGCAACCTGGAAGACCTCGAACAGGTCATGAGCCTGGGTTTTCGCGGTGAGGCCCTGGCATCGATCAGCTCCGTCGCGCGCCTGACCCTGACTTCCCGCACCCGTGACGCCGATCAGGCCTGGCAGGTCGAGACCGAGGGCCGGGACATGGCGCCCCGCGTGCAGCCTGCGGCCCACCCGGTGGGCACTTCGGTTGAAGTGCGCGACCTGTTCTTCAACACACCGGCGCGACGCAAGTTTCTCAAGACCGAAAAAACCGAATTCGATCACCTGCAAGAAGTGATCAGGCGTCTGGCCCTGGCGCGCTTCGATGTGGCATTCCATCTGCGCCACAACGGCAAAACCATCCTCAGCCTGCACGAGGCCCACGACGATGCGGCCCGTGCCCGGCGCGTGGCGGCAATCTGTGGGCCGGGTTTCCTGGAACAGGCGCTGCCGATCGAAATCGAGCGCAACGGCTTGCACCTGTGGGGCTGGGTCGGCTTGCCGACCTTCAACCGCAGCCAGGCGGATTTGCAGTATTTCTTCGTCAATGGTCGTGCGGTGCGCGACAAACTGGTAGCCCACGCGGTACGCCAGGCCTATCGCGACGTGCTGTTCAATGGCCGGCACCCGACCTTCGTACTGTTTTTCGAGGTCGATCCGACCGGCGTCGACGTCAACGTGCACCCGACCAAGCACGAAGTGCGCTTCCGTGAAGGGCGCATGGTCCACGATTTCCTCTACGGCACCTTGCACCGCGCCTTGGGCGATGTGCGACCGGACGATCATCTGGCGGCACCGGTTGCCACGGCCATCGTCCGGCCTACCGGCCTCGAAGCCGGTGAGTTCGGCCCCCAGGGCGAAATGCGCCTGGCCGCCAATGCGCTGCTGGAGCAGCCTCAGGCTCAGCCGTCGTTCAATGCGCCGGCGGGTTCGGGAGCTGGCGCGGGTTATCAGTATCAATACACGCCGCGTCCGCAGTCCGGTGTTCCTGTCGCCGAAGCGCAGGCCGCTTATCGCGAGTTTTTTGCGCCGCTGCCCGAGGCCAATGCCGTCGCGCTACCGGCCGGGCAGGACGACATCCCGCCGCTGGGTTATGCGCTGGCACAACTCAAGGGCATCTACATTCTTTCGGAAAACGCTCAGGGCCTGGTGTTGGTAGACATGCACGCCGCCCACGAGCGGATCATGTACGAGCGCCTGAAAGTCGCCATGGCCAGCGAAGGCCTGAGCGGCCAACCGTTGCTGGTGCCGGAGTCCCTGGCCGTCAGCCAGCGTGAAGCCGATTGCGCCGAGGAGCATGTCGCCTGGTTCCAGCGCCTGGGTTTTGAATTGCAGCGCCTGGGCCCGGAAACCCTGGCGATCCGGCAGATTCCGGCACTGCTCAAGCAGGCCGAGGCCAACCGGCTGGTCGCCGACGTCCTGGCCGACTTGATGGAATTCGGCACCAGCGACCGCATCCAGGCGCATCTGAACGAGTTGCTCGGGACCATGGCCTGCCACGGAGCGGTTCGTGCGAATCGGCGTTTGGCCCTGCCGGAAATGAATGCTCTGCTGCGAGACATGGAAAACACCGAGCGCAGCGGTCAATGCAACCATGGCCGACCGACCTGGACCCAACTGGGGCTGGACGATCTGGACAAACTGTTCTTGCGCGGTCGTTGATGAGCCAGCTCCCACCTGCGATTTTCCTGATGGGCCCGACCGCCGCCGGCAAGACCGACCTGGCCATCGAGCTCAGCAAAGTCCTGCCCTGCGAGTTGATCAGCGTCGATTCGGCGTTGGTCTACCGTGGCATGGATATCGGCACCGCCAAGCCTTCCAAAGAGCTGCTGGCGCAGTATCCGCATCGTCTGATCGATATTCTCGACCCGGCCGAGAGCTATTCGGCTGCGGATTTCCGCCGTGACGCCCTGGAAGCCATGGCCGATATCACTGCCCGCGGAAAAATACCGCTGCTGGTGGGTGGCACCATGCTCTATTACAAGGCTTTGGTTGAAGGTCTGGCCGATATGCCGGCGGCCGATCCCGACGTTCGTGCGCAAATCGAAGAAGAGGCTGCACGTCTTGGCTGGCAAGCTTTGCACGAACAATTGGCAGTGATCGATCCGGAGTCTGCGGCGCGGATCCACCCGAACGATCCCCAGCGCCTGAGTCGAGCGCTGGAAGTTTATCGTGTCAGCGGTCAAAGCATGACCGCCCTGCGTTTGCAACAATCTGCGCAAAGTACTGAAGCAGCCGCTTCGGGACGGCAACAATTGCCCTATACTGTCGCGAACTTGGCAATTGCCCCGGCAAATCGCCAGGTATTGCACGAGCGAATTAAACAAAGATTCACTTTAATGTTGGAACAGGGATTCATTGACGAGGTCGTAGCCCTGCGTAAAAGAGGTGACCTGCATACCGGGTTGCCGTCTATACGTGCAGTAGGCTACCGCCAAGTCTGGGACTACCTGGATGGCAAGCTGACGTCAGCCGAGATGCAGGAGCGTGGAATCATTGCCACGCGCCAATTGGCGAAACGCCAGTTCACCTGGCTGCGCAGTTGGACTGATCTGCATTGGCTGGACAGTCTGGATTGCGACAATCTGCCGCGCGCCTTGAAATACCTGGGGACCATCTCCATATTGAGCTGAGTCCCTGCAATTGCCGTCTATCCTTGGGGGTGTGACGGCCAAAGCCATCTGTTTACCTATTTTTTATATTGAATCCTTAAAGGAGTGCGGCACATGTCAAAAGGGCATTCGCTACAAGACCCTTACTTGAATACTTTACGTAAAGAAAAAGTTGGGGTGTCCATCTACCTGGTCAACGGTATCAAACTGCAAGGCACGATCGAGTCTTTCGACCAGTTCGTCATCCTGCTGAAAAACACCGTTAGCCAGATGGTCTACAAACACGCTATCTCTACAGTGGTGCCGGTTCGTCCAATTCGTCTGCCTAGCGCAACCGAATCCGATGCAGGTGATGCTGAGCCAGGTAACGCCTGATAGGAGTCTCCTTTGTTCTTTGAGCGCCACGGTGGTGGTGAGCGAGCCATTCTCGTTCACTTGGATGGTCAGGACCCTGAGGCGCGCGAAGATCCGCAGGAGTTTCAGGAGTTGGCAATTTCGGCTGGCGCCGAGACCGTCGCGTTTTTCAACGTGCCGCGTCATCGGCCAACCGCCAAAACCCTGATCAGCAGCGGCAAGGTCGAAGAGTTGCGCGACCTGGTCCAGGCCGAACAGGTCGATCTGGTGATTTTCAATCACATCCTCACCCCCAGTCAGGAACGTAACCTCGAACGTATTTTCGAGTGTCGCGTGATCGACCGTACGGGTTTGATTCTCGATATCTTCGCCCAACGCGCCCGCACCCATGAAGGCAAGCTCCAGGTCGAACTGGCCCAGCTTGAGCACATGAGTACGCGGCTGGTTCGCGGCTGGACTCACCTTGAGCGGCAGAAAGGCGGTATCGGCCTGCGCGGTCCGGGTGAAACCCAGCTGGAAACCGACCGGCGCCTGTTGCGGGTTCGCCTGCGACAGATCAAGGGACGCCTGGAAAAGGTCCGCAGCCAGCGTGAGCAATCGCGCCGTGGCCGCAAACGAGCGGACATTCCGACGGTTTCGCTGGTGGGTTATACCAACGCCGGCAAATCGACGCTGTTCAACTCGGTAACCGATTCCGATGTCTTCGCGGCTGACCAGTTGTTCGCCACCCTCGACCCGACCTTGCGCCGACTCGAACTCGATGACCTCGGCCCGATCGTGCTGGCTGACACCGTGGGCTTCATTCGCCACTTGCCGCACAAGCTGGTCGAGGCTTTTCGGGCTACGCTCGAAGAGTCGAGCAACTCCGACCTGTTGCTGCACGTGATCGACTCTCATGAACCCGAGCGCATGGCCCAGATTGAACAGGTCATGGTGGTGCTCGGAGAGATCGGGGCTCAAGACTTGCCGATCCTGGAGGTCTATAACAAACTCGATTTGCTCGAGGGCGTGGAGCCGCAGATCCAGCGCGATGCCGATGGCAAACCGCAGCGGGTCTGGCTTTCGGCGAAAGATGGTACAGGCCTGGACCTGCTCAAGCAGGCTGTGGCCGAACTGCTTGGCGATGAGTTGTTTGTCGGGACCTTGCGCTTGCCGAATCGATTTGCTCGACTGCGTGCGCAGTTTTTCGAACTCGGTGCAGTACAGAAAGAAGAACACGATGACGAAGGCATCAGTTTACTGGCCGTTCGTTTGCCACGAGCCGAATTGAATCGGCTGGTGAGCCGCGAAGGTTTGCAACCGATGGAATTCATCGAGCAACACACTTTGCAATAAAAGCCTGAGAAAGCGGTTGTGTCGTGGTGACAGGCATTCTGTAGCATTGGTCGGCGCGCCGTGGGTGCGTCTTTGCTTTATCAGATGGAGAGCGCTATGGCTTGGAATGAGCCGGGTGGCAACTCGAATAATCAGGATCCTTGGGGTGGCAAGCGTCGTAACAACGGCGACCGCAAGGGACCACCGGATCTCGACGAGGCCTTCCGAAAGCTGCAGGAAAGCCTGAACGGTTTGTTCGGTGGTGGAAAGAAACGTGGTGGTGACGACGGCGGTGGTGGTCCGGGCAAGAGTGGCGGCTTTGGCAGCCTGCTCGGCATCGGGCTGGTCGTGCTGGCCGCCGTATGGCTGTACAGCGCGGTTTATGTCGTCGACGAGCAGGAGCAGGCCGTGGTGCTGCGCTTCGGCAAGTACTACGAAACCGTGGGTCCGGGCCTGAATATCTACTTCCCGCCGATCGACAGGAAGTACCTGGAAAACGTCACGCGTGAGCGTGCCTACACCAAGCAGGGCCAGATGCTGACTGAAGACGAGAACATCGTCGAAGTGCCGCTGACCGTGCAGTACAAGATCAGCAACCTGCAGGACTTCGTGCTGAGCGTCGACCAGCCGGAAATCAGCCTGCAGCACGCGACCGACAGTGCCTTGCGCCATGTGGTGGGTTCCACCGCGATGGACCAGGTGCTGA
Organism: Pseudomonas sp. GW821-FHT01C01; assembly: GCF_059422645.1. NCBI lineage: Bacteria > Pseudomonadati > Pseudomonadota > Gammaproteobacteria > Pseudomonadales > Pseudomonadaceae > Pseudomonas > Pseudomonas sp. GW821-FHT01C01. The sequence goes on along the minus strand of NZ_JBWKXF010000025.1, from coordinate 20,168 downwards.
CCGAAGGTCGTGAATTGATGGCCAGCGAAATCAAGGAGCGCCTGCAACGCTTCATGGACACCTACCGCACCGGTATCACCGTTACTCAGGTCAACGTTCAGAGCGCAGCGGCACCGCGTGAAGTCCAGGAAGCCTTCGATGACGTGATCCGTGCCCGGGAAGACGAGCAGCGTTCGCGCAACCAGGCCGAAACCTATGCCAACGGCGTCGTGCCGGAAGCTCGTGGTCAGGCCCAGCGCATTCTCGAGGATGCCAATGGTTACCGTGACGAAACCGTCTCGCGCGCCAAAGGTGAGGCCGATCGCTTCACCAAACTGGTCGCCGAGTACCGCAAGGCCCCTGAAGTCACTCGCCAGCGTCTGTACCTGGACACCATGCAGGAAGTCTTCAGCAACACCAGCAAGGTTCTCGTGACCGGCAACAAGAACGGCCAGAGCAACCTGTTGTACCTGCCGCTGGACAAAATGGTCGAAAGTGGTCGCAACACGAGCACTCCGGTGACCAGCGCCACAGCCAACAGCAATGAAGCGAATGCGCGTGCGGCAGCAGATCTGCAGCAACAGCAAGCACGTACCAGGGAGAGTCGCTGATGAGCAATAAATCGCTGATCGCCCTTATTGTCGGCGTCGTCGTGGCGATCGCTGCCTGGAACTGCTTCTACATCGTGGCTCAGACCGAGCGTGCGGTGTTGCTGCAGTTCGGTCGCGTGGTTCAGGCCGATGTCCAGCCGGGTCTGCATGTGAAAGTGCCTTACGTTAACCAGGTGCGTAAATTCGACGCACGCCTGATGACGCTGGATGCACCGACGCAACGCTTCCTGACGCTGGAAAAGAAAGCCGTGATGGTCGATGCCTTCGCCAAGTGGCGCGTGAAGGACGCAGAGCGTTTCTACACCGCGACTTCCGGCCTCAAGCAGATCGCCGACGAGCGTCTGTCCCGACGTCTGGAGTCGGGCCTGCGTGACCAGTTCGGTAAGCGCACCTTGCACGAAGTGGTCTCCGGTGAGCGTGATGCGCTGATGGCGGATATTACTTCTTCGTTGAACAAGATGGCTGAAAAGGAACTGGGCATCGAAGTTGTCGATGTTCGGGTCAAGACCATCGACCTGCCGAAAGAAGTGAACCGCAGTGTGTTCGAGCGTATGAGCACCGAGCGTGAGCGTGAAGCTCGCGAGCACCGCGCCAAGGGTAACGAGCTGGCCGAAGGCATCCGTGCCGACGCCGATCGTCAACGCCGCGTGCTGCTGGCTGAAGCCTATCGTGAATCCGAAGAGGTTCGCGGTGACGGCGATGCCCAGGCCGCTGCGATCTACTCCAAGGCCTACGGTCAGGATCAGGAGTTCTACGCGTTCTACCGTAGTCTTCGCGCCTACCGTGAAAGCTTCGCGAACAAATCCGACGTCATGGTCCTCGACCCAAGCAGCGACTTCTTCCACTACCTGGAAAAAGCCAAGCCTTGATACGACGTTGACCTGAATCCTCCCGCCGGGCGGCTAAAACCTCTGGCGGGGTGATCCTTTGGGAAAACGTGTGTATGATGCGGCAGCCGGGAAATTCCCGGCTTTTTTGCGTCTGCACGTTTGATTGCTGTTTTTAAGCAGGCGCCGGGCCGATTGGCTCGACAGTTTTTCGAGGAAAGTGGTTAGCGAAGCCGGTAAGAGGCTTTTCGCTTCGTTGCTCATGCGCGAAGCAATCATTTTCTGCTTCACTCAAGGCTCGGCCGAGGGCTGGCCGCCCGGATAAAGGGGAAGGCGTAATGGCAACGGTAGACCGCTGGCTTCTGCCAGATGGCATCGAAGAAGTACTGCCACCTGAAGCGGCGCGTATTGAAGTCGCGCGTCGTCAGGTGTTGGATCTGTTCCAGAGCTGGGGTTACGAGTTTGTCGTGACTCCCCATATCGAGTACCTGGAATCCCTGCTGACCGGCGCAGGCCAGGACCTGGATTTGCGCACCTTCAAGGTCATCGACCCGCAATCGGGCCGGCAGATGGGTTTCCGTGCCGACATCACGCCGCAAGTGGCGCGCATCGATGCGCACACCCTGCGTCGCGAAGGTCCGAGCCGTCTGTGTTATGCCGGTAGCGTGCTGCATGCTCAGCCTCGCGCCTTGTCGTCCTCGCGTAGCCCGATCCAATTGGGTGCCGAGTTGTACGGCGATGGCAGCCCGAGCAGCGACGTCGAAGTCATCAGCCTGATGCTGGCCATGCTGCAACTGGCCGACGTGCCGGATGTGCACATGGACCTCGGTCATGTCGGCATCTATCGTGGCCTGGCCCGCGCCGCCGGTTTGTCCGGTGAAGTCGAGCAGCAGTTGTTCGACGCATTGCAACGCAAGGCCATCGATGAGGTCATTACCTTGACCGAGGGCTTGCCTGCCGATCTGTCGGGCATGCTGCGCGCGTTGGTCGATCTGTGTGGCGGCCGTGAAGTGCTGGCTGCGGCCCGCGAGCGTCTGGCCAAGGCACCGGCACAGGTGACGGCGGCGCTGGACGACTTGCTGGCGATTGCCGAGCGGCTGTCCGTGCGTTTCCCTGAGCTTCCGTTGTATTTCGACCTGGGCGAGCTGCGTGGTTACCACTACCACACGGGTGTAGTGTTCGCCGTGTTCGTGCCGGGTGTTGGCCAGTCGATTGCCCAGGGCGGTCGTTACGACGATATCGGCGCCGACTTCGGTCGCGCGCGTCCGGCAACCGGCTTCTCCACCGATTTGAAAACCCTGGTGACCCTGGGGCGTGCTGAGATCGAGCTACCGTCTGGCGGTATCTGGATGCCTGACAGTACGGATGCGGCACTCTGGCAGCAGGTTTGCCAGTTGCGCAGTGAGGGTCAGCGTGTCGTTCAGGCCTTGCCTGGACAACCTTTGGCCGCCGCCCGTGAAGCGGACTGCGACCGGCAATTGATTCAGCAGAACGGGCTTTGGCAAGTATCGCCACTGGCTTCTTGAGTTTTCCCGCCGGCTGCCGCCGGCACCAAGTTTGCGCGAATGAGGACAAGTGTTATGGGTAAGAATGTCGTAGTCCTGGGCACCCAGTGGGGTGATGAGGGCAAAGGCAAGATCGTTGATCTGCTGACCGAACATGCTGCCGCCGTAGTGCGTTACCAAGGTGGCCACAACGCTGGCCACACCCTGGTGATCGACGGTGAGAAGACCGTCTTGCACCTGATCCCGTCGGGCGTGCTGCGCGAAGGTGTGCAGTGCCTGATCGGCAACGGCGTGGTGGTTGCACCTGACGCCCTGATGCGGGAAATCGTCAAGCTGGAAGAGAAAGGCGTACCAGTGCGCGAGCGCCTGCGTATCAGCCCTTCCTGCCCGCTGATCCTGTCCTACCACGTAGCGCTGGACCAGGCCCGTGAAAAGGCCCGTGGCGAGCTGAAGATCGGCACCACCGGTCGCGGCATCGGCCCGGCATACGAAGACAAGGTTGCACGTCGTGGCCTGCGCATCGGCGATCTGTTCCACCGCGAGCGTTTCGCCGCCAAGCTGGGCGAGTTGCTGGATTACCACAACTTCGTACTGGTCAATTACTACAAAGAGCCGGCCATCGACTTCCAGAAGACTCTGGACGAGTGCATGGAGTACGCCGAGCTGCTCAAGCCGATGATGCTGGACGTCACCGCCGAGCTGCATAACCTGCGTCGCGCCGGCAAAGACATCATGTTCGAAGGCGCCCAGGGCTCCCTGCTGGACATCGACCACGGTACCTACCCGTACGTCACCAGCTCCAACACCACCGCTGGCGGTATCGCGACCGGTTCGGGCGTGGGTCCGATGTTCCTGGATTACATCCTCGGCATCACCAAGGCCTACACCACCCGTGTGGGTTCTGGTCCGTTCCCGACTGAGCTGTTCGACGATGTGGGTGCGTTCCTGGCCAAGCGTGGCCACGAGTTCGGTGCAACCACCGGCCGTGCCCGTCGTTGCGGCTGGTTCGATGCCGTCATCCTGCGTCGCGCCATCGACGTCAACAGCATCTCGGGCCTGTGCCTGACCAAGCTGGACGTACTGGACGGCCTGGAAACCATCAACATCTGCGTTGGCTACAAAAACGCTGACGGTGCAGTGATCGACGCCCCGACCGACGCCGACAGCTACATCGGCCTGGAGCCGGTGTACGAAGAAATGCCGGGCTGGAGCGAGTCGACCCTGGGCGCCAAGACCCTGGAAGAACTGCCGCAGGCTGCGCGCAACTACATCAAGCGTGTCGAAGAGCTGGTCGGCGCGCCGATCGACATTATTTCGACGGGCCCGGATCGCAACGAAACCATCGTTCTGCGTCATCCGTTTGCTTGATAAGTCGTTGATGTAAAAAACAAAGGGCCCTTAATTGGGCCCTTTGTCGTTTATGCCTGCTGGACGGCATGACCTTTGCTGCGAACATTAAAAAAAGCATTGCTTCCGGCGTGCTATCAATTTAATGGCGCCAAAGCAGAGGGATTTCAGATGTCGGCCGTTCTCTCATTGTTACAAAGCCGTTTGTTGCGGCCCGTGTTCGTTACCCTTGGTATCGCCCTTTTGGTGCAGGTGCTGGTGGCTGTTGCTCTGACCCGGAGCACGGTGACCGCGCTGGAAGCCGATCTGGGCATGCGCCTGGGCGCGGACAGTCAAAAACTTTCCGCCGAGCTTGAGCAGGCCGGTCGTGAAGTCACGTCCAGTCTGGATAGTCTCTCTACCAGCACCCGTCAGCGCCTCACGGCCGGTTTGTCCTCGCGCCTGGAGGAAGAGCAGGCGCAATTGCGTTCGACCCTGGAAAAGGACCTGAAGGACTCCGCCAGCGACATGGCGCAGCTTCTGGCTTCGGTCGCACCCCGCGCCATGTGGGACAACGACGTTCCGACACTTTCCGAGTTCGCCCGCCGGGCCCAGCGCAATCCCAATGTGCTGTTCGTGGTGTATGACGACGCTACCGGCCAGCACCTGACGCGCTACCTCAACCGGGAAAACCCGATCAACAAGGCATTGCTGGAAAAAGGCCAGGGCGAGCGGGCGCTCGACAAGGTGCTGGATGCAGCGAAGAACGATCCTTCGGTGTTCTACGTCGAGGCCTCGATCAACCCCAATGGCGTGGAAATCGGCAAGGTTCTGATGGGGGTCTCGACCGCGTCGGTGGAGACCGATCTCGCGGCCCTGGACAAGCGCTTCTCGGCCTTGATCGCCAGCAGCGATCAACTGGTGGGCGACAGCCTGAAAGGCGCGGCGGCTGACAGCGCAGCGGCCATGCGCTCGCGCCTGCAGTCAGCGCAGTCCACGGCGGCGGAAATGAAAGCCAACACCACCGGTACCGTGCAGGAAGCCGCGGCAACCTTGCGCTGGCGCATCGGTGTGTGTCTGGCGGTGGTGGGTTTCGGTGTCCTGCTGTTGTTGGCGGTGGTGCTCGGTCGCCGGGTGGTCAATCGCCTGAAAATGCTGATCGTTGCCATGGATGACCTGGCAGCGGGCGAGGGCGATCTGACCAAGCGTGTGCAGATCAGCAGCAAGGATGAGATCGGCGACATGGCCTCGGCGGTCAATCGCTTTGTGGATAAGTTGCAGCCGATCGTGCGCGAGGCGGGCGATGTGGCCCAGCGTACCGGTGTGGAAATTGGCGCCATGACCTTACGCAATGCCGGGGCGGATGCGGCGGCGGGGATGCAGCGCGACGAGGTGGCGGAGAGTTTGCGTGCGCTGTCGCAAATGGCTGATGAGGCGCAGTCGGAAAGCCACGCCATGCAGGCGGCACTCAAGCAAGTCGTGGACATTCGCCAGGCCACCGATGAAAACACCCGGACCTCGGCGAAAGTCGGCAGCCTGATCGAGGAGTTGGCGGGTCAGGTCAACACCGGCGCGCAAGTGATCGAGCGCCTGGCACAGCAAAGTGAGCAGATTGAGGTGGTGCTGACGGTGATTCATGGGATCGCCGAGCAGACCAACCTGCTGGCGCTGAACGCGGCTATCGAAGCGGCGCGTGCCGGCGAGACCGGGCGCGGGTTTGCGGTGGTGGCCGATGAGGTGCGGGCGCTGGCGAGCAAGACGCAGAGCTCCACTGGCGATATTCAGGCGCATATCGTGGCGTTGCAGCAAGGTGCGCGTGAGGCGGTGGCGGCGATTGGTCAGGCCGGGCGCCAGGCCAGTGAGGGTTTGCTGGTGCTGCGTGACAGTGCGCGGTTGCAGCAGTCGGTGCAGGCATCCGTCGAACAGGTACATGCGGCAATCGGTCTGGCCACCCAGGCCGCGGCGCATCAGGCTCAGGGCGCGCAGGCGGTGCGAGGCAGGGTCCAGACCATTCATGCCCAGGCCGAGAAGGCGGCGCAAGCCGTCGTGGAGACCACGGCCAGTGGCAAGGTACTGGACGGCCTCGCGGCGCAGTTGAAGGCGAGCCTGGGGCAGTTCCGGGCTTGACGGGTTGCCTGGACCGACGCCTTCGCGAGCAAGCCCGCTCCCACATTTAATCTCTGGTGTTCACAAATAGTGAGTTCACAGCAGATCTAGTGTGGGAGCGGGCTTGCTCGCGAATACGGTCTCAACGGCTCAGATACATCCGGGTCGTCAGCAGATAGACCGGCAACCCCGACACCAATATCAACAACGCCGCATAAGGCGCCGCCGCCGCAAATTCAACATTCGCGGTATGCGCCCAGACTTCCGTTGCCAGGGTGTTCAGCCCGGTGGGGCTCAACAGCAAGGTTGCCGTCAGTTCCTTCATTGCATCCAGGAACACCAGCGCAAAAGCTGCGCCCAGCGCCGGGAAAATAATCGGCAGTGTCACTCGGCAGAAAGCACTGAATGAAGATGCGCCCAGTGTGCGAGCCGCCTCCTCAAGTTGCGGCGCCGCCTTGTTCAGGGCGGTGCGGATCGGCGCTTGGGCCAATGGCAGAAACAGCAGGGCATAGGCGATCAGCAGCAACGCGGACGTCTGGTAAAGCATCGGCACGTAGTGCAGGGCGAAGTACACCAGGGTCAGGGCAATGACCAGCCCCGGCAGGGCGTGCAGCAGATACGGCAACCGCTCGGCCCAGATCGCCAGTTGACCTTTGTAGCGTACGACCAGCAGTCCGACCGGCACCGCCAGGACCAGGCACAGCGTAGCGCCACCCAGCGACAGTGCGAGGGATGACAGCAGTGCCTCGCCGATTGCCGCCACGGGAAAGGCGGCCGATGATCCCACTGCCAGCCAGTAGGCCAGCATGCCGAGCGGAATCCCGCTACCGATGATTGCCAGCAGCAGGCAGTAAAGCTGTCCCGCCAATGCCCACGGTCCCAGTTGAACCTGCTCGGCATTGCGCGCCGCGCCTTGGCCGGTGCGCACATGTCGGCCTTTGCCGCGTACGCGCAACTCCAGCCACAGCAACATCAGGCACAGCGCCAGCAGTACCGCTGAAAGCATGGCTGCGTTGGCGTTACTGAACGCCAGCTCGAACTGCTGATAGATCGCCGTGGTGAAGGTTTGCAGGCCAATGATCGACAAAGCGCCGAACTCCACCAGCATGTGCAGCGCAATCAGCAATGAACCCGCCAGCAGTGAAGGCCAGAGCAATGGCAGGGTGACGCGGAAAAACACGCCCCAGCGATTCTGCCCCAGCGTGCGGGCCGACTCTTCCAGGGACGGGTCGAGATTGCTCAGGGTCGCCGCCACGGGCAGAAAAATCAGCGGGTATTTGGACAGGCTCATCACCAGGATCGCCCCGCCGAGTCCTTCAAAGTGGGCGCTCAGTGAAACCCAGGTGAAGCTGCTGACAAACGCAGGCACGGCGAACGGCAGGCACAGGATCACGCCCCAAAGCCGCCGTCCCGGTAGATTGCTGCGTTCCAGCAGCCACGCCAGGGACAAGCCGATCACGCCGCAGGCGACGGTTACGCCGAGCATCAGTGCAAGGGTGTTGCGCAGCAGGCCAAACACATAGGGCCGCCAAATCAGATGCAAGGCTTCTGCCCAGCCTGCTTGCCAGGCTTTGAGCCCGACATAGGCCAGCGGCAGGAAGCTGAGTACGACCAGCAGCAACACCGGCAACACCAGCCCCACCGGCGGCCGTTTGCGACGTGGCGCGTTCGTGCCGTGCGGGCTGGTGGCGGATAACGAAGTACTCATCAATTCAAGCCAACGTCACGTTCCAGGTCCAGGGCTTCCTCGGCATTGCCCAGATCGGCTGGCGTCACGTTCGGCGCCTGCAATTCGCGTAATGGCTTGAGCCCGCGATCAGATTCCATGCCTTTGTGCAGAGGGTATTCGGCGGTGGTCTGGGTGATCACGCGCTGGCCTTCCTCGCTGGCCATGTAGGCGAGCAATTGCTGAGCTTCTTTGGGATGTTTGCTGGATTTGAGCACTGCGGCACTGGAAACAGTGATGAGTCCGCCGACATCGCCGCCGGTGAAGTAATGCAGTTTCGAATCGAGTTGGCCTTTTTCACGCTGCAGGGCGAACCAGTAGTAATTGTTGACCAGTACGGTGGCGACTTCGCCATTTTCCACGGCTTTCAATGCAACCATGTTGTTGCTGTAGGTCTTGCCGAATGCACGTAGCCCGGTCAGCCATTCTTCGGCGGCGTCCATACCGTGCACTTTGATGATTGCGACGGCTTGTTCCTGGAAGGCGCCGCTGGTGGGTACGAAGCCGACTTTGCCCTGCCATTTTGGATTGGAGAATTCCATCACCGAGGTCGGCAAGTCTTTTTCATCAACCAGTTTGGGGTTGTAGGCCACAACGCGCACCCGGGCAGTCACGCCGATCCAGGTGCCGTTGCCGGCGACGTATTCCTTGGGCAGAACGGCCAGCGTTGTGTCGTCAGCCTTGGCCAGCAGGCCTTGTTCACCGAGTTTGTTCAGTGGCGGCGATTCTTCGGTGTAGATCACGTCGGCGGGGGAGCGATCGCCTTCTTCGACGACCTGGCTGGCGAGTTGGTTGCTGCTGCCTTTGCGCACATTGACGTGGATGCCGGTTTTGGCTTCGAAGGCTTTGGCGACCGCGTCGCCGACTTCTTTGTGCTGGCCGTTGTAGAGGGTCAGGGAAACCGGATCGGCGGCTTGGGTGAGGGGAGTGGCGAGTGCCAGGCCGAGCAGGGTGATGGTCAGGCCGCGGCGCAGGGTATTTCGATACATCATTCGCAGGGTTCCTCACTGTCGCATTGCAAAAACTTGCAACAATGATAAACGATATTGTTTCTCAAATGCGCCTTGTGAGGTTGGCATGTGTTTGATAGAGCGCGTGCATTGCTACTGTAGGAGCGAGCTTGCTCGCGATGGGCGTTAACGAAGATTAGGATTGCCTGGAGAAATGCATTGCCTGCACGTTCATCGCGAGCAAGCTCGCTCCTACAGGAGGGGGCGTGTTTTCTGCGCCCCAGAAACGCAAAAACCCGCTTTCGCGGGTTTTTGTGAATTCAAGGCCGTAACCTTGAATTTGAATTGGTGCCCAGAAGAAGACTCGAACTTCCACGACCGTAAGGTCACCAGCACCTGAAGCTGGCGTGTCTACCAATTTCACCATCTGGGCAATCATCTTCAGCGTTGCCGCTGTTGATGTGGCGCACTATACGGAGAGCGTTTTGATCTGTAAACCCCTGATTTTAAAATTAATAAACCAGAGGCCAAAAATGCAAAAACCCGCTTTCGCGGGTTTTTGTGTGAGCCTTGAAATTGATCTAATCTCAAGCTCGAAATTGGTGCCCAGAAGAAGACTCGAACTTCCACGACCGTAAGGTCACCAGCACCTGAAGCTGGCGTGTCTACCAATTT
>NZ_JBWKXF010000025.1:0-10366 GCF_059422645.1 Pseudomonas sp. GW821-FHT01C01 | reverse complement strand
TTTCACCATCTGGGCAGTATCGGCAACGTTGTCCGTCGTCGATGGCGCGCACTATACGGAGCGTCTTTTTAACTGTAAACCCCCGACATTAAAAAAACCTGAAAAATTTCGTCAGCGGTCTTCAAAACAGCTTTGCGGTGTCGATACAGGGCTTTAGATGGGTCGTCTTAGCTTGAAATTTCCCGTTTCATTACGCCTATGCCAAACTAACCCGCATATAGACAAGGTGAAAACTCTCTAATGGCCGATTGGCAGTCCCTCGATCCCGAGGCCGCTCGTGAAGCGGAAAAATATGAAAACCCTATTCCTAGCCGCGAACTGATCCTTCAGCACCTTGCTGATCGGGGTTCGCCTGCTAACCGCGAGCAGCTGGTCGAAGAGTTTGGTCTGACCACGGAAGACCAGATCGAAGCCCTGCGCCGCCGCCTGCGCGCCATGGAGCGCGATGCTCAGCTTATTTACACTCGTCGCGGCACTTATGCGCCGGTGGACAAGCTCGACCTGATCCTGGGCCGCATCAGCGGTCACCGCGATGGCTTCGGCTTCCTGGTGCCGGACGATGGCAGTGACGACCTGTTCATGAGCCCGGCGCAGATGCGTCTGGTGTTCGACGGTGACCGTGCTCTGGCCCGCGTATCCGGTCTGGATCGTCGTGGTCGCCGCGAAGGCATGATCGTCGAAGTGGTATCCCGCGCTCACGAAACCATCGTCGGCCGCTACTTCGAAGAGGGCGGTATCGGTTTCGTGGTTGCCGATAACCCGAAGATCCAGCAGGAAGTGCTGGTGACGCCGGGTCGTAACGCCAACGCGCAGATCGGTCAGTTCGTCGAAGTGAAGATCACTCACTGGCCAACACCACGCTTCCAGCCGCAAGGCGACGTGGTCGAGGTGGTGGGCAACTACATGGCGCCGGGCATGGAAATCGATGTTGCCCTGCGTACCTACGACATTCCTCACGTCTGGCCTGACGCCGTGCTCAAGGAAGCCGGCAAGCTCAAGCCGGAAGTCGAAGAGAAAGACAAAGAGAAGCGTATCGACCTGCGTCATCTGCCGTTCGTCACCATTGACGGCGAAGATGCCCGCGACTTCGACGATGCGGTCTACTGCGAAGCCCGTCCGGGCAAGCTGCGTCTGTTCTCCGGCGGCTGGAAGCTGTACGTGGCGATTGCCGACGTATCCAGCTACGTGAAACTCGGTTCGGCGCTGGATGCAGAAGCGCAGGTTCGCGGCAACTCGGTGTACTTCCCCGAGCGCGTGATTCCGATGCTTCCCGAGCAACTGTCCAACGGCCTCTGCTCGCTGAACCCGCAAGTCGATCGCCTGGCCATGGTTTGCGAGATGACCATCTCCAAATCCGGTGAAATGACCGACTACTGCTTCTACGAAGCGGTCATCCACTCCCACGCCCGTCTGACCTACAACAAGGTCAGCGCCATGCTCGAAACGCCGAAGGCTACCGAGGCGCGCAAGCTGCGCGGCGAATACACCGACGTGGTGCCGCACCTCAAGCAGCTGTATTCGCTGTACAAGGTATTGCTGGCCGCTCGTCACGTGCGTGGCGCGATCGATTTCGAAACCCAGGAAACCCGGATCATCTTCGGTTCCGAGCGCAAGATTGCCGAAATCCGTCCGACTGTACGTAACGACGCGCACAAGCTGATCGAGGAATGCATGCTGGCGGCCAACGTGGCCACCGCCGAGTTCCTGAAAAAGCACGAAATTCCTGCGTTGTACCGCGTTCACGATGGTCCGCCGCCGGAGCGTCTGGAAAAGCTGCGCGCCTTCCTCGGCGAGCTCGGCCTGTCCCTGCACAAAGGCAAGGACGGTCCGTCGCCGAAGGATTACCAGGCGTTGTTGGCCGGTATCAAGGATCGCCCGGATTTCCACCTGATCCAGACCGTCATGCTGCGTTCGTTGAGCCAGGCGGTATACAGCGCCGATAACCAGGGCCACTTCGGCCTGAATTACGAGGCGTACACGCACTTCACTTCGCCGATCCGTCGCTACCCGGACTTGCTCACGCACCGGGCGATTCGCAGCGTGATCCATTCGAAGCAGAACACCCCGCACGTTCGCCGTGCCGGTGCGATGACCATTCCGAAGGCGCGCATCTATCCGTACGACGAAGCGGCCCTGGAGCAGCTCGGCGAGCAGTGCTCGATGAGCGAGCGCCGTGCCGACGAAGCGACCCGTGACGTGGTGAACTGGCTCAAGTGCGAGTTCATGAAAGACCGCGTGGGCGAATCGTTCCCGGGTGTGATCACCGCCGTGACCGGTTTTGGTCTATTCGTCGAACTGACCGATATCTACGTCGAAGGCCTGGTGCACGTTACTGCACTGCCGGGCGATTACTACCACTTCGATCCTGTGCACCACCGCCTGGCCGGTGAGCGCACCGGTCGCAGCTTCCGCCTGGGCGACACTGTTGAAGTGCGAGTCATGCGCGTCGACCTTGACGAGCGCAAGATCGACTTCGAGATGGCTGAAAAAACCATCAGTGCACCGATCGGCCGTAAAAAACGCGGTACCGAAAGTGCAGCGCCTGCAGCGAAAGTTGAAGCAGAGCCTGCCCCGGCGAAAACCGGCCGTCGTCCTGCGAAGGAAAAGGCTGTCGAGGCCTATCGTCCGAGCGATGCGGCGGCGAAAAACGCCGAAGTGCGCAAGAGTCGTGAAATGAAACAGGCGTTGCTGGCCGGTGCGAAAAACGGCGGTAAAGCGGCGTCTGCGGGAAAGACCAGTCGGTCGGCGCCTGACAAGGCCGTCGGCGGCAAGCCAGCCAAACCGAGCAAACATCGTAAAGGTCCGCCAAAAGCGGGCTCGGCTCCAGCCAAGAGTGGCGGGGCGCGTAAACCTAAGGCCAAGCCATGAGTCAGTTGGAAAAAATCTACGGCGTACACGCGGTAGAAGCGTTGTTGCGTCACCACCCGAAACGCGTGAAACAGATCTGGCTGGCCGAAGGCCGCAATGATCCTCGGGTCCAGACGCTGATTGAGTTGGCCAACGAAAACCGGGTCCAGGTCGGCCAGGCCGAGCGCCGCGAAATGGACGCCTGGGTTGAAGGCGTGCACCAGGGCGTGGTCGCGGACGTGAGTCCGAGCCAGGTCTGGGGCGAGGCAATGCTCGACGAACTGCTCGATCGCACCGACGGCGCACCGTTGTTGCTGGTGCTCGACGGCGTGACCGATCCGCACAACCTCGGCGCCTGCTTGCGTTCTGCCGATGCGGCGGGCGCGCTGGCCGTGATCGTGCCGAAGGACAAGTCTGCGACCCTGACGCCGGTCGTACGGAAAATCGCCTGCGGTGCCGCCGAAGTGATTCCGCTGGTCGCCGTGACCAACCTGGCGCGCACCCTGGAAAAACTCCAGCAGCGCGGCTTGTGGGTTGTCGGTACGGCGGGGGAGGCGGAAGTCAGTCTTTATGACCAGGATCTGACCGGCCCGACCATCCTGATCATGGGCGCCGAAGGCAAGGGCATGCGTCGCCTGACCCGCGAGCATTGCGATTATCTGGTGAACCTGCCGATGGCCGGTAGCGTCAGCAGTCTCAACGTTTCCGTAGCGACCGGCGTTTGTCTGTTCGAAGCGCAGCGCCAGCGCAGTGTCAAAGCCAAGGCTGCCGCCAAGAAGTCCTGATCCACACGCGACCCAATGTAGGAGCTGGCTTGCCAGCGAAGGCGGAGTAACATTCAGCAACTATGTTGGGTGTAATGCCGCTTTCGCGAGCAAGCCCGCTCCCACAGTGTTTTGTGGTGAGGGAAAGATTGGGGGTTGTTCAAATAATCACCAATTACCTTGCGCCTCCCTCGCCCCTTCTCTACAATTGCGCCCCTTGCTGTGATGGCAGGCACCAACGTGTCTAGCGTCCGCAAGTCCATTAGTGTCATTCACTCCTTGTCTGACCGCTTTTGAGCGGCAGGCTACAACCCGTAAGGAGCATTCATGCGTCATTACGAAATCATCTTTTTGGTCCACCCGGATCAAAGCGAGCAAGTCGGCGGCATGGTTGAGCGTTACACCAAGCTGATCGAAGAAGACGGCGGCAAAATCCACCGTCTGGAAGATTGGGGCCGTCGTCAACTGGCCTACGCAATCAACAATGTTCACAAGGCTCACTACGTGATGCTGAACGTTGAGTGCACTGGCAAGGCCCTGGCCGAGCTGGAAGACAACTTCCGCTACAACGATGCAGTGATCCGTAACCTGGTCATCCGTCGCGACGAAGCCGTTACTGGCCAGTCCGAGATGCTCAAGGCTGAAGAAAACCGCAGTGAGCGCCGTGAGCGTCGCGACCGTCCTGAGCACGAAGGCGCTGAAAGCGTTGACAGTGATGACAGCGACAACAGCGATAACGCTGACGAGTAATCCACGGACCTTTTAAGGAGCCTATCAAATGGCACGTTTCTTCCGTCGTCGTAAATTCTGCCGCTTCACCGCTGAAGACGTGAAAGAGATCGATTACAAAGATCTCAACACTCTGAAAGCCTACGTATCCGAGACCGGCAAAATCGTTCCAAGCCGCATCACCGGTACCAAAGCTCGTTATCAGCGTCAGCTGGCCACCGCTATCAAGCGCGCCCGCTTCCTGGCCCTGCTGGCCTACACCGACAGCCACGGCCGCTGAGACCGGGCAGTCGACACGTAGCAAAGGATTGAATGCATGCGGGCCATAGCTGAGTTCATCATGCGCGGCCGTATGCAGGCCACTCTGGTAGTGGCTGGATGCGCGGCGATGCCGTTGTTGTATTGGTTGGGTGCTGCCGCTGGATGCCTTGTGCTCCTGCGGCGCGGATTGAGGGACGCCCTGGGCGTTCTTGCTCTGGGACTGCTGCCGGCATTGATCTGGTGGCTGTACTCCGACGACCCACGGGCACTTCTGGTGCTGCTGGGGTCTGCGAGCCTTGCGTTGGTTTTGCGCGCAAGCGAGTCCTGGAACCGCGTGCTGCTGGTCAGCATAGCGATGGGAGTGGTGTTTTCAGTGGTGTTGGGGACAGCTTTTGCTCCCCAGATCGAGATGCTGGCGCAGGCTTTGATCAAAGTCATGCCGTCGCTACTCGGTGATGTCTACCAGAAGATGTCGGTAGACGAACAAGCGCGTTTCGCGTCCCTGATTGCACCGGTCCTGACCGGCCTGATTGCGGCGTTGTTGCAAATCGTCAGCTTGCTGAGCCTGCTTGTCGGGCGCTACTGGCAGGCGTTGTTGTACAACCCGGGCGGTTTTGGTCGCGAGTTTCGCGCCATCCGCTTCCCGCTGTTGCCGGCGATGTTGCTGCTGGCGTGCATGCTTCTTGGACCGAACATCGGTCCACAGATGGCCATGTTGACGCCGTTGTGCAGCGTACCGCTGGTGTTCGCCGGGCTGGCCCTGATTCACGGGCTGGTGGCGCAGAAGCGACTGGCCAGGTTCTGGCTGGTGGGGTTGTACGTGACGCTGTTGCTGTTCATGCAACTGATCTATCCGTTGCTGGTGGTCCTGGCCATCGTCGACAGCCTGATTGATTTTCGCGGTCGTTCGGCACCGAAAGATGCCGATAACGCGAACGGTGAAGGTTAAAAGTTAAGAGGATTTTCACATGCAACTGATCCTTCTGGAAAAAGTCACCAACCTGGGCAACCTGGGTGACAAAGTGAACGTTAAGGCTGGTTACGGTCGTAACTACCTGCTGCCTTACGGCAAAGCTACCGCTGCGACCCCAGCCAACCTGGCTGCGTTCGAAGAGCGTCGCGCTGAGCTGGAAAAAGCTGCAGCAGATCGCAAAGCATCGGCTGAAAGCCGCGCTGCCCAACTGGCCGAGCTGGAAGTGACCATCACTGCCACCGCTGGCGACGAAGGCAAGCTGTTCGGTTCGATCGGTACTCACGACATCGCTGACGCACTGACCGCCTCCGGCGTTGAAGTGCAGAAGAGCGAAGTTCGTCTGCCGAACGGCACCATCCGCAACGTAGGCGAATTCGACGTAGCCGTGCACCTGCACGCCGAAGTTGAAGCCACCGTACGCGTTGTCGTGGTAGCAGCTTAAGCAGCACTTGTCGGCTGGCACCCTCGGGTGCTTGCCGGTAACATCGGGCACGATCCTGTTTACAGGTCGTGCCCTTTGTCTTTCTGGCATCCCAGTTTTTACATTCCTGCTTTCCAAAAAAAAACCAAGTGGCCATGAACGAAATCTCAGCTCCAGAGCAATACGATCTGCAAACCGCCGCGCTGAAGGTACCGCCGCATTCCATCGAGGCCGAACAGGCCGTGCTCGGTGGTCTGATGCTGGACAACAACGCCTGGGAGCGTGTGCTCGATCAAGTCTCCGACGGCGATTTCTATCGACATGACCACCGCCTGATTTTCCGTGCGATCGCCAAACTGGCCGATCAGAACATGCCGATCGACGTCGTGACCCTGTCCGAGCAACTGGACAAGGAAGGTCAGACTTCACAGGTCGGCGGCCTCGGTTACTTGGGCGAACTGGCGAAAAACACCCCGTCTGTCGCCAACATCAAGGCCTATGCGCAGATCGTTCGCGAACGGGCGACATTGCGTCAATTGATCGGCATCAGCACCGAAATCGCCGACAGCGCTTTCAACCCGGAAGGCCGCACCGCCGCCGAAATTCTCGATGAGGCCGAGCGGCAGATCTTCCAGATCGCCGAGGCGCGACCGAAAACCGGTGGCCCGGTGGGTGTCAACGACCTGCTGACCAAGGCCATCGACCGCATCGACACCCTGTTCAACACCGACAACGCCATCACCGGCCTGTCCACCGGCTATACCGACCTCGACGAGAAGACCAGCGGCCTGCAACCGGCCGACCTGATCATCGTCGCCGGCCGTCCGTCCATGGGTAAAACCACCTTTGCGATGAACCTGGTGGAAAACGCCGTGCTGCGCAGCGAGAAGGCTGTCCTGGTGTACTCCCTCGAGATGCCAGGCGAATCGCTGATCATGCGTATGCTGTCTTCCCTCGGCCGCATCGACCAAACCAAGGTCCGTTCCGGTCAGTTGGAAGACGACGACTGGCCGCGCCTGACTTCGGCGGTCAACCTGCTCAACGACCGCAAGCTGTTCATCGACGATACCGCCGGCATCAGCCCGTCGGAAATGCGCGCCCGGACCCGTCGTCTGGTGCGCGAACACGGCGATGTCGGCCTGATCATGATCGACTACCTGCAACTGATGCAGATTCCGGGTTCCAGCGGTGACAACCGGACCAACGAGATTTCCGAGATCTCCCGATCCCTGAAAGCCCTGGCCAAGGAATTCAACTGCCCGGTGGTGGCGCTCTCGCAGCTCAACCGCTCCCTGGAACAGCGGCCGAACAAGCGCCCGGTGAACTCCGACTTGCGGGAATCCGGAGCGATCGAGCAGGACGCCGACGTGATCATGTTCGTTTACCGCGACGAGGTGTATCACCCGGAAACCGAGCACAAGGGCATCGCCGAAATCATCATCGGCAAGCAGCGGAACGGTCCGATCGGCTTTATCCGCCTGGCGTTCATCGGTAAGTACACCCGATTCGAGAACCTGGCGCCGGGTAGCTATAACTTCGACGACGACGAGTAACTGTTGATGCAGGGCCCCTGTGGCGAGGGAGCTTGCTCCCGCTGGGCTGCGCAGCAGCCCCAATACCTGCGGCACCGCATTGCTGGCTTTGCGACTGCTTCGCAGTCGGGCGGGAGCAAGCTCCCTCGCCACAAAGGTTGTGCCACACTCTGAGGCCGGCGCCGCAATTTCCGACCGCAGCCGTCGGAATTGGTCAAAATTTGTGCTATATTCCGCGCCCGCGAAATTCAATGAAAGCCAACACCGGTTATCGACATGCAAGCAGCCAAGCCGTTATTTGACTATCCCAAGTACTGGGCCGAATGTTTCGGGCCAGCGCCGTTCCTGCCCATGAGCAGGGAGGAGATGGATCAGCTCGGCTGGGATTCCTGCGACATCATCATCGTGACCGGTGATGCCTATGTCGATCACCCGTCGTTCGGCATGGCGATCATCGGCCGGCTGCTGGAGTCCCAAGGCTTCCGCGTCGGGATCATTGCCCAGCCGAACTGGCAGTCCAAAGACGACTTCATGAAGCTCGGCGAGCCGAACCTGTTCTTCGGTGTCGCGGCCGGCAACATGGACTCGATGATCAACCGCTACACCGCGGACAAGAAAATCCGTTCCGACGATGCCTACACGCCGGGTGGCCTGGCCGGCAAGCGTCCGGACCGCGCCAGCCTGGTTTACAGCCAGCGCTGCAAGGAAGCCTACAAGCACGTGCCAATCGTGCTCGGCGGCATCGAAGCGTCCCTGCGCCGCATCGCCCACTACGACTACTGGCAGGACCGCGTGCGCAACTCGATCCTGATCGACGCCAGCGCCGACATCCTGCTCTACGGCAACGCCGAGCGCGCGATCGTCGAGGTCGCCCAGCGTCTGTCCTACGGTCACAAGATCGAAGACATCACCGACGTGCGCGGGACCGCGTTCATCCGTCGTGATACCCCGCAAGGCTGGTACGAAGTCGATTCCACGCGCATCGACCGTCCGGGCAAGATCGACAAGATCATCAACCCGTACGTGAACACCCAGGACACCCAGGCCTGCGCCATCGAGCAAGAAAAAGGTCCGGTTGAGGATCCGCAGGAAGCCAAGGTCGTGCAGATCCTCGCCAGCCCGCGCATGACCCGCGACAAGACCGTGATCCGTTTGCCGTCGGTGGAAAAGGTCCGCAACGATGCGGTGCTCTACGCCCACGCCAACCGCGTGTTGCACCTGGAAACCAACCCGGGCAACGCCCGTGCGCTGGTGCAGAAGCATGGCGAAGTGGACGTCTGGTTCAACCCGCCACCGATTCCGATGACCACCGAAGAAATGGACTACGTGTTCGGCATGCCTTATGCGCGCATTCCGCACCCGGCGTACGGCAAGGAGAAGATCCCGGCCTACGACATGATCCGCTTCTCGGTGAACATCATGCGTGGCTGCTTCGGCGGCTGCACCTTCTGCTCTATCACCGAGCACGAAGGCCGGATCATCCAGAACCGCTCCCACGAGTCGATCATTCGCGAAATCGAAGAAATTCGTGACAAGGTCCCGGGTTTTACCGGGGTGATCTCCGACCTTGGCGGCCCGACCGCGAACATGTACCGCATCGCTTGCAAGAGCCCGGAAATCGAATCCGCGTGCCGCAAGCCATCGTGCGTGTTCCCTGGCATCTGCCCGAACCTGAACACCGACCACTCGGCGCTGATCCAGCTGTACCGCAGTGCCCGTGAGTTGCCGGGTGTGAAGAAGATCCTGATTGCTTCCGGCCTGCGCTATGACCTCGCGGTCGAGTCGCCGGAATACGTCAAGGAACTGGTGACTCACCACGTCGGTGGTTACCTGAAGATCGCCCCGGAACACACCGAGGAAGGTCCGCTCAACCAGATGATGAAACCGGGCATCGGCAGCTATGACAAGTTCAAGCGCATGTTCGAGAAGTACTCCAAGGAAGCGGGCAAGGAGCAATACCTGATTCCTTACTTCATCGCCGCCCACCCGGGCACCACCGATGAAGACATGATGAACCTGGCCCTGTGGCTCAAGGGCAACGGCTTCCGTGCCGACCAGGTGCAGGCGTTCTACCCGTCGCCGATGGCCACCGCCACCGCGATGTACCACTCGGGCAAGAACCCGCTGCGCAAGGTCACCTACAAGAGTGACGCGGTGACCATCGTCAAGAGCGAAGAGCAGCGCCGTCTGCACAAGGCGTTCTTGCGATACCACGACCCGAAAGGCTGGCCGATGCTGCGTGAAGCACTGACCCGCATGGGCCGCGCCGACCTGATCGGGCCGGGCAAGAACCAGTTGATTCCTTTGCATCAGCCGTCGACCGACAGTTACCAGAGCGCCCGTCGCAAGAACTCGACGCCGGCCGGCAGCCACAAGGTTGCAGGGGAAAAGACCACCAAGATCCTCACCCAGCACACTGGCCTGCCACCACGTGCCAGCGATGGCGGCAACCCGTGGGACAAGCGCGAACAGGCCAAGGCTGCGGCGTTTGCCCGCAACCAGCAAGCGGCCAAGGAGCGTAAGGAAGCGGCGAAAGGCAAGGGCCCCAAACCCGCCCGTAAGCCGGTCGTACCGCGCTAAATCGCGCTGGAGCTGAACAAAACGCCAACCTTCGGGTTGGCGTTTTGCATTCTGGCCCGGACGGGGGAGCTTTTGTAGGAGCTGGCTTGCCAGCGAAGGCGTCCTGACTGGCGTTAAAAGCTTCGCTGGCAAGCCAGCTCCTACAGTTTTGTGTCCGCAGCAAAACTCTGTGGGAGCGGGCTTGAACTGGTCAAGTAATCCCGGACACCGATTACGGTGTTTATGCCGCTTTTTGCTCCATGGCTATTGGCGACAGATA